>JBEKTB010000006.1:0-47151 GCA_049516495.1 Occallatibacter sp.
GGCCTGGCGCAGAATCAGTTTTCGAAGCGGAAAAGATCGAGACGGCTTTCTATCTTATTGGTGGCAGAACTCCGCATTGGCGCATCCGCCTTGGCCGCAGCAAGGCGCACCGGAGCCGCAGCCTGCGCCCGGCTCCGCGAAGTTGGCAGAGCTTCCACCCTTTGAGATGACGCCTGCGCCGCCGCTGATCAGCCTCTTCACCGGGCCGCCGCATCCTGGGCACGCTTCGATCGCCGGATCGGACATCTTCTGGCGCTGCTCAAAATGGTTCCCACACGCATTGCACTGATACTCGTAAGCCGGCATTGAAATTTCCTCGTCAATTCATCGGGTTCTGCTGGTAATTATACGGGCGATATCATACAAATGAGTTAGGGGCTCTCGAAGCTCCCAAATGGATGCGGGCCAGCCATCCCCGGACGGGAAGCGATGCACTACGAGCCATCCCGTTGGCCGGCAATTGCAAGTTCTTCAGCAGCGATGCTGTATCCGCTGAAAGACATTGAGGCAAACGCATGCATTACCTCTTGTTCTACGAACTGAGCGAAGACTACATTTCACGGCGTGCAGAGTTTCGCAACGAGCACCTCGCCCTGGCCTGGAAGGCAAGCGGGCGCGGCGAGCTGGTCTTGGGCGGCGCTCTCGCCAATCCCGCGGACCGCGCCGTGCTGCTCTTCACGGGCGACTCGCCCGAGGTCGCGGAGAAGTTTGCCCAGGCCGATCCGTATGTGACCGGTGGAATCGTGAAGCGGTGGTACGTGCGGGAATGGATAACCGTGGCGGGAGAGGACGCGACTACGCCCGTCAGGCCGAGCGCAGCAGCCTTGGAAAAGTAACTTCCACCATCCTGTTCTGCGGGCGCAACCGGCGCAGATCGCGTCGCCTTCTTGCCGTTCGCTTGAGCGGTCCGTGCGCCCCGCAGCCACTCGCCAACAGGACATTTCGACCTCCGTGAGCGTCTACAATGGGGACGCTGGCTGCGGTGAACCCATGCGATATTTCAAGCGTGCGGGCCGAGTCGTCTCCGGCCTGTCTCTCCTTGGCTGCCTTGCTTTTGCCGTTGGCTGCCTGGCCTCTGCCGCCGCCGCGCAGACGCCACCGGCCAATGCCCTGGTCGTTGTCACGATTGTGGACGAGAATGGGGGGGCTGTATCAGGCGCCCAGGTGATCGTTCTTGAGCCGGGCCATCCCGAGATTCGACTTTCAACCAACTACGCAGGCCAAGCCAGGTATCTCCTCCAGGGAAACCAGTCTTACCGCCTCCGCGTGGAGAAGCCAGGGTTTTATCAGGCGGCGTTGAATCAGGCCGATCCGCTGATTCGCGACCTGCGGGTAGTGCTCAGCCACGAGCAGATGGTGCTCCAGCAGGTCAGCGTCACGGCCTCGGTTCCCGGCATTGATACGCAGCAGACTTCCGATCAGCGCTCCATGAATCTGCCGGAGATCGTCAATATCCCCTACACCACCTCGCGCGACATTCGCAACCTGCTGCCCTACTATCCCGGCGTGGTGCAGGATGCGACCGGCCAGGTGCACATAGCCGGATCGGAGACCTGGGCGACCCTGGACACGCTGGATGGGTTCGACATTCGCTCGCCTGTCAGCGGCATTCTTGGCCTTCGCATCAGTGCCGACGCGGTTCGCTCCATCGATCAGGAGACAACCCGCTACCCGGTCGAGTTCGGCAGAAGCACTGGCGGCGTCGTGGCCTTCTACAGCGGGATGGGCGACAACCAGTTCCGCTTCAATGCCACGGATTTCCTTCCTTCGTTCCGTCAGGCCAATGGAATCCGCTTTGACAAGTTCGTTCCCCGGCTCACTTTTTCCGGACCGCTCAAGCGCAGCCGGGCCTGGTTCTATGACGGAGTCGAGGCAGAATACGACAACATCTACATCCAGGAGCTACCTGCCGGAGCCGACACCGACCACCTGCTGCGCGGAAGCAACCTGATCAAGTTCCAGGCCAATGCCGCGCCTGCCAACATCGTATCCGGGGGCCTGCTGTTCAACGACTATCATTCCCCCTACGACGGCATCTCGTCGCTGGTTCCGCAGCAGAGCACCACAAAGACCAACATCATCGCGTGGCTGCCCTATCTGCGCGATCAGCAGAGCTTTCACAACGGCGCGCTCCTCGATCTCGGCTTCGGCGTGGTGCGCTTCAGCGACGGCTATGAGCCGCACGGAGACAGCCCTTACCAGATAACTCCCGAGCTATCGCATGGCAGTTACTTTGAGAACCTGACCAGCCGCTCCGAGCGCGCGGAAGCCAACGCCGCGCTCTATCTGTCGCCACGCCGCTGGGCGGGATTGCACAACCTGAAGGCAGGCATCGATCTCGATCACATCGGCTTCGACGAATCCGTAACCCGCGCACCGGTCAACTATCTGCGCGAGGACGGAACGCTGCTGCGGCAAAGCGTTTTCCCCGCAACCGCGCCCTTCACCCGCCACAATGTCGAAGCCGGCGCATATCTCCAGGACCGCTGGACACCGCGTTCCGGCCTGCTCCTCGAACCCGGCCTGCGCTTCGACTGGGACGAGATCCTGCGCAGGCCGCTTGTCTCACCGCGCCTTGCCGCCGTCTATCTGCCCTCGGGAGCCGAAGGATGGACAAAGATATCCGCGGGCGTGGGCCTCTATTACGAACACACGCAACTGGAATACCTGACGCGCGCATTGGCCGGCATCCGCTACGACACCTACTTTGCCGCCGACGGAGTTACACCGCTGGGCCCGCAAGCGGAAACCATCTTCTCCGCCAACGACGCGTCGCTCCATGAAGCGCGCGCACTGAACTGGAGCGCTGGCGTCGAGCAGCGTATCCCCGGCTCTGTGTATCTTCGCGCGAACTTGATCATCAAGCGAGTGTCCGATGAGTTCGTCTACGCAAACCACAGCGGCCCCGCTGCTCTCTCTGGTAACTATGCGCTCACCAATGCGCGCGAAGACCACGACCACCTGGCCGAAATCGATGCACGGCGCACCTTTGCCGGCGGCTACGCGCTCTTTGCGGCGTATGCGCACTCCTCCGCGCATACCAACGCGGCCATCGACTACACGCCAACGGTTTCCATGCTGGGCCCCGAGCAGAGCGGCCCGCTGCCCTGGGACACGCCCAACCGGCTGCTCTCCTGGGGTTGGCTGCCGTTCCTCGTGCCGGGATTTAAAAAGCGCTGGGACCTTGTGTACGCGCTCGACTGGCATTCCGGCTTTCCGTACACCTCAATCAACGCCGGCTACCAGGTGGTGGGCGACGCGGGATCGCGCCGCTTTCCCAATTACCTGTCCTTCAGTCCCGGGCTGGAATGGCGCTTCCACTTCCGCGGGTCCTATTTCGGCCTGCGCGGCGTCATGGAAAACGCAACCAACACCGGCAATTTCCTGGTCGTAAACAACGTTGTCGATTCACCCCAATACGGAACCTTCTCCGAGCCGGTCGGCCGAGCCTTCACCGCGCGCATCCGCCTGATCGGGTCAAGAAAATAACCGCGCCAAACGATGGTCCGCGCAAAATCTGGGTGCAGGGCAGTCGCATGAATCCATCTTGTTGACGAGCCTGATTCCGATTTCTATCGCGCCGGAGGCGCAACGGTCGCTAGCCCCGCGCTTCAGCGTGGGAATGGAGGCCAGCATTGCATTTCAGCCCCGTAGGGGCGACGCAAAAGGCGAAATTGTCATCAAGATATCGTTCATGCGATTGCCCTGAAACCGGCTGCCCCACCCTGGCCACGTTCTTGTCCTTGTGGCCACGGTGGGTTGGCATGAACATTGCAGGGTTCCTTTGTTTTCTGAAATTCGTAACCTTGTTTCGTGTTAGTTGTTGGGTGCGTTCGGAGCAGGAGTTTCCTGGCCCTGCGGACCGCGATGCCGCTCCATCATCTGCTTGCGCTGCTGCTGGTACGCGGCGAACTTGGGCTTCTGTTCGTCGGTCAACAGGTCGGCAACCTTGGTGTCGGTCGCATTCCGGATCGCTTCCATCTGCTCCCGGCTTGGCCGCGCTGCTTCGCTTGTTGCGTCGCTGCCCTCGGCCGGTTTGCGCAAGGCTTCCATCTGCTGCCGCCGCTCCATCAGCAGTGTCTTCACCTGCGCCTGCTGTGCGTCAGTGAGTGTGAGAACAATGGTCAGTTCCCTCAGTTCATGCTCCACTCCGAATGCCCGCCCGTGCATCCCGCCCGGCGGTGGACCGGCCTGCGCCTCCGCCTGCGCCCAAACAGCGCTGCTACCGGCAAACAGGATGCCCACCATGAGCAATGCTCGCCGCGCCAACTGCCAACCATATGCAATTTCAATCATTTGCTTGTGCTCCTCTCCCTGGTCATGGAAGCCACGCAATCGCGGCAGACCGATGCCGTGCAGGAGCTTGCGCCCGCATTCAGTCTGTCTCAAATGAACGTGTTCTTCCGCTGGTAAGCAGCCTCGCCGGCGAAGTGCTCATCCAACTAGACGGGTTCCTGTGTGCCCGGGTTGACGCCCGCGCGGCATTTGTTTTGCGCCGCACATCTCATGAGCGCCGCGGCTCTCCCGGCGCCGTCTCCTGCTCGCGAATTCCTCCCTGGGTGGCCAAGCTCCGTTTCGTTTTCCGGTAGACGCTGGCTACGGCCAACGTCCAGAAAGGAACCAGGTCCACTCCCGGTACCAGCTTGCCCACAAATGAGGGCAGGAATTCCCAGTGCCAGCCGAGAAGGCTGATCATCGCGGCTCCCACTCCCAGGTCGAGCAGGTCGTCGGCTGGCGACGCCGCGCCCTCAAAGAACAAGGGAAAGATGGCAACCTGCAGCGCGTCCGCCACGATCGCCAGCACCAGCGCGGCGCGAAAGCGGGAACCCGGCGAGATGGTGATGGTTTGGTCTGTCATGTCAGCCTGCCGCCTTTTCCTCGTGCCCGATCCGCTCATTTTAAGGCGAAATCCTGGCTCCATCCAGTTTCCGTTGTGTCTCCAGCCGCTTTGCCGCCGGAAACAAACCGGATATCTCTCGCCGCCCACCTCTGGCGGTGGTACTCTACGTGGACAAAAGGCCCTCCCCGGCCGCTCGCATCCCAGCCGGACATCTCGAAGACCACCGCCCTCGAAGGAGAAAACATGGTTCGGAAAACAGGCCTGTTCCTGATCGCCCCGCTTGCAATTCTCGTTGCGATTCTCCTGGTCGCGACCGCCTTTTCCCCTGCGCAAACCGTGATGACCCATCATGTGCGGGAAGCAGCCCGCACCGGCAAGGCAAAGCCTCTCGCGCGTCTGTCCAAGACCCAGGTTCTGCAGCTCAATATCGTACTACCGCTGCGCGATCAGGCCGGCCTGGACTCGTTCCTCAAGGATCTCTACAACCCGGCCAGCCCCCATTACCGGCATTTCCTCACCGTGGCGGAGTTCACTGACCGCTTTGGTCCGTCGAAAAAGGATTATGACGCCGTGGTTCGATTCGCCCGAAAGAGCCATCTCACCGTCGTCGGCGGAACCCGCGATGCCATGGACGTGCAAGTCAAGGGCCCGGTTTCGGCCATCGAGAGCGCGTTTCACGTAAAGATGCGCACCTACCAGCACCCCACCGAGAACCGCACCTTTTACGCGCCTGACCGCGAACCCACTACCAACCTGGGATTTTCGCTCTGGCACATCTCGGGCCTCGACAACTACTCCATCCCCCACGCCCTCTTCGTCAAGCGGAGCGACTACGCCAAGGCCCACAACCTCAAGCCGGCCGACGTCGTCACCCACGCCACCACCGGCTCCGGCCCATCGGCTTCGTTCCTGGGCAGTGACATGCGCGCGGCCTACTATGGCGGCACCGCACTCACCGGCGCCGGCCAGAATCTCGGCTTGTTCGAGTATGCGGGCACCGACCTGGCTGACCTGACCACCTATTTCAGCAGCATCGGCCAAACCAACAACGTTCCCGTAACTCTCTACTCCGCCGACGGCACCAGCACCTCCTGCATAGACTCGGGCGCCGGCGGCAACTGCGACGATACGGAGCAAACCCTCGACATGACTCAGGCCATCGGCATGGCTCCCGGCCTGGCCAGCCTGGTCATGTATGTCGGCGCCACCGATACGGCAATCATCGGCGCCATGACCACCTACAACCCGCTGCCCACCACTATTGGCTGCTCGTGGGGCTGGACGCCGGCCGACGCCACCACCCTTGACCCCTACTTCCAGAAAATGGCGGCCCAGGGGCAGAACTTCTTTGCGGCCTCCGGCGACAGCTCCACCTGGTCGTCGAGCAACGAGGCCTGGCCTGCGGACGATGCCAATGTCGTCTCGGTCGGCGGCACGGATCTGATCACGGCCAGCGGGGCCGGACCCTGGCAGTCAGAAACCGCATGGACCGACAGCGGCGGCGGCATATCCCCTGACAGCGTCGCCATCCCCGCGTGGCAGCAGCTCTCGGGCGTCATTAACTCCAGCAACCAGGGCTCCACAACCCTGCGCAACGGCCCCGATGTTTCCGCCAACGCGAATTTCACCTTCTACACCTGCGCCGACCAGACCACATGCCAGGCCAACGAATATGGCGGCACCAGCTTTGCGGCTCCCATGTGGGCCGGCTACATCGCGCTGGTCAACCAGCAGTTGGTCTCGAACGGCCAGCCGACCATCGGCTTCATCAACCCCACAATCTACGCGCAGAATATAACCTCAAGCTATGCCACCGACTTTCACGACATCACCAGCGGCACATCCGGCAGTTATTCGGCTGTTGCCGGTTACGATCTGGTCACCGGCTGGGGCTCTCCCAACGGAACCGGCCTGATCAACGCCCTTGCCGGCGCGCCCGCGCCTCCCACCGGACTTTCCGCGGTGCTCGTCCCCGCTTCCGTCTCCGCAGCGCCAGGCGCCAGCGCCACCTCCACCCTGACCATCACCGCGCCTCAAGGCTTCAATTCAGCGGTTGCGTTGGCTGCCTCGGGCGAACCGGCTGGGGTCCTCGCGACCTTCAGCCCCCCGTCCATCTCCCCGCCCGGCTCCGGCACATCTACCGTGACCCTGGCCGTCACTTCGGCCGCCGCCGGCACGTATCCCGTTACCGTGACCGCAATCGGGGGAGGCTTGACGCAGTCGGCCACACTTTCTCTCACCGTCCCCGCATCCGCGTCCCCTTCCGGCCTTACGATCTCCGCCTCGCCGGCTTCCCTTTCGGTGGCCCGCAGAAGCTCCGCTACCACCACCCTCACCGTCACCGCAGCCGGCAGCTTCAACTCGGCCGTTACGCTGTCCGCTTCAGGACAAGGCTCGGGCGAAACCATCACCTTCAGTCCCAGTTCGCTGGCCGCGCCGGGCAGCGGGACGTCGATCATGACGGTGAAGGCCAGCCACCACGCCTCCATCGGAAGCTACCCCATCACGGTCACCGCAGACGGCGGAGGCGTGACGCAAACCACAACCGTGACCGTAAACATCGTCCGCTAACGGAGACCGCCGCATGGCTGGTCGCTTCACGGATTTGAAGGGTACGGGCTTTAGCCCGTACGTAAAGACGGCAAAACCAGCGGGGCTTTAGCCCCTGAGGGAATGCTGGCTGACCGAGCGAAAACAGCACCCTCTGAATTTCGCCTGAGGCGCCGGGCTGAGGCGGACCTGGCCAGGTGCCTCAGCGAGCAGCAAACCCGCGCCAGCCGCGGAAACTTCCTGACCGCGATCAAGTAACGCCGGCAAGAGGATCGAATGCAAGAGAATCGAATCAAAGATCAGGTCCCAGGAAGTCTGCCTCGAATTCGAAGACGCTTGGTTCTTCTGCTCGCGCTGCTTGCGTTGTCATTCGGCTGCGGCCAAAAGCGCCCTCCCACCATCATGGTCATCACCCCCACCGGCGGCATGGAGTATTGGGAGCACTTTGACCACGAGGTCAAATCGAATGCCGCTTCGGCCGGCATTCACGCCGAACTCGCCGCTCCGCAATCGGTCACCGACTACACCGAGCAGGCGCAGATGGTGGACAAGGCCATCTCCAGCCACGTGCAGGGCATCATCGTCGCGCCCTCCCATCAACTTGTTCTCACCTCGGTGCTGCACAAGGCGGTGCAGGCGCATATTCCGGTGGTCATTGTTGGCGCTCCGATCGCCCTTTCTGCCGCCGACTTTGCGGCCTTCATCGGCTGGGATGAAGCCGAGGCGGGTAGGCTGGCGGCCAGGCGCTTCATCACTCTGCTGGGCGGCAAAGGCGAAGTGGGCATGGTCGGAGTCAGCCCTACCGTCGAGGGCAGTTCCCTCATCGAAAGAGCCTTCGCCGACGAAATTGCGCGCGTCCCCGGCGTCAAGCTGGTGAGCGTCAAATACGGACTTTCGGACTGGGCCCGCGGACGCCAGGCGGTGCTGGACCTGGTCGCCGAACACCCCGCAATCAAGGGCATTTTCACCACCGACGAGTTCTCGACCCACGCGGCGGCTTATGCCTTCGATCGCGGAGGTCGAAAGCGCCCCCTGCTGATCGGCGTCTCCGATGAATTGAACGAGTTGCGCGGCATTCAGGATGGAAGAATCGACGCCCTGGTGGTCAGCAATCCCTTCGAGCTCGGCTCGCGCGCCATGCAGGCCATGCGCGCCGCCCTTGCCGGCTCCGACTCCAGGACCTACTCCACCCAGCTCCCGGTTCATATCGTCGACAAGCGTTCCATGGTCGACGACCCGACGGTTGATTTGCTGTTCAGAGGAGCCAGTTAAAGCGGCCCCGCACCCGCCGTACCCTTGATCTAGATCATCTCTTCTTATGGTGTGAGGTGTGGGTGCCCATCCTTGCCGCGTCTTTGTTTTTGCGGCTAGGGTGGGACCGCTCTACAGCACAAGGAGAAATGCTCTAAGTCGCGGTTCACCACTCGTGGCGGGATTCCTCCTCGCTTGCTGAGAATTATCTTCGTCTGGCGCACAATGTTCATTGGTGGCTGAAGGGGAACAATGGCGAATGAAGGCCGAGCATCGGAGGAGGTCTCACAAGCGGGAAGAATCTGTCAGGGATGTACCCTCCCCCCCCCCGGGTCCCATTCTCCGTTTATTCGCCTTTGTCGAACCGCTGCTCGGCAAACTTCCCTTGGTTGGTAACGCTCTTCAAACGGGACCGGAAATCCTGAAGATAATCTGACCTTCAATTCGCATCGATCTGCACGTTGCGCCACGAGGCCTGCGCGTAGAAGGAACGCAGTCCTGCCACGCCCTTGGTCAGGCATTGGTTGTCCTCGTGCTCGATGCGCGTTGCCGGACGCCCGCCTTCCGGCGTCGCCGTCACGGTCAGTCTGCACCCCTGGGCCGAAAGTTCCAGGTGATACCAGGTGCCGGCCGCAATCGGCGTGGCCAGTTTGGCGCTCTCCAACTGACGCCATTCATAGGAGGCGCGTCCCAGGATCACCGTCTGCTCGTCGGGCCGCAAGCCCGCGTAGTATCCCTGGTAGGAATCCACGCCCTGCTCGGGGTCGGTGGTTCGGATCACCAGCCCGGCATCGCCGTAATGCGTCTCTGAAAACAGCAGATCGAAGCGCAGGTCGGCGGCAATGCGGTAGTTCGTCCCTTCCGGCTGGCGGGCAATCAGCATGTCGCCGCGGCCGTAGTTGGAGTTCGAGAGCACGCCAGCGCGCTCGGTCCAGTGGCCGCCGATGGGCTGCCAGCCGCGCAGGCCGGCGCCGTCGTCGCCCTGCCTTTTTCCCAGCTCCCATCGCCAGGCGGCGAGACCCGCAGCCAGGGCCAGGCCCAGGACGATGACAGCCATCGCGCTCAACACAATCTTTGAGAGTCTCTGCATCAGCGGCGAATCGAGTATAGTGAGTCTGCTTTGCAGAATCTACTGTCCATCTGCGGGATAGCGGCTGCCAGCGGCCAGCGGCGGCCGCGTTTCCCGCTGGGCTGGCTCCTGTTTTCGGTGCTCCTCTGCCCTCTCGCCGCCACAATCGTCTCCAGCCAGCCCGGCCCACCCAAACTCCAGTCCATCGAGTCCGCGGTGCAGTCCGCCGGCTACTCCACCCACCCGGTTCCAGTCGTCGTGCGCGGCATCGTCACCCTCAACCGTCACCGCATCGTGATTGAAGACCGCACCGGGGCTGCCGAGGTCGTGCCCATCAAGACCGAGCAAATCGCTCTCGGCGACGAGGTGGAAGTCGCGGGCCAGATGACGCTCGCGCCTCAACCCCAGGTGCAGAAGGGGCAGGTGCGCCGCCTGTGGGGCGGGTCCATGCCGCTGCCTCTGTCCATCACGCCCGATCAGGCGGCCGGCGGCGAGAACGAACTCATCCTGGTCCAGACCGATGCCGAACTGGTGGCCTTCGCGCCCGCCGGCCTCACCGGCGTCCGGCTCACATTGCGCGGCGGCCACCAGAGCTTTTCCGCTGTTCTGCCCAGCGACAACCCAGGCTTGGAACTTACCACAAAGTCCATGCAGCCGGGAGCCACCCTGCGCCTGACCGGCATTCTGGTAGTCAACCACGGCGTAAACGCCGGCCGCGGCGATGCGTTCACCCTTCTGCTGCGCTCCGCCGAGGATATCGAAGTCGCCGAAGCTCCCTCCTGGTGGACCCGCGCCCACCTGCTGCTGCTGGCGGGAATCGGAATCATTCTCATCCTGATCTCGATCAACGGCTATTTCCGCATCCGGCGCGCGCGCTATCGCGCCGTTGCCGAGGAGCGCGCCAACATCGCCCGCGATATTCACGACACCGTGGCCCAGGGGTACGCCGGAATCAGCCTGCAGCTTGAGGCCGCGCAGCAGATGATCAAGCGCGATCCAGAGCGCGCCAGCGCCTTGCTCAGTGAGGCTCTGCAACTGGTGCGCCACAGCCGCCACGAGTCGCACCTGTCCATCGATATTCTGCGCTCACTCTCGCGCAACGAGCGCCTGCACGTTCTCATCTCCCACAGCATTGCGCAATTGCAGGCCGCCTCTGACGCTGTCATCGAGCAGCAGGTCACGGGCGAGCCGGCCGCGCTTTCCTACAACCTGGCCAACAACCTGTTTCGCATCGCCCAGGAAGCGCTCGCCAATGCCGTGCACCACGCCGGCGCCAGCCGCATCTCGGTCCGCGTCGAATATCGCAAGGACGCAGTCCTGCTCGAAGTCGAGGACAACGGCAACGGGTTCAGCCTGGACGCCATTCCAGGTCCCAATCAAGGCCACTTCGGCCTCACCGGCATGCGCGAGCGTTGCGCGGCCATCCATGCGAAACTGGAGCTGAACTCCACATCCGGCGGGACCTTGATCCGCGTGAAGGTGGCCCAGTGACGACCCCGAGAAATACCTTCAAGCCATGGGTTCAGCCCGACTACCCAGAGCCCGGCTCAACGCCTGTGCGCATCCTGGTAGCTGACGACCATCTCGTCTACCGCATCGGCATTCGCAGCCTGCTGGGGTCCGAGCCCGGTTTCGAAGTCGTCGGCGAAGCCTCCGATGGCCTGGAAGCCATCGAGCTCTACGGCCGGCTCAAGCCCGATGTGCTGCTGCTCGATCTGCGCATGCCGCAGAAGAGCGGCATCGAGGTGGTCCGCGCCCTTCGCAAGGACTTCCGCCATGCCCACATCCTCATCGTCACCAGCTACCAGACCGAAGAGGAAATCTTCCAGGTTCTGCAGGCCGGAGCCCTGGGGTACATCCTCAAGGACCTGGGACGCGAAACCCTCGTCGAGGCCATCCGCCAGGTGTATGCGGGCAAACGCTGGGTGTCGCCTGCCGTCGAAAGACAGTTGACCGACCGTTTGCAGAGCCAGCAGCTCACCGGACGCGAGCTGGAGGTTCTCAAGCTGGTAGCGCGCGGCCTTACCAATCGCGAGATTTCCAACGTGATCCAGATCTCCGGCAGCACCGTCAAGAATCACGTCAACAGCATCCTGGCCAAGCTTGAGGTCGCGGATCGCACCGAGGCGGTCAGCTCCGGCCTGATGCGCGGCATCCTTCGAGCCGAAGATCTCTAAGAAACTCTCCTGCCAAGACCCCGGCAAAGAACCGCTCTCCGGAGTTTCCCTCTCTACCCGGCACGCGCCGGTCGATCAGCCATTTTCTCGCCCACTTTCTAACAAAGAGCACGATAATGTACGTGGCAAATTGATGCGTTGTCAATGGGCATCTCTGCTCAGGCTCATGTCGTTACACGCAACTATGATGCAAGCCACCTGCGTGTCTGAAGGCCCTCTTCTCTGCGGAAAAGCCGCACACCTTTCGTCATGCCTCGGTAACTGTGTTTTCTCTAACCCGAAAATGACTTGCGGGCAACACTCGACATTTTCGACGAGCGCTGAGTTTTTTTGAGCGCAACGAAGTGAGGAAAGGAAGCATTCATGTTGAAGACAATTCCGGTATGGATGCGGCTGCGGCATTGGCGCGCCTTGCTGACTCTCGTACTGTTCCTTACCGCCTGCGGCACGCTGAACAGCCAGCAGCGATGGACAGAAGCCCAGGCAAATCAGTGGTACCAGCAGCAACCATGGCTCGTCGGTGCAAACTTCTTACCTTCCGATGCCATCAACGAACTTGAAATGTGGCAGGCCGGCACCTTCCACCCAGCGGAGATCGATCGCGAATTCGGCTGGGCAGAAAGTCTGGGAATGAACACCATGCGCGTCTTCCTGCACAACCTGCTGTGGGAACAGGATTCCGCCGGCTTCCAGAAGCGCCTCGATCAGTTTCTCGCCATCGCCAGCAAGCATCACATCCGCCCGATATTCGTGCTCTTCGATTCCTGCTGGGATCCCGACCCGAAACTCGGCCTTCAGCACCCGCCCATCCCTGGCGTTCATAACTCGGGCTGGGTGCAGGCGCCCGGGAAGGCGATCCTCGCCGATCCGGCCCAGTACCCTCGTCTGAAAGCCTATGTACAGGGCGTGGTCGGAGCGTTTGCCAAGGACCCTCGCATCCTGGCCTGGGACGTATGGAATGAGCCCGATAATACCAACAATCCAGCCTATGAAAGAGTCGAGCTCCCGAACAAGCGAGAGTTGATTCAGGCTGTGCTTCCACAGGCTTTTGAGTGGACCCGCTCCGCCCACCCCAGTCAGCCACTTACCAGCGGAGTGTGGGAGGGCAACTGGTCGGCCCTCGACAAGATGCCGCCGGTGGCGCAGATTCAAATTGAACAGTCCGACATCATCTCATTTCATAACTACGATTGGCCGGAGGGTTTCGAAAGCAGGGTTCACGAGCTCCAGCAATTCAATCGCCCCCTGATCTGCACCGAGTACATGGCGCGCGGAGCCGGCAGCACCTTTGACACGGTTCTGCCTCTCGCCAAGAAATACCACGTCGGGGCCATCAACTGGGGACTGGTGAAGGGCCGCAGCCAGACTTACCTTCCCTGGGATTCTTGGTTACATCCGTATATCATCGAAAAACCCACAGTCTGGTTCCACGACATCTTTGACGAGGACGGAACGCCCTACCGCCAGCGGGAGGTTGAGATATTTCGCGGACTTACGGGAGAGCAATAAGCGATAAGTCACGATGATAGGTCGAGACTTCGTCTCAATCGTGATTGCAGATGATTTGTTCCAATGCGTTCGGAACTTGCGAATGCCGACACGGAAATGCGGATTGCAAAGTGCGCGAAAGGCATTTTCAATTGACCACGCGCGCGGATCGATTGCCTGTAGAGGGGAGCTGCGCCCTGTCATCCTCTGACCGTCCACACTGAGCGAAGCAAAGACGGAGATATCAAGCCAGTTGCTCTCGCAACGATGGAAGGCATGACAACTGAACAGTTGGCTGGCCCTTACGCTGGCGATTGCGACGGCAATTCTTTGAGCACGCGCGCAAAGCTCCGGCGCGAATCGGCCTTCAACTGCTCCACTGGAATGGTGCCAGGTCGCTTTGTCGACATTACAGAGAAAAGCGGAATCAAGTTTCTCCGCTAGGCTCCGCACACTGCGTCTACGCTTCAATCGCCTTGCGAACACCGCCTTGTGCGCGCCTAAGTCTGCGCACTGCCTCAGCCCTGGTTACCCTGGCGGACAGCATCACCAATGCCACCGGCACCTTCATATCCGCGGCTTCAAGCGCCGCCATCGCCGCTGTCCGGTTCACCTTGGCCACGCGCTGCACAATCGCGATGCCGCGCTCCAGCAGCTTTTCATTTTTCAGATGGAGATTGACCATCAGGTTGCCGTAGACATAACCCAGCCGGACCATCGCGCCCGTGGTCAGCATATTGCAAATCAGCTTTTCGGCGGTACCCGCTTTGAGACGCGTCGATCCAGCCAGCACTTCCGGACCGACCTCGGCCTCGATTGCAATCTGGGCCGCCCTTGCCAACTCCGAGCCCGTGTTGCAAACAATGGCAACCGTGGCAGCGCCTTTTTTGCCAGCAAGTCTCAGGGCAGCAATCGTGTACGGCGTGCGCCCGCTGGCGGCCAGGCCCACCACCACATCCTTCTTTGAGGGTTTGCGGGCAGCCATGTCGGCTGCGCCCTGTTCTTCTGAATCCTCGCTGGCCTCGGTCGCGTTCGCCAACGCACGCTCGCCGCCGGCAATCACGTATTGAACCATCGCCGGATCGGTGCCGAAGGTCGGCGGACACTCTGACGCATCCAGCGCGCCCAGCCTTCCGCTCGTTCCGCTGCCCACATAAATCAGCCGCCCGCCCCGCGCCAACCGGTCGCGCACCACGTCGATCGCCTTCGCAATCGCGGGAAGCACTGCGCGGACAGCGCGCAGAACATGCGCGTCCTGGCGATTCATCAGCGCGGCAATCTCCAGCGCGCTCAACTTGTCCAGATCCGCGGAGGCGCGATTGGGCCGCTCCGTTTTCAGTCCGCTCAGCTTCATGGCTTTCCCCTTTTTTGTAACTATAGAGGAATCAGCACAGGCAGGACGCATGTTGCGGCGAAACCCACAGGAAGTGAGCCCGCGGGACGAGCCAAACCATCATCCCAGCAAATCAAACAGATCCTGCTGACGATCAGGCGCGAGATCGGCGGTCTCCTTGCCCTTCGCCGGGAAGGGCGCAAACGCCCGCATCAACTGCAATGTCCGCCGGTAATTCTCAAAAATCGTCAGCAACTCCTGGCAGCGGGTGCAGCCGCCCTTGATTGCGCTGACCCCATCCTTTTCAGGATCGAACATGGGATGACGCGAGCACTTTCCGTGCCATTTCACCGCTTCGATTTTCAGCATGCACTGGCAATCATAGCGCAGGCGAGCCTGCTGCGAACCTGTGCATTAACCCGCCCGATTGCTCGGCTTTTCCACAATGCGTCCCGCAAGTCGTTGACGATTCAGAAGCCCCGGCTCTCGACAAGCCAACCCGGATGCGCCATAGTTTTACCCATGCTCAGATTCTTTGCGCGTCTCTGTACCGTGCTTCTCTGTGTGTCCTGCTCCAACTTCGCCTTCGCGCAGCAGACTGATTCCATGCCCATCGTCCTGCACGCCGCACGCCTGCTCCAGGTCGACACCGGCACGCTTCTGCAGCCAGGCGAGGTTCTGATCCAGGGCGACCTCATCCGCGCCGTCGGCGTCTCGGTCGACCATCCGCAGGGCGCGCGTGTCATCAACCTCGGCGACACTACCCTGCTCCCCGGCCTCATCGACGCCCACGTCCACCTTTTCCTGCACCCCGGCGCCGAAGACCTGCAAACCGTCGAGGAGTCGGTCCCCTGGCGCACCCTACTCGCCGCACAGGCCGCTAAAGCCGACCTGCTGGCCGGCTTCACCGCCGAGCGTGACATGGGCACCGAGGGCGCGGGGTCGGCCGACACCGCAGTCCGCAACGCCATCGACAAGGGCCTCATTCCCGGCCCGCGCCTGCGTATCAGCGGCAATGCCATCGATATCCTGGGCGGCCACGAGGACGCCATACACTTCAACCCCGCCCAACACGTCCTCTCCAACGCCGATTACGCCAACTCCATCGACCAGCTCATCGAAGTGATCCGCGCGCAGCACAAAGAAGGTTCCGACTTCGTCAAAATCTATGAAACCGGTCCTGATAAGCTCATCGATGGCGAGTTCCATACGCCCTACCAGTACTCCGAATCGCAACTCGCGGCGGCCGTTGAAGAAGCCCGCCGACTGGGAACGCGCGTTGGGGTGCACGCCATGGGCGAGCCCGGCACGCTCTATGCGGCGCAGGCCGGCGTCGCCTCCATCGACCACGCCACCCAGTTGAGCGACGAAACCATGCGCCTGATGCGCGAAAAGCACATCCCCGCCGTGCCCACGTTCGCCATCTTCAAGTACTTTGCCGACCACGCCGCGTCGCCCGCCGTAGCCGCCCGAGAACAGGCCCTGCTCGACTATAAAATTCGCGAATTCAAGCGCCAGATCGCCGCCGGGATTCCGTTTGCCGTAGGCTCCGACGTCGGCCCGTTCCCGCACGGCACGCAAGCCGTCGAACTCGAACTGATGGTCCGCTGCGGCATGAAGCCCCTGGCGGTACTGCAGGCTGATTGGATCGAGGGGGCAAAACTTCTTGGCTGGGAGGGCCAGATCGGGCAACTCAAGCCCGGCTACTTCGCCGATATCGTCGCCGTCCCCGGCAACCCTCTCGACGACATCACCGCTGTAGAGCACGTAAGTTTTGTCATGAAGGCCGGCGTAGTCGTCCGCCAATAGCAGAATCCCATAAGATAGGTTTCCGTCCGCTTGTTCTCGTACCAATTGCGGGTGCCCTAGGTCTCGCCTTTGAGACCTGGGACCATCTTAAGCCATGTTAGAAATCGCGCGGTCGGATTCCTAGTTCTGCCAGTTCAACGCCGCCGTACCCACGCCCGTGGCGGGAACGATATAGCTGTGATTCGCGCCGTTCTCCCAGGTCACCGTCCCGTCGCCGTGCAGCACAAGGAATTTGAACTGCACCGCCGCACCTGCGGGGACGGACACGGTCTGCAATCCACTGCCCGCAGCCGGAATCGTCATCGGTCCGATGGCGCCATTCCACGTGGTTGCCCAATTGCCCAATTCCGCCACGCTGCCTGACAGCATCAGAACATCCGTGTTGGCCAATGCCGGCGTGCCATTCACGCTGAAATTCACCGGAATCAGGTTCGATGTGTTCACCACAAAAGGGGCGGAGTTCGAGGTCGCCGTTCCCTCAGTCACCGTCACCGTTCCCGCACCCGCGCCCAGCGCCGGAACTTGAGCCGTGATCTGGCCGCTGCTCCAACTGGTCACCGTTGCCGCTGCGGTCGTGCCGCCTGCGGTGAAGTTCACCGTTCCGGCCGTTGCGTCAAACCCTGCGCCATTGATGGTCACCGTTACGCCCGGATTGGCCACGCGCGGAGTAACGCTGCCAATCGAAGGCGCCGCCGTTCCCGCGGAGACCCAGATGGAAACACTGCGGTGAGGAAGCGTGAAATTGGTCACCGGGTTATTACTTCCGGCCGCTCCAGTTACTGTAACTCCGGTCCCGCCCATGGTCCTGGCCAGATAGTCCGTATAACTCCCCGGCGGCAGATACGTATAGAGCCCGCTGATGGCCTGGTCGGTCGATGCGTTCTTGTTGATCGCCACCAGCACGACATTCGTCCCCATTTGCCGCTCGTAAATGTACACATCGTCGTTGATCCAGCGCTGCTGCATTGTCCCGTAGGCAATCGCCGGATTGGCTGCGCGCAGCGAAGCAAGATACTGCACCAGCAGCACCGCGTCGGTCGCGCTGAAACTCGTCATCGCGTTGCGGTTATAGGGGTCCGTGCCGCCATCCGTATCGTTGTGTAGGTATTGCTCGTCGCCGTAATAGAGCACCGGAACGCCGCGGCAGGTGAGCAGAAAACTCATCGCCTGCTTCACCGCCATCTGGTCCGCGCCCAGCGTCATGATGCGCGCATTGTCATGGTTGTCGAAGAACGTCACCAGGTCATTCGGCTGCGCAAACGGCTGTGCTGTACTGCTCGGCGAGCCTGCGTCTTCCAGCGTCAATTCGTTGTCAATCTCGTGAAAGCTCTTGTTGCTTCCGAAAACATCAGCCAGTTGGTAGTAAAGCGTGTAGTCCAGCAGATTCATGCCGCTGTTATTGGAAAATTTCACTGAATCGGGATAGAGCGCATCGCCCGAGCCTTCACCCCACTCGCCGAAGATGAAAGGCCGCGCCGTTGCCGTCGGCAGGGTCGAGGAGCCGCTCCAATTGGCAATGGTGTTCTCCAGGCTGTAAGTCCAGCCCCAGTTCACATCCTTGATGGCATCGAAACGGAAGCCATCGGCTCCGTGAGCCAGAAACCCGGTCACTGCCGTCTTGAGATATTGGTCCACCCACGGATTGGTCTGGTCCAGATCGGCCAGGCCCTCCAGTGTGTAATATTGCACCTGGTAGCGGTCATCCCAGTTACTGACGCCCGGGTTGTGATGATAGTAGGGAGTTACTCCCGTATCGGTCGAATACGTTGTAATTGCCGTCCCATTGTTATAGAGCGATCCATCCTCGCCGGCGCCGATGGGGTTGGTGTGGTTGGCTACAAAATCGACGAAGACCTTGATCCCGTCCGCGTGCGCCGCCGTCACCAGGTTGTCGAAGGCCGTCCAAGTGTTCTGGTCGTCCCCGAAATGCTCGTCGATCTGCATCATGTCGCGCGGCCAGTAGCCGTGGTAGCCGGTCTCGCCGTTGCTTGAACCTGCATTCACGCGGATATCATCCACCGGCGGAGAGATCCAGATGCCGGCCACGCCCATCGACTTCAAGTAGTTAAGCTTCTGCTGGATGCCGGCCAGATCGCCGCCCCAGTAGAGATGCCAGTCGGAAGGATTGGTGAACCCATTCGGATCGAACAGGCCGGGACTCTCGGACGGATTGTCATTGGTCGTATCGCCGTTGAAAAAACGGTCGGTGACAATCTGGTAGATAAATCCCTGGTGGATGTCCGTGATCGCCGCAATCGGCGGAGCCGCGGGAAAGTTGATGGTGTACGTCGCCGAGGCCACGCTGCTGTTGGTGTAGCCGCTGGCCACGGCCAGCGCATCAATTGTCGTCGTGGTCGTCACTGGAATTGGCGCCGTATACACGGCCGAAGATGCCGTCGGCGTGGTGCCATCGGTGGTGTAATAAATGGTGGCCCGGGCCATCGCGTCCGAGAGCGCCACGCTTTGCAATGTCGTGTATGTCCCCGCGCTCACAGAGAGCGCCGGCGCAGTCGCCTGCGGCGTCGTCACCGCCGCGATGGGATTGGCGCCGCCACTCCCGCACCCCGCCACCACAACTGTCGACAGGCACAACGCCGCCGCACACTTCCAACGCCTCGATTCCCGCCCTGCGATCAACATTCAAACTCTCCTGGATTGAGAATGCTCCAATCAATGCACTTCGAACACAGTGATCGACTCCGCAGGCTCTTCGATATGCAGTTTGCCTCCGTTCAATGCCGGAACCGCTCCCGCCGCTGGCTCAACAACTTGAAAGTGCGCGCAACCAGCCAGCGCCGTCTCTTCCAGTGGTAGGTCAACAACTCCGCTCTCTTGCGCCTTGTTTACCACAATCAGCAAACGGTCGCTATCGTGATCCGCAGAGCAACCTGTTCCGTCCGGCGAACGCACAAACGCAAACACATCCTCGTTCGCATACAGGTTCTGCTCCATCCCCGTTTGCAGCGCCGGATGCCTGGCGCGCAACGCCAGCAGGCCCGAGGTCCAGGCAAACACTCCCTCTTCCGTGGGTGTGCGGCTCGCCTTCGTGAATGCGCTGTGCGCATCGCCGGCGAATCCGCCGGGAAAGTCGTGACGGTCGTCCGGATCATCGCCGCCCGCCATCCCGATTTCGTCTCCTGAATAAAGCTGCGGCATGCCGCGCAGGGTGGCCAGCAGGCCGAGCGCCAACTTGAGCTTCGGAATCGAGCCGTTCGCCTCGGTTAGAAAGCGCGTTGTATCGTGATTGCCAATGAACGGAACCAGCCGCTCGGGATGCGGGTAAAGCGCGTCCTGGCGCAGTACCTTGGCCAGGTCCGTCATGGGCTTTCCGTGAGCCAGAACGTTGCGCAGCGTAAAGTAGACCGGGAAATCGAAGGGCGTGTCGAGCCCGGTGTCGATGCCGCGATGGGTAGCCCCTCCGGCAAAGAAGGAAGTCACTTCCGGGTCCCCGTTGAACACCTCGCCCACCGTGGTCAGATGCGGATACACGCTGTGCAGAGTGGCATGAAAATCGTGCCAGAACGCGCGGTCCACGTAGGGAAAGGTATCCAGCCGAATCCCGTCCAGGTTGGCCGTCTCCACCCACCACAGCGCGTTCTGGATCAGGTAGCGCGAGACCAGCGGATTCTCCTGGTTCAGGTCGGGCATGGCGTCGGTAAACCAGCCCGTCGTGACGGCGCTCCATGCCTGCCTCGGGGCGTGCGGGTCCACCAGCGCATAAAAATTGTGCTGCGTTCCGCGATGATTTTCGAGCGTGCCATGAAACCATTCGGGAGCCGGCGGGTCCAGGATCCACGGATGTTTCACGCCAAGATGATTGGGCACCAGGTCGATCACCAGCTTGATGCCCCGGGCGTGCGACGCGGCGGACAAATGCCGGTAGTCTTCGAGCGTGCCGAAGTGCGGATCAACCGCATATAAATCCGTCGCCGCATAGCCGTGATAGGAATCGGTCATTCCCGCGTTCGAAGCCACCGGCGTCGTCCACACCGCGGTAACTCCGAGTTCGTGCAGATAATCCAGGTGCTGCTCGATACCGGCCAAATCTCCGCCATGCCAGGAGCGCGGCGCGGCACGGTTGTAACCAGGGTCATTGTTCGCCGGATTCCCATCCGCGAACCGGTCGGTCATGATCAGGTAGAGCACGTCGGCCGAAGAGAACCCGCTGTGCGCTTCCGGATCGTGCGACCGTGCGGCGAGCTCAAAAGCATGACGCGCCTGCCCCTGGCCGTTGCTTGCCGTCACCCACAGGGTCTGCGCCGCGGCGTTTTCGGTCTTGAGCCAGAGGAATGCCCAGTGCCCATTTTCCGATGGCTGCGTGCGTTCGAGAGTGACCCCTGTGCCGCTCACCGTGAACTGCGCCTGCTTCAGGCCGTCGCCGTGCACCAGAAGCATCGGGTCAGGAAGTTCTGCAAACCAGCCGGGAGGATCGATCTTGTCAATCAGCGGAGCCTGCAGCCGCGGGCCCGAAGCCTGTGGACCCGGACTCCGCGTCTCCGATACCTGTGCCCCTGCGACGGCAGCCGCGCAGCATAAACAAACTATCCATATCAATCGTGACCGCACTCCCATGAATCCCTCTCCGGAATGAACTTTCAAATTGAAAAATCTACGAAGTAGCTACTGGTAACGCCGACGCTGCGATTGTTCTCAAACCCAGCCTTCGAGTCGGACCGGTTGCAGGCTGCCAGCCTGGTGGGCGGGGGTGGTAACCCAATTGAACTGTGCAGCGTCCCCCTTCGAACTCCTGACGTCTCGCGTCCCAGGATGAGGCAGGTCCAGCACCTGTCCTCGTAGCCACGACTGACGAGACACCCTTGAGAGGTCGACGGTCAATTCACCCGCCGCCAATTCGCCGTCATTTAGGCATCCTCATATAACTATTTTATATACAGTTACTTACCTGGATAGTTCTCCTTGAAACATGGCCCTTTCCAAGGCTGCCGACCCTCGGCGGACGCCTTTTCCGATCCCATTTCCTTTACACTTGGACACAGGGATACCCTCGGCAGCCATGACTACGGAACATCACAGCGACGGCGAGCGGCGCGTCCAGTTCGGCGTCTTTGAGGCCGACCTGAAGGCTGGTGAACTGCGCCGGTCCGGGGTGCGCGTCCGTCTGCAGAGTCAACCCTTCAAACTACTGGCCGCACTCATTGAGCAGCCCGGCGAGGTTGTCTCCCGTGAAACGCTGCAGCAGCGGCTTTGGGGAGCGGATACAACCGTCGACTTCGATCACAGCCTGGGAATCGCCGTGAACAAGTTGCGGGAGGCCCTGGGCGACCATGCGGAAAATCCGCGCTTTGTCGAGACCCTGGCCAAGCGCGGCTACCGCTTCATTGCGCCGGTCAAGACCCTCGACCCGGAATTCTCCCTCCAACCCGCCCAGTCCGCCGCCGTCGCGCCCCCCACGACCAATGGCTCGTGGCGCTGGATTGCCGCTGCGCTGGGCTGCGTTTGCGTGGGGTTGGCCCTGGTTTTGCTCCTTCGTGCGCCCTCTCGGAAGCCCTATAACGTTGTGCAAGTCACACATTCCGGGCACCTGTTGACCAACGAGCCAGAGGTGGAGAGCTTTTCCAGCTCTGTCGGCGACGGCACCCGGCTCTACTTTTCGCAAATGGACAACGGTGACCCGGAACTAGCGGTTGCCCTTGCCGCCAATGGTGAGATCAGCCACTTTCGCCTGCCCTCGGAAATTGGAGGGCCGCTCATCGGAGCGCTTTCACCAGACGGCTCCAGGTTGCTCATTCACAGCCATTTGCAAGCCGATCCGGAACAGCCCTTGTGGATCGTGCCCACCCTCAGCGGCGATGCTCGGCGCGTGCCCAATGTACTGGCTCACGATGCCACCTGGATGCCCGACGGCAGCCGGCTCCTCATCGCCAACGGCAACGACCTGGAGGTCGTTTCCACCGATGGCAGCGACAGGCACAAGCTGGTTTCCACACCCGGCTTGGCATTTTGGCTTCGCTGGTCGCCTGACGGGCGGCGTTTGCGCTTCACCCTCCGCGACCCCAAACGCCAGACCACCGAGCTATGGGAGGTGGCGGCCGACGGCGCCGGTCTGCGACCTCTGTTGCCCGACTGGAGCCAGCCTGGTTCTGAATGCTGCGGAAGCTGGACCGCCGATGGGTCCGACTTCGTCTTTCAGTCCGAGCACAATGGCCACAAGGACATCTGGGCGCTGCGTGAGCGGCCCTGGCTCCTGCGGGACAGCTCCCCAAGGCAAATTACCAATGGACCGCTCGACTATGAAGCGCCCAGCACTTCGCCGGGAAGCCATCGCATCTACTTTATCGGAGTGAATTCGCAGATCGAATTGTTGCGCGCCCTGCCCAAATCCACGGCATTTGTCGCCCTGGACCAGAATCTGAGCGCAGCGGCCCTGGCCGAATACTCGCCGGACGGCCGCTGGGTGGCATGGCTGAATGCCTCCGACGGGTCCCTGTGGCGCAGCAAGGCCGACGGCAGCGAGCGCATCGAGCTGGCCTCTCCGCCCATGCGCATTTTTGCCATGAAGTGGTCCCCTGACAACAAGCGCCTGGCGCTGATGGCCGAAGAGCCGGGGATGCCCTGGAAGCTTTACCTGATCGATGCCGATGGTGGCAAACCCACTCCCTTGCTGAATGAAGACCGCAACGAGGCCGATCCCGACTGGTCTGCCGATGGCCAGTCGATCGTCTTCGGTCGATTGCCCGACCGCATGGACAGCCGCCAGCCCAAGGCCATTTACCTTTTGGATGTCGGAACCCGCAAGGTCACCGAAATTCCCAACTCAACGGGACTTTTCAGCCCCCGGCTTTCGCCAGACGGACGCTACATCGCAGCCATGCGCCTGGATCAGAAGGCCCTGCTCCTCTTTGACCGTGTGCAGCAGCAGTGGACCACCCTCACCACTCACGGGGCCGGCGATCCGGTCTGGTCGCGGGACGGCCGTTCTCTCTATTTCCAGGATTTTATTGAGATGGGCAAACCCATCTACCGCATTGCCGTACCGGCGGGACAAGCGGAGCCGGTGGCGACCATCGGCAATCTCCGTCCTATTGCAGCCACCGACTACCGGCTGATCGGTCTGGCGCCGGGCGACCTTCCCATCGTCAGCGCCCACACGTCGACAGTCAATCTTTACAGTGTGGACCTCAACGAGCGCTGAGAAGCCGCTCGGGATCGCGCCACCAGGGCCACAAACTCACTTCGAAAGCGAACTCGCCACCCGCGCTCGCCGGGCCTGGATCTTGTCCAGCGCTTCCCGGAACCGCCTGGGTTTCACCGGCTCCTGGGAATCCCCGACCGCCTTGCGATACCCGCCCAGATAAATCGAGTAGAGGACCGCCAGCGAGCATCCCATGCCAAACATGAATCCGAAGCAGAGTCCGAGCACCACCGCCGGGCCGAAGTCGATCATCGCGCTCCCTCTCCGATCCCGTCCCTACACCGCCACCGTAAAGCTGTCCTCAGTGCGCGTGACGGCGTGATAAAGCGTATCGCGCTCCACCGGAACCCGCCCAGCTTCGGTAATCAGCCGGCAAAGCTCTTTGCGCGTCATGCCCTGCGGGGTGGTCGCGCCGGCGTCGTGGTAAATCTTCTCCTCCACCACTGTGCCATCCAGATCGTCGGCGCCAAAACGAAGAGAAATCTGGGCGATCTTGGGCGTCATCATCTGCCAATAGGCCTTGATGTGCGGGAAGTTATCGAGCAGCAGGCGGCTGACCGCAATCTGGCGAATGTCGGTCAGGCCCGTGGTCACAGGCAAGTGGTCGAGCGCCGTGTTCTCAGGGTGAAAAGCCAGTGGAATGAAGGTCTGAAACCCGCCCGTCTCGTCCTGCACGGCCCTGAGTTTCAACAAATGGTCCACGCGGTCTTCATCGTTCTCAATGTGCCCGTACAGCATTGTCGCGTTCGACTTGAAGCCCAGCTTGTGGGCCAGCCGCGCCGTCGTGAGCCACTCCTCGCCGTCAATCTTGTGGTCGCAGATGATCGAGCGCACCCGCCCTGAAAAAATCTCCGCCCCGCCGCCGGGCATCGAATCCACGCCCGCCGCACGCATTCGCTTCAGCGTCTCTTCAATGGACAGCTTCGCGCGCCGCGCCAGGTACGCCACTTCCACCATGGTGAAAGCCTTGATGTGCACCCGGGGAAACCGCTGTTTCAGGCCCTTGACCAGGTCGAGAAAGTACTCGAACGGCAGGTCCGGATGCAGTCCGCCCACGATGTGGAATTCGGTTACCGCCTCCGAGTAGCCCGAGGCCGCCGTCTCCCACGCCTCTTCGAGAGCCATCGTGTAGCCGGCCTTGTCGCCCTTCTTGCGGCCGAAGGCGCACAGCTTGCAGTTGGCAACGCATACGTTCGTCGGGTTGATGTGCCGGTTGACGTTGAAGTAGGTCACGTCTCCATGCAGCCGCTCGCGCACATGGTTGGCCAGCCAGCCCACTGCCAGCACATCGGAGGAGCCGTAGAGCACCAACCCGTCGTTGAAGTCCAGCCGTTCGCCGGCAAGCACTTTGGCGGCAATCGACTCGAGCCGAGGGTCATAACTCCGGAAGGAATGAGTCCCGAAGCCAGTGCCAGGGGAAGCGACGTTTTGGCGGGAATCCGCAGTCTCAGCGCACATGATTCAATGATACAGAAACAGCCGCTCACCGATGTTATGCCGTCTTCTGTTCCCTGTCCCCTGTCCCCTGTCCCCTGTTCCCCTATTTCCCTGTTCCCTGCGCTTGCCCAATCTCCGCGCCGCCGGCGTGCGGCTCCACCAGTACCCCGTCGTAGAGCGAAGCAGCCAGCAGCCGTCCTCTGGAAGCGCGCACCAGGCCAATCCGGTAGCCCGTCTGCCACCACTTCCATGCCAGCGTCTTGGGGTCGATGCCGAACACCTGGTCGCTGATCCGCGAGCTGACCAGCACTTCGTCCAGACCGGCGTCATAGTACACATCGTCCACATCGCGAAAAGGAAGCCGCTCTATCCACAACCACGTCTTGCCGCCGTCATGAGTGAAATAGACCCCTTCGCGCGCGCCCAGCCAAAGCGCTCCGTCCTTTGAGAAGGCGATGCGATGGATGCGCGTCAGCATGGAGGGAATTCGCATCGGCGTCCAGGTCGCGCCGGCATCGGAGGAGAGGACTACTCGGGCGGGGCTTGCGGCGGCCAGGGTGGAACCATGGGCGGCTACAGACAGGTAATCGTTGGCGCCGACCACGGGTCCGCCCTGCCAGGTTGCTCCCTGGTCATGGCTGGTCAGGAGGCCGAATGCGGTCGAGGCCAGCCATGCATCTCCCGACAAATCAAGAGCATAGACACGCCCGTCGAGCTCCCATGCCGGAGCCTCCACACGCTTTTCCACGTTGACGCGCTTGCCGTAGTGGGTCTCGGTCGACGTTTTTAGCTGCGCATTGGCGACCATGTTTTTTGGCTTCCAACCGGGCGAATTCGGCGTGTCCGAAACCGCGTTGCCGTTGGGCTTCTCCCCTGCTTCGAGCGCAAAAATGCCGTGGTTGGTCCCCGCCACCACGGTCCCATCCGGCGCCTGTGCCAGGGCAAAAACATCCCGTCCGTCCAGCCCTTCGCCGATGTGATTCCAGCTTGCCCCGCCATTCCCGGAGACAAACACGCTGCCATAGATCTTGTCATTCACCACGCCGGCATAGACCCGCGCCGGATTTGCCCGGTCCACCAGCAGCGCCTCCACCTTGCGCCCGGAAAATCCCTCATTCGCCGGTTGAAAGGTGGCCGCGCCGTCGATGCTCGAAAGAACCCCGCTGCGGTCGGTGGCCAGCAAAACGTGATTCGAGTCCCGCGGATCGACGAACACATCGTTCACAATCACGTCCGGCCCGGTCATGCGCCGGAAGTTCTTGCCGCCATCCTCGGTCTTGTAGAGCCCCTCGGTGGTTCCGGCGTACACCACTTCATGATTGGCCGGATCCTGCTTCAGCACCCGCGTCCTGCGCGCCGTCGAAGGAATGCCCTGAATCTTGTGGAACAGTTCGGCCGCGTTCCCGCTCTTGTAAATGCCACTGCACGCGCTGGCGAAGACAATCCGCGGCTGCGCCGGGTCGATGATGATGGAAAACACATCGGAGTCGTCGATGACGCCCTGCTTGATGTTGTGCCAGTTCTTGCCGCCGTCCGTGGTCTTCCAGGGCAAATGCCATGTGCCCGCGTAAACTACGTCCGGGTCCACGGGATCGACGGCCAGCGACTCCACTTCGTGGATTTCGTGGCTCCCCGGCGGGCTGATCAGCGTCCATGAGGCGCCCGCGTCACTCGAGCGGAACACGCCCTCAAGCGTGCCCGCAAACAGCATGCGGGGGCTGGACGGCGCCTGGACAAAGGCGCGGATCGATTGCCCGCGCAAGCCCGGAACCTCGGTCCAGGTGCGTCCCGCGTTGTGGCTCACCCACAATCCGCCGCCCGGCCCATCCACTTTCCAAGCGGCAACAAAAACAGTTGAGGAATTCGCCGCGTCCACGACAATGTGATCAAGAATCAGCGCGTCGGACCCGTCCACCTTGGAAAGCCGATGCCAGCTCATACCCTTGTCGATTGACTCGAAGAGCCAGCCATCCGTAGTGCCCAGGTAGAGGTGATCAGGCTGGCTGGGAACCGCGGCAAAAGCGCGAGCGTCGCCGCCATCCGGACCAACCGCATTCCACAAAACCTGTCCCTCAAGACCTTGCAATCCGGACAAACACAAAACCGCAACCATCGCTTGCGCGAGGAACAGGGGACGGCAAAGAGAATCAACGCGCATCGGCAACCAACTCATGCAGAAAATAACTCCCGATCTTGAGTGCTACAGCAGTACTTGCTTCCGGCGGTGTACGAATTCTCTGAGGGCTCGAAAGCCCGCAGTACAGCCGGACGTGAGGCCGGTGCTACGGTCTGTGGCGGCCGGTGAGAAACGTAGTCCAGTTCAGCATAAACAAAAGAAAACCCGGTGCAAAACAAAAGGGGTTGGCCGGACTCGCCGGTCAACCCCAAATGATCGCAAGAGGAGAATGTTCATCCGGTGCTCGCCGGGCTTTCATCCTTTTCAGGATGGAAGCCCGACTTCGTGTTCTACTGCCGGTTCAGATAGACCGCTTCGATTTACTTGGCGGCTGGCTTTGCTGCGTGCTTCTTGTGGGACCGCTCTGCGAGGGGCTTGCGCACCTCAGGCTTCACCACGGTCTCGTCCACCGGGGTTGTTCCAGCCACATCGGTCGAGAAGGTTGCGCCGGCGGGCACCAGGTAGTCTTCCACCTTCTGTCCGTCCTCGGTGCTCGTCGCAACGCTCACGCGAGAAGCATCAATGCCCTTCTCCGTAACCAGATATTCCTTGGTGTTGACAGCGCGCTCCGCGGCCGAATCCACGACCTTCAGGTGCTTGTGCTTGAGGGCCAGCTTCTGCTCCTTCGCGGTCTTCGCCTTCTCCTTGGCATCCGAAGTGCCGACCACGACTGCCTTGGCATCCGACTGCTTCTGCAGGTCGAGGGCTACCTCGTCCAGGCAGGCCTTGGCTTCGTTGTCAACGCGCGTCGGGCGCTTCTTGTCCTTGTCGAAGGTGATGGTGCAAAGAGCCTGGGTGTGCGGAGCCGGCGGCACATACGGAGCCAGGATGGTCACGCTGGTGTTGGCGGTTGCCGTCTGGCCCTTGTCGTCGGTCACGTTGCAGGTGATCCCTACCGCGCCGGTCGGTGCGCCGGTGGAGGAGAAGGATGCCGATGCGCCACTGCCGCTGATGGTGCCGGCCTGCGCCGAGTAGCTATAGGTCAGCGGGCGGTTCTGCGGGCTCATGCCGGTGGCGGTGATGGTTGCTCCCTCACCCGGCTTGATGGTGCTGGGGCTGGCCGAGCAGCTTACCGTCGGCGGTTCGAACTGCTTGACCGTGAAGGTCGCGGTAGCGTCGGCGGTCTGCCAGGGCTTCAGGCCTTCCTTACCCTTCTTGCCTTCCTTGACTCCGCACTTCACCGTGTAGGAGCCGGGCGCCAGGGAAGCGGTGGCCACCGTGGCCGTTGTTCCGTTGCCCGTCACGCCGGTTCCCGACCAGCTATAAATCACGTTCAGCTTGGGGTCCAGGTTGCCGGCCGTCGCGGTCACTGTGATCGGGTCGCCGGGGAACACCGTGGTGGGGCTGGCCGAGCACGCCAGGGTCACAGGCGGCGGAGGCGCGATCGTCCCGATGTGGTAGACCAGGCCTGTCGCCAGGCGGGTTGCATCCAGGTTGGCGCGGCCGCCGGCGTTATAAGCGCCGTTCGCATAATCCGCAGGACCGTAGTTGACGTGCAGGTACTCATAGTCTGCTTCGAACAGGCGGATCGCCAGATGACGATTGAACCATGGCGTCTCGTAGTCCAGACCGCCGCCGATGGTCAACGTCGCGCCCCACTTGTAGGGCTGGGAATCGGGACCTTCAAGCTGTCCTGCTCCCACCAATCCATGAATCCACGGCGTGACGTCTCCCGCTGGATAGCGGAAGATCGGGCCGGTTTGGAAGGTCAGAAGGCCGCTGTTGCTGGAGCCGGGGTCTGATCCGTTGCGCGTGTCGACCAGGCGATCATGCTCACCCGTGTCGACCTGCCAGCCGATATAGTTGTTGAAGTAGCGGGCAACACTTACAACGCTGCCCTTTTCCTCCGCCTTGATTGGGATCGGTACGACAGTACCGTTGGGCAGTGTCGAGTCTACGGTCGCATGAGGAGCAAGATAACTGTAGCCGGCAAAGATATCCCATCTGGATGGCGAATCGCTGGCGGCGGCCTTGGCGGCTGGCTTCGCCGCATCCTGGGCGCTGAGGGCAACAGGCATCGACACCACGCCGCCCAAAGCAAGCAACAGGCTTACAGACTTCAAAACACGAGAGAACATGCGTTTTCCTCCGCAATCATTCTGGATAACAAATGGACAAAGCTGTTTGCGAGCACAGACTCCGGCTCGGACTGACCCGATCCCTCGCAATTGGGGAATCGTAAGGCGTCCCTACAGCACTATCAAAGGTACCATAGGACCGTTTCGGCAGAGGGTATTTTTTTCAAGAGCTTGCAGCCTTCACCCCCATTGACATCTCGCAGGTAACGAAGAAGTTACCTCCGTAACCTGACATCATGGAGCCGCTTCAAAAACCCCTGTTTACCCCACATTCAGGGTCTTCAGAAGGCTGCGCGGCTCGCGCTGAATCTTCTCTTGCAGGAGCGTGATTGCGTACATAAGTTGCTCTGGCCGCGGCGGACATCCGGGAACATAGACATCCACCGGAATGACCTGGTTCACACCCTGCAACAGCGCATAATTGTTGAAAACTCCGCCCGACGTGGCGCACGCGCCCATCGAGATGACCCACTTCGGTTCCGGCATCTGGTCATAGAGGCGACGAATCACCGGCGCCATTTTCTGCGACACGCGGCCGGCCACCACCATCAGGTCCGACTGCCGCGGAGAAGGCCGGAATACCTCGGCGCCAAAGCGCGCAATGTCGAAGCGCGAAGCGCCCATGGACATCATCTCGATCGCGCAGCAAGCCAGTCCGAACGTCATCGGCCAAACCGAATTCTTTCGTATCCAGTTGACCGCAAAATCCATCGAAGTCAGGAACACACCTTCCGGCTCTTCAAAGCCGTAGCTCACTTCCTTCAGCTTTGTCCGGTTGATGGCGCTGCTCTCTAGGGATCCGAATAAATAGTGATCGCGCTCTGCCGTTTCCGCCATGGCTCTACTATACCTCGACTTCCCAGCGCTCCGCATGGTCACTTATGCTCTACGCCGCCGCTGTGATGCTCCCGGATTTCGGCGCCCCGCACCCCTGTTCCCTCGCCCTCACTCCCCACAGGCTGTCCGCTCTGCGTGCAACTCCCGGGGAAAATTCCACGCGCCCGGCAGCCACAGGGTAATCGAAAACCTGATCCAGCGCAGTTCGCCCAGCGGTGTTGATTTTCCCTGCGCGGCCGGCTCAAACGCGTGTGGCGTCCGCGATGCGGCCAATGCCCAGTTCTCCGCGTAGGGCGCGGCGTCCGCAATGCCCGGCGCCAGGCGCGCGTCCACAATGTGGAACTCGCCTGCCGATGATTGCCGCTCCAGTTCCATCAACCGGCGCGTGGCGCGCGCTTCAGGCGTGTTCTCACTCGCGTGCCCCGCGGAACCCATCCGCACCTGGCCCAGTTGCCGGTACAGGTGCTGGCTCTCCCGAAACGCATCAGGATCGGTAAGAAAGCGAAAGCTGCGCGGATTCCACCCGATGGCGTCCTGGGCACGCAGGCCGAAGGTGGTTCCCACTTCGTGCTCATTGATCGAGTTATAGGGCGGTGTCGCCACCAGCAGCGCATCCGGGAACCCCGTCGGCTGCTCCCGGTCTACAATCAGATCCCATCCGCTGTAACTGGCCCCCGGCCCGCCCTTGCCAGGGACAATCGGCAACACGCGGAAAACCCATCCCTGCCCAAAGGCCGCATGCCACTCCTGCCCCTCACTTACTTCGCCCGCGAGCACCACGCGCTGACAGCTTACCGCGTGCGGCGCGCCCGCATGGCTCCGCACGGAGATCATGGCCATAAGTCCGAGAACAAAAAAAACTGGCAACCGACGCCCGATATAATTCCCTATCATTCGTATCCCCGTTCATTCAACCCTCGCACATTGATCACGCGCGGTCTGGATGTCCCTTCATGAGCCGCAAAAATACTTGCTTTATCTCCCAGTCTTTACGAAAATCATGGGTACACGCAATCAGACTATTCCTGAGCGGTGCTTCTGTCGCCTGGATCGCCAGGCAGATGTGAGCACAGGTGCATCTACTGGAAATCGTTCGGCGATGACGCCTCAAGACCTGACACTGTTCCTCATCCCAGCCTGCTTCGGCAGGTGCATCATCCGGAGCGGAAACACAATGCATTGTCGCAGTCTCAAACTGTTCGTCCTGTCCGTTTTGCTTGGCTCTCCAACCTTTTCTCTCGCTCAATCCGCCGCGTCAACCCTGGCCCCGCAGGCCCCCGCAACCCAGGCCCAGATCGCCGCCCTGCAACAGGCGGTGAACGACGCAAGGATGGCCGGGGATAACGCCTGGATGCTGATGTCTGCAGCATTGGTCCTGCTCATGACCGGTCCAGGCCTGGCGCTCTTCTATGGCGGCCTGGTGCGCAAGAAAAATATTTTGGGCACCATGATGCAGAGCTTCGCCATGATGGGCCTGGTGACCGTTCTGTGGGCCGTCGTCGGGTACTCGCTGGCCTTCGGTCACGGCAACGCCTTCATCGGCGGCTTCGAGCACCTGTTCCTGCGCGGCGTGGGCCTGACGCCCAACACCGACTACGCCGCCACCATTCCTGAGCAGACCTACATGGTCTACCAGCTCATGTTCGCCATCATTACCCCCGCGCTGATCACCGGAGCCTTTGCCGAACGAATGAAGTTCAGCGCCATGGCGGTGTTTCTTTCGCTCTGGTCGCTGCTGGTTTACAGCCCCATGGCCCACATGGTCTGGGGCGTCGGTGGGCTGCTCAATGCCTCCGGCGGCCACATTCCCTCGCTCGACTTTGCCGGCGGCACGGTGGTCCATGTCACCAGCGGCGTGTCGGCGCTTGTGACGTGCATCTATCTGGGCAAGCGCGTCGGCTACCCGCACACCAACTTCCCACCGCATTCCATGGTGCTGAGCTTTATCGGAGCGTGCCTGCTGTGGGTGGGCTGGTTTGGGTTCAACGCCGGCAGCGCCCTGGGCTCCGGCCCGCTGGCTACCAGCGCCTTCATCAATACCCACTTTGCCGCAGCGGCGGCCGCGCTGGGCTGGACCGTCGCCGAGTGGATTCACAACGGCAAGCCCACCGCCCTGGGCGCCATCTCCGGGGCTGTCGCGGGACTGGTGGCCATCACCCCGGCTTCAGGGTTCGTGCAGCCGTTCTCGGCCCTGACCATCGGTCTGGTCGCGGGAGCGTTCTGCTCGTTCATGGTTTTCGAAGTGAAAAGCCGCCTGGGCTATGACGACTCGCTGGACGCGTTTGGCGTACACGGGGCCGGTGGAACCCTGGGCGCGCTGCTCACCGGCCTGTTCGCCACCAGCGCCATCAACGCCGCCTTCGGCAAGGACGCACACGGCAAACCGGTTCCCACGGGCGCGATCGACGGGCACTGGGGCCAGTTGGGCAGCCAGGCCGCGGGGGTGGGCATTGCCTGGACGATCTCCATCGTTGGGACGCTGGTTCTGCTCTTCGTAGTCGACAAGGTGATAGGGCTGCGCGTCACGGCGGAAGACGAATCCGCTGGCCTGGACCTCTCGCAGCACGGCGAGGAAGGCTACGACTTCAACTCCTGACCCGTGGTGCTCCTGGTGACTCCGGGTTGTCAAAATTCGACGGGGCCGGCCCTAAAAGCCGCCCCGCCTGTTACGCTGTCAAACGAGGCATTCGCTGATGCTCAAAATTGAAGCCGTTCTCCAGCCCTCCAAGTTGGACGCAGTCAAGGATGCCCTGCTCGAAGCAGGGATCGAAGGCATGACCATTCTCGAGGCTCGCGGCCATGGCCGCCAAAAGGGCCACACCGAGTTCTACCGCGGCCGTGAATACACGGTCGATCTGCTGCCCAAAGTGAAAATCGAACTGGTGGTCACCGACGAAATGAAGGAAAAAGCCCTCCAGGCCATCATCGGCGCCGCCCGCACCGGCCGCATCGGCGATGGAAAGATTTTCGTCAGCCGCGTCGAGGAAGCCATCCGCATCCGCAACGACGAACGCGGCGAAACCGCCCTCTAGCCTCTGCCGCAAATCCTGGGTGCCCCAGGTCTCGCGTTTGAGACCTGGGATTTTGTCATTCCGCCCCCAAAAAGAATCCTGCCACTTCGCCCTTTCTTCTTTGCATCCCCAGGGTCGCAGCCGTCGTCAAACCGATGAGGAAAGGGAGTGGCGCCCATGCACAACGATGCATCTCTCCGACAGCATCTGCTCGATCTCTTGAACGGCGGCAACGCACATGCGAGCTTCGATCAGGCGGTCAAGAACCTTCCGGTCGAACTGCGCGGCAAGAAGCCAGAAGGCGCGGAACACTCGCCATGGGAGATTCTCGAGCACCTGCGCATCGCCCAATGGGACATTCTCGAGTTCTCGCGCGACCCCAAGCACAAATCGCCCGACTTCCCCAGCGGATACTGGCCCGGCACTGCGGCGCCCCCGGACGACAAGGCCTGGGACAAGAGCGTGCACGCCTTTCGCAAGGATCTGGGCGAGCTGTGCGCCCTGGTGGCCGACCAGTCCACCGACCTCTTCGCCCGCATTCCCCACGGAGACGGTCAGACCATCCTGCGGGAGGCATTGCTGACCGCCGATCACAATGCCTACCACCTGGGCGAACTGGTGTTGGTGCGCCGTCTTCTCGGAGCCTGGAAGTAGCTCTCAGCAGCCACGCCGAGCCAGTTCGGGCGGGACTGTGCCTATGACTGGCGAAAAGGCGCTTCTGCCTGAGAAGCCGGATTGCTGCCCAAAAGAGCTGTGAGTTGACGAGGTTCTGCTCTGGAATCGGCACCGATTTCAAGAGGTCATGGGCTCCAGAGCGGCAGGTTTGCTTTTTCAGCCGTTTGCCGCCCATTTTGCAGGCTTCATGGAGCTAGATACCCAAAACAGAAGGTTATTTAGACAAGAATTGCTGCGTCGGCCCGTGATCTTCTCAGGTGTCCACAGCCGCTCGGACTCAGCGGATCGCTGCCTGAAATTGCGCCACCGAAGCGTCGATAGGGTAGAAACAATCGCCCCCCGCTGCCATGACCTTGCTCGTTGCATTTGGGATGGGACGATCGCGGACGCGAAAACAGCCACCGAGGTGTTACTCGGGTGGACACTGCTCACACGGTCCGGAGCACCGTCCGGCAAGCGTACAAGCGAATGGCGGGGATTATGGGAATCTGGAAAAACCTAAAGATTGGCAAGAAACTGGATGTCTTGACAGCGGTGGCTGTGTTGGGCCTGCTCATCTTTGCAGCGCTGGCATTCCATACCATAAGCCAGATCCAGGTCGGGTCGGATTTCTTCGCCCAAAAACGCATGTCCAACTCCGTCGCCGCGGACTTTGAGAATCCGCCGCAGTCATTGCAAAAGGTTTACTCCCTGGCCGTCGAGGCCGAAGACGCCCCCACGCAGGCCGAGCGGGAATCGTTCATTGCGCAGATTCGTTCCGCCCGCAAGGATTACGAGGGCGGGCATCAGCACTACGTGGAGACTCTGCCTCCCGGGCCGCTGCATGACCTGGTGGCCGGGCCGAGCAACACCTCCACTGAGGCCTGGTACGACGCCGCGGAGCAGGAGTTCTTTCCCGCGCTCGCTGCCGGGGACCGCGCCCGTGCTACAGCCGCGCGCACCGGCCCCATGGAGGCAGCCTACCGCATCGATGCTGCGGCCGTCGACGAAATCACGCGGCTGACCAATGCCTGGGATACGGAGAATGACCGGCAGGCGACGGTACTTGTCGCATCGAAGACCCACATGATGGAAGTTGCGGCCGGTGTGATTCTGCTGGCCCTGATCGCGTTGGGCGCATGGATTGGACGGGGCATTTCCCGGCCGCTGGGACAGCTGGCAACTGCGGCCCACCATATTTCGCTGGGCGACGTGAGCGTGCAGGTTGAATACCGCTGCGGAGACGAGGTTGGTTCCCTGGCCGACTCCTTCAGGGAACTGCTGGAGTACATCCGAGGCGTTTCCAATGGGTTGGAAAAGGTGGCGCTTGGCGACCTTTCCGCCGTGATTGAAGCCAGGTCTAACCGCGACATGCTGGCAAAGAGTTACGCGCGCACCGTCGCTGCCGTGAACGCCCTGACGCGTGACATGAACACGCTTTCAGATGCCGCCGTGCAAGGAACGCTATCTGCGCGCGTGGACGCCGGTCAGCACGAAGGCGAATACAGGAAGGTGGCAGAAGGGGTGAACAGGACCCTGAATGCAGTAATCGGCCCGCTGAACGTGGCAGCCGATTATATGTTACGAATCTCCAATGGGAACATCCCCGCCAAGATAACCGAGACCTACAATGGCGAATTCGACACGCTCAAGACTAGTGTTAATACCTGCATCGACGCAGTCAATGCGCTGGTGGAGGACGCGGCAATGCTAGCCTGCGCCGCAGCGGAGGGAAGGCTCGACGTGCGCGCCGATGCCGCCCGGCACCACGGCGACTTCCGGAGGACCATTGAAGGGGTGAACCAGACCCTGAATGCGGTAATCGGCCCGCTGAACGTGGCGACCGATTACATGCAGCGAATTTCCAACGGGAACATCCCCGCCAAGATAACCGAGACTTACCTGGGTGACTTCGATACGCTCAAGGGGAGTCTCAATACCTGCATCGACGCAGTCAATGCGCTGGTGGAGGACGCAGCGATGCTAGCCAGTGCCGCATTGGAGGGAAAGCTCGACGTGCGCGCCGACGCCGCCCGGCACCACGGCGACTTCCGGAAGACCATCGAAGGGGTGAACCGGACCATGAATGCGGTGATCGGTCCCCTGCATGTCGCCGCGGACTATGTCGACCGCATCGGCAAGGGCGACATTCCGCCCAGGATTACCGAAAGCTACAGAGGTGATTTCGAGACCCTCAAACACAGCCTGAACGCGTGCATCGACGGGCTGGGCGGTTTGGAAGAGGTCAACGGTGTCCTCCAGCGCATGGCAGTGAACGACTGCACAGTGGACGTGACAGGCGTCTATCAGGGAATCTTCGCCGAAGTTGCGAGAGCCACGAACCAGGCGCAGGAGCGCTCACGGCACATTGCGGTGCTCGTCCAGATGATCGGGGCGGGAGACTACCAGGAAGAACTCCAGAGCATGAAGGCGATCAGGAGACGTTCGGAGAATGATGCGCTCGTGCCAGCCTTCGTTCAGACGATGAGTTCGATCGACGCGCTGGTGCGCGATGCCGACATGCTGGCTGAAGCGGCTGCCAAGGGCCTCATGAACACGCGCGCCGACGCCAGCAGACACCAGGGCGACTACCGCCGGGTCATCGAGGGCATGAATAGGACCCTGGAAGCGATCGTGGCTCCGCTCAAGGCCACCTCGGAGAGCGCCAGTACGCTGGCGTCCTCATCAGAAGAGCTCACTGCCGTGAGCCAGGGGATGGCCAGCACCGCGGAGGAGACGGCCACTCAGGCCAATGTGGTTTCGGCGGCCAGCGAGCAGGTGTCGAGGAATATTGCGTCGGTGGCTACGGCCTCCGAGCAGATGCAGTCCACGATTCGGGAAATCTCGAAGAGTGCCAACGACTCGGCGCGGGTAGCCAGCACGGCGGTGGAGATGGCGCAATCGACCAACGACACCATGCGCAAACTGGGCGATTCGAGCCAGGAAATTGGCAACGTGATCAAGGTGATTACTTCCATCGCACAGCAAACCAACCTGCTGGCTCTGAACGCGACCATCGAGGCCGCCCGGGCTGGAGAGGCGGGCAAGGGATTCGCTGTTGTGGCCAACGAGGTGAAAGAACTCGCCAAACAGACCGCCAAGGCGACCGAGGAGATCAGCGAAAAGATCGAAGCCTCCCAGCAGGTAACCATGGGAGCCGTCACGGCAATCGAAGAGATTGGCGCAATCATCAACCAGATCAGCGATATCTCCAACAGCATTGCCTCGGCAGTGGAAGAGCAAACCGTGACCACCAATGAAATTGGCCGCAGCGTGGCCGATGCCGCCCAGGGAATCAGCGATATCGCTAAAAACATTGGCGGAGTAGCTACATCGGCGCGGAACACAACCCAGGGAGCGAACGATACGAAGTCAGCATCCCTGGCGCTGAGCGAGATGGCGGCGCGGCTGCATTCGGCGGTATCGGAGTTCAAGTTTTGAGTTTGGTGGGGGCCATTCGCATTTGCGCGATCGCGAAGGCAGGTCGGCCGGCGCTTTAGAATGTGATGTGTTCTTGAACGATATCTCCTCCCGGTACCTTGCGGAGGAGCAACGCCGGCTTTCCAGGCTGCCGAACCATCGCGGTTCTGAGGGCGCCCGGCTTTTCCTGGGGGCTGACAAGAATCACCGGGGACCCGGTGTTGCGCCAGATCGCACCTTTGGCCGCTCCAAAATCGCCCCTGCCACCCCGTTTTCCCCTTGCCCGCCCCGTCAAAACTTCACGTCCGGCGCAAACATCGCTTATGCTGATAAGACATTCTTCTTGCTTTGGCAAGACCCACTGAACAGAACCATACGCAATCAAACATGAATCCAGTCGCTTTGGCGGTTGACGATCTTCGGGAGCAGTATATGCGGGAGATGGCGCTTGTGCGCCAGACCTGCGAACGCACTGGCGACGGGACGGCGGCCATTCGCCGGCGCTCCGCCGTAGTGGACCGTATCCTCATTGAAATGTGGCGACGGGCCTTTGCGGGGCAGCCCGCGCTGAATGTCTCCCTGCTGGCGCTGGGCGGCTACGGACGCAAGGATCTCTTCCCCTATTCCGACATCGACGTGCTGTTCGCCTTTGCCGACGAGAAGACCGAGGAGCAGTCCCGCGAAGCGGTACGCGCCATCATCCAGGGCATGTGGGACATCGGTTTGCGCGCCAGTCCCAGCTCCCGCACGCTGAAGGAAGCCGGGCGATTCGACCCCGACAACCTGGAATTCACGCTGGCCACGCTCGACCGGCGGTTCCTGGCCGGCCAGTTCCCGCTCTACCAGCAGTTGCACCAGACGGTTCTGCCCGGGCTGGTTCTGAGCGAGTGGAACACCATTACGCAAAAGCTGGGCGAGATTGCCCGCGCCCGCCACGCCCGCTTTGGCAACACCATCTTCCACCTGGAACCCAACCTGAAGGATTGTCCCGGCGGGTTGCGCGACTACCACCTGGCCGTCTGGTTCGCCCTGCTGTTTCACCTGAAGGAAACCAAGGAGTGGCCACGCCAGCGCGGCGGCGTCTTCCAGAGCGCGCGTGGTGACGCCGAGGCGGCTTTCGACTTCCTGGCTGCCGCGCGATGTTTTCTACACTTCCGACACGGGCGCGACGACAACGCCCTGGATTGGCAATCGCAGGACGAGGCAGCAGCCAACTCCATCGGCCTGGAAACCCGCGGGACGGCCGATCCGGCCTATTGGATGCGCACCTACTACCGCCACGCCAGGGTGGTCTATCGCCGCGCGGCGCTGCTGATGGAACACCTACCCGCCCCGGTCAGCTTCTATCGCCAGTTCCGCCGCCGCCGCACGCCCATTGCCGGCACCGACTTTCTGCTCGACCAGGGGCGCATCGACATTGTGCCCGGCGCGCAGTTCAACGACACCAGCGCCATTTTGCGCATCTTCTCCATGATGGCGACGCACGGCTATACGCTCTCGCAGGCCGCCGAAGACCGCATCACCGACGCCCTGCCGGCACTGGCCATCCACATTCCCGAAGGCCCGTATCTGTGGAACGCGTTGCGCGAAGTGCTGCTGGGACCGCACGCCGCCCATGCCCTTCGAACGATGCATGCCCTCGGCGTGCTGGAGATGCTGATTCCCGAGTTCCACGGCATCGACGCGCTGGTGATTCGCGATTCGTATCACCGCTACACGGTGGACGAACACACTTTTCTGACCATCGACAACGTCCACGGATTGCGCCAGCCAACGCACGACTACGAACAGCGCCTGGCCCAGTTGCTGCCGGAAATCGACCGCCTCGATCTCTTTCTGCTGGCCCTGCTGCTGCACGACACGGGCAAGGCCCGGCGCACGGGCGAACACACAGGACAGAGCGTCGAGTTGGCCGATGCATTCCTGGCGCGGCTGGATTTCGACACGGAAGAGCGCGAGTCGATACTGAAGCTGATTCGACTGCATCTGGAGATGTCGGCCGCGCTGCGCAGGGACATTTTCGATCTTGAAAACGTGCGCGGATTCAGTGAGAAGATCGGCAACCCCACACTTCTGAAGATGCTGACGATCATGACCTTTGCCGACATCAAGGCCGTGAATCCCGACGCCCTGACGCCGTGGAAGGCCGAGAACCTGTGGCAGCTCTACATGGCCACGGCCAACTTCATGGACCGCTCCGTGGACGAGGTTCGCTACCACGCCGCCATCGACCCCACGCTGCTGAATCGCATCCGCTCCATGGTGCCGCCCGCGCAGTACGACGAGTTGAAGCAGTTCCTGGAAGGCCTGCCGCAGCGCTACCTGCAAACGCGGCTGCCCGAGCAGATTCGCAATCATTTCCAGATGGCGCTCAACCTGGACCAGGACAATGTTCAGCTCGACCTCAGGCCCAGCCGCCAGCTCTTCGACCTGACCGTCATTACCCGCGACCGCACCCGCCTATTTGCCGACGTGGCCGGCACGCTGGCTGCCTGGGGCATGAACATCGTCAAGGCCGGGGCTTTCTCGAACGAGGCCGGCGTGATCGTGGACAGCTTCCACTTCTCCGACGTCTTCCGCACTCTTGAGCTGAACCCCACTGAGAAAGACCGATTCCTCGAAAATCTTCGCGACGTAGTGGCGCAAAAGGTCTCGGTGGAGCAACTGCTTGAAGGCCGCAGCCACATGAACAACCCCGGCAATCTGAAGGTCGATGTGGCCACACGGCTGGAGTTCGACTCCGAGTCCTCCACCCACGCCACGCTGCTGCAAGTGGTGGCCCAGGACCTGCCCGGCCTGCTGCGGCAGATCGCGTTGACACTGAGCGCCCACCAGTGCAACATTCGCGTGGCACTGATCGACACCGAAGGCGAAACCGCCATCGACGTCTTCTACATCACCAGCCACGACGCTAAGCTGACGCCGGAAGCGCAGCAGGCGCTGTCCGCGGACCTGACTGCGGCTTTGGACTCCATGCGCAGCCCGTCGAACGCGTAGGGAGCGCCCAACCGGTCCCTTAGCGAATGCATCAGGTCAACCGTGCGAAGCGGCGCATTGACTCGGGAAAGTCGACGCCTGTGACAAACCACGCAGCCAAGCCGCATCCAACGGCCAGAAGTATCGAGTTCCCCTGTAGCGAGGAGACCGGCGGCATGGCCGGGCCGCTTACCGCCGTCATCGCGGCTCCGGCAACGACGGTCAGAATGGCGATCCACTGGTAGAGACGCAGTCCGCCAACGGTCAATGTCTGCGGTTCGCCGCGATACGCCTCTTCGACGAATCGGCCCGCGCCCGAGAGCAAAAAATAAATCCCGCAAATCAGCGTGGCCGAACAATGCAATGCAAACAGGCGCAACAGCGCGACCCCGATCACGACATTCCACAGAATCGAATACACAGGTGTGGCATGAACCGGGACCGCGGAAAGCTGGGTCAAGCGGCAGACGCGCGTGCGGGGATGCATGTAGCGAATTCCCGCTACGGATTGTGTTGCCCGCCCGTGACAGCAGCCCTGCACCAGGCAGCGCAGCCTGCCGATGCCCTGTATCCAGGGTGCAGCAACGCAGACGGCCGCAAACGCGACCCATAGATTCACGTGAAGAAAAAGCGCGGGCACAGCTCCAATGGCAGCCCCGAGCATTCCCCCGTAAAAGCCCATGGGGCGCAGCAGCGCGGGAGAACCCTCCACCCATTGCGCCCAGAACGCCGCTCCCAGCACGGCGCAAGCGAAGATGCTGACGGTCAACGCCGCGCGCCCTGGGCCGAGTTGCGCATCGATTAAAGCAATTCCTACCAACGCCGCGGCCCCGGCAAATCCGCCGTGATTGATGATTCTGACCGGGCCGAGACGCCACTCCTGCCACGCGTTGGCGATTCGCTCCCCAACACGCAGAGTGCCCAGCCAGATTTCCCTGCTGCGCACGAGCAGAGCGAAGGCAACCACGCCGGCCACCACATCGGCAATGGAATGCATACCCGTGGTGACGCAACTGCCGGCCACGAGCACCGCCCACGTCCACCAGGCAATCTTCTTCCCGCGCCCGCCTTCGGCCAGCGCGGAAGCGGCGATCAGCGCCCAAACGACATGAAGGGACGGGAACGCGGCTGTCCCCGACCCCGGAGTTCTCTCCCACAAGAGCATTTGACCGAATGGCGTGACCGGGATGAACGGGCGTGGCGGAACATAAAAGGGCAGAACCATGTACAGCGGAAACAGGAAAGCCATGGCAATCAGGCCGCGCTGCGTAAATCGCCGGAGTGCGCGGCCCGAGCGCATGAGCAAGGGAGCCGCTAACACCACGAGGTAAGTGCTCGCGTAAATTACTTCGGACAGTTCGATCACCGGCAGGCGGCTCTCGAACGGCAGGTAAGTGGAGACAGCGTCGCTTGACTGGCCCAGCAACCCGATCAGTTCAAAAACCGCCAACCACGGCAGCAGCACCACAAAATAAACGCGCAGGCGTTCCAGCAGCGACGGCGCTTCAAGGCGGTCGCAAGCCAGCCATGGCGAGGATTGCGGCACTCCGAAACGATGCCGCAAGTCGGGCAATTCATAGCCCAGAACCAGCGCCGCGCTCGCCAATGCCACTGACGGAGTGACAAGCCACAATCCGCTCGTCGAACCAAAGAAGATGGAAACGCCAGCGCAGGCAATCACAAATCCGCCATAAATCGGATGCGGAACCAGGCTGTAAATGCCGTTGGTGACAAAGCGCGCGGGAGGAAATGCGTTCATGGGCAAGCCTCCGCCGAAGCGCCAAAGGGACAGCATGCCCAGCAGCGTCACAGAAACGCCGAGCGCTGCCAGCGCGGCTCCCCATGCGGGTGAGTGCAATGCCTCCAGAGGAATCGCGCCGCGTGCGTCATGAGCCCACAACACGAGCGCCAGTGGAAGAATGGCGACAAACAAGGTTCCGTAGAGCGCCTTGGGAAGATACGAACGCGTTATAACTTCCAATGAACCACCTCGTGAATGACCCAGCCATAGCTGCTCCGGACCTGCGCCGTCAAGGTTCCGCGGCTTCTCCACTTCTGCTCCTCGATGTTGAACAGGGAGTGCGGCAGGAGCCTGCCAAGCGCGGGCGCTTCGGGAAGAATTGTCGAGCCCAATCGTCCGCTGCGCAGGCTGAAGCTCTGTTCCATGCGCAGGGTGGCAGCGGCTATCACGACTTCCGAGTCAGAGACCGCCAGCGTTTCACACGCGCCGCCATTGTGCACGGCGAAACTGGTCGAGTAGTCGCCCTGCCAGTCAGCCCAGGCAAGGGAGTCGTCGGGTGAAACGAAGCGGCCCCAGCGCAACTGGCGCATGGGCAACTGCCAGGGAGGCAACGTCAGGGTCAGGCATTCGGCATAGCCTGCACCGGTCAACTCGCGCTCTCCGATCCGCACGCTGACCGAGGATTTCGGCTGAAGACAGTTCCACACGACGGCGCCCGCAGAGTTCTCATAAACAGTGCGCTCGACAGGCGCTGCGCCGGCCGTCCACCTGCCTGAGACCTTCAGTTTGGGAAACTCAACCTGAATCTGGCCGTCGCTCGATTGGAGCCGATGGCGCGCCATGGAGGAATGCGACTCAATCGCGTCCCCGAGGACTGAGAGAATGCTGCTGTAAGTGAAGTGAATTGCACGCCAGCGAAGGTCGGCGCAGTAAAGAATGACGGCATCGCCGACGCCGGAGACGCAATCCATGTACCACTTGACCAGTGAGAACTCGCTCGGCACGTGCGGTCTGCTTCCCTTCCGCCAGATTCTTGAAGTTAGTCGCAGATTTGGAAAGCACGATTATATTCCGAGCGGCGGCGAGCCGATGCCGGTTGGCCCACTCACTCTCCGACTCGCTGATCCCTGTTCCCTGTTCCCTTCTGTTGCCGAATCAACCAAACGTTAACAATTTGCGCCGCGCGCTGACTCTACGATGGATAGAGGTTGTCCCCCATGCGGCCACGGCCGGAAATGCTGTCATTTCAAGTAGGCGCGCACCAGGTCGATCAGGTCCTCGGCCAGTTCCGGGGCGATCTGCTCCTTGACGCCGTCGACCAGGTGGAAACGGATGTGCGTCTCCAACACCTCGCCCATCAGCCCGTTCACGCCGCCGCGCACCGCCGCCAGCAGCATCAACTGTCCGCCGCAGTCCTCATCTGCCGTCAGCGACCGCTCCACGGCATCCAACTGGCCGCGCAGTTTGCGCACCCTCTGCAGCAGCTTCATCTTTTCCCGCTCATGGTGAGACATGGAACCTCCTTGACAATACCCACCCCAGGTATAGTATCTACCTAATGAGGGTATAGTTGCGTCTTTATTCTATGCCCAAGCTCACTGGCGCTGCGTCAAGCCTGGAAGGCTCCTGAATGTTTCGGATCTGTTGTCCACTCCCGGGTCCCTTCCGCCGCGCCGGCACCCTCGTTCGCATTCTGGCCGCTTTTGCAGTCACGCTGACCGCAATCCACCTGTTGGCCCAGAGTGCCGACTCCCTGCCGGCCGCGCCCGACCCGCAGATACGGCCCGACCCGCAGAGCCTGGTCGAAATCTACCGCTTGCCCGCGCCGCAATTCGCCCTAGCTTACCCACCCCAACTTCTGCTCGCCGCGCATGACGGCTCCGCAGCCGCGCCCGCAAGCGCCGATGGCATGGGAGCCGATGGCCGCGGACCAATCGAGCCGCCCATCATCTCCATGGTCCGCCACCCGGACAGCAGCCTCTGGTGGATCTCCGGGCAGGCCAACTTCATCTATCAGGGCCGCTTGCCGTTCCACTCCCTCTACCAGGGGCCGAACAGCTTCCGCAATTCAGCCGAATACAAGACCTCGATGGTGGGAACGCTCTACACCGCGCTGCGGCCCACCCATTCTATCCGCTACAACATGGACCTGATGTTCGACCTCGAGGCAGCGGAGGGCCGCGGCCTGAGCGAGGCGCTCGGCCTGGCCGGATTCACGAACCTGGATGTGGTCCGCAATCCTTACCTGGGCAAAACCCCTTACCCTGCCCGCTACGAAATTCACCAGGTCATCGGCCTGACGCAGCAAACCACTCCGCAGGACCCAGGGCCCTTTGCGCTCGCTCCGAGCGTGCCTGCCCGCCGCGTGGAGTTCCGCATCGGCAAGCTGACGCTGCCGGACTTCTTTGACGCCAACTCCGTGGGCACCGACAGCCATCTGCAGTTCATGAACTGGACCGTGGACAACAACGGCGCATGGGACTACGCGGCCGACACCCGCGGCTACACCGTGGGCGGCATGGCGGAATACGACGACAAGCAGTGGAGCGTGCGCTACGGCATCTTCGCCATGCCGATCATCGCCAACGGCATCGACCTGGATTGGGCCTTCAGCCGCGCCCACGGGCAGAACGGCGAGTTCGAACTGCGCCACAGCTTCGTTCCCCTGCGCAAGGGCGTGACGCGGCTGCTGTTCTACGCCAACCGCGCCCACATGGGAACCTATCGCGAGGCGGTCGAGGACTTCCTCAACGCCTCCGACACCGCGAAATATGGCGTTACCGTGCCCAACATCCTGCTTCACGAGCACTACGGCGCGCTCAAGTACGGCTTGGGCTACAACACCGAGCAGGAGATCACGGAGAATCTCCGCGTCTTCGGCCGCTTCGGATGGAATGAGGGCCAGCACGAATCCTTCGCCTACACCGAGGTCGATCAGACCGTCGAGGCCGGAGCCGACTACGCCGGGACCCGCTGGCATCGGCCGGTGGACAAGATCGGCCTAGCCGTGGTCTCGAACGCCATCAAGGCCGACCATCAGGAGTACCTGAAGCTCGGCGGCCTCGGTTTCCTGCTCGGCGACGGCAACCTTAACTACGGCCGCGAAAACATTGTGGAGAGTTACTACAACTGGCACGCCTGGCGCGGACTGTTCTATGCCGTCGATGTCAGAGGTTGAGCAGGGGTTAGAGATTAGATTATTTCGCTGCGGCTGCCGTCTGTGGCTGCGGGTCCGGGGGCAGCGTAACAATCACCTCATTCGGCTTGGCGTAGTGCAACTTTTCGCGCGCTTCATGGCTGATGGCGTCCGGGTCGGACTTGAGCCGCTCAACCCGCTGGCGCAGGAGGCCGTTTTCCTGCTGCAGGTCGTCGATCTCCTTGCGCAACTGCCTGTCCTCGGTCCGCTTCTGCTGCCAGACGGAAAGGCCATGCCGGCCGTTGACTACGTGCCAGCCCAGCAGCAGCGCCAGCATCACAGCCACCACGGTAGCCGCCGGACGCCACGCCCGCAGCGCAAACTCCAGCGCCCGTTTGGGCAGCGGAAGAGGAGCGGTTTGTTCCCCGCTCCCTGTTGCGCTACTTGCCGCGCTCGCTCGCACTTTCTCGTCGGGCATGTTGCCTCTATCCGCTGCTACTTTTTGAGTACAAAGGCTTCGGCCGCGGCCTTCAGAGCCTCCATGTCCTTCTCGTTGCGCGCCTCGGTGTAGGCCCGCACCACAGGTTCGGTCCCGGAAAGCCGGTAGCAAACCCAGGACCCATCGTCCAGAATCAGCTTCAGGCCGTCGGTGCGCACCACCCCGGTTACCTTGCGCCCGCTCAACTCGGTTGGATCGGCCTTCAACTTCTCAGTGAACGCGGCCATCCCCTCCGGGGTCAAGCGGAAGTTCTCACGAACTGGATAGAAGGAACCAACCTTGGCAAACAGCTCCTTCAACTGCGCGCCCAGAGATTTGCCGCGGTTGGCCACCATTTCGGCCACCAGCAGCCCGGCCAGCACGCCGTCCTTCTCTGGCACGTGGCCGCGAATCGTCAGACCGGCCGACTCCTCGCCGCCGATGGCGATCTTGTCGTCAATGATCAGCTCGCCAATGTACTTGAACCCCACCGGCGTCTCGAACAGTTGCACCTTGTGGTAATCGGCCAGCGCGTTGATCAGGTTCGTTGTCGCCACGCTCTTGGCCACGCCGTTCTTCCAGCCGCGCGTCTCCACCAGGTAATCGAACAGCAGCGCAATCACGTAATTCGGCTGGATGAAGGTTCCATCGGCGTCCACAATGCCGAAGCGATCGGCGTCGCCGTCGGTCGCAATGCCGATGGCCGCGCCAATCTCCTTCATCTTGGCCTTGGCGTCGCCCAGCAGGTGGTCGTCCGGCTCCGGCGCATGGCCGCCGAAGAGCACATCGCGGTAGTCGTGCACGGTTTCGACGGCCACGCCAGCTTCGCGCAGCAGGTCGGAACTGTAGCCGCGCCCAGCGCCCCAGAACGGGTCGTAGACCACCTTGATCCCCGACTTGGCAATGGCCTTCAGGTCCACCAGTTCAGTGAGCCGCTTGAGAAATGCCGGCTTCACGTCCGTGGTGTCGAAGGTGGCCTTACTGGTGTCCGCGATCGTGAAGTGGTCGCTGAACCCCGCAATGGCCGCCTCAATTTGCTTGGTCACCTCGGGCAGCGCGGGCGCGCCGTCGTGGGTGGAAAACTTGATGCCGTTGTACTCCGGCGGATTGTGCGAAGCGGTAAAGTTGATGGCGCCGGAGGTCTTCAGCTCGCGCACCGCGTAGGCGATGGCGGGCGTTGGCGCGGCGTCCGGAATCACGATGGGCGTAACGCTGGCCCCGGCCAGCACGCGTGCCGCTTCGGCCACAAAACTTTCGCCCAGAAACCGCGGGTCGCGGCCCACCAGGACACGATGCGGCTCCGGTTGCGTTTTCACGTAGGCGGCAATCCCCGCCACTGCCAGCCGGATATTGGCAACGGTAAATTCATCGGCCACAATCGCACGCCAGCCCGAGGTGCCAAACTTGATTCCTTTGCTCATCGTCATCTCTCCACCTGCGCACCGCTCTTTCGGCCGCAAAGTCCATACTGCAACAGTCGGGCGCGCGGGGCAAGCCACCTGCGGTGGGGCCAGCCGCCTTCGGCCCGTTTTCCCAA
>JBEKTB010000007.1:0-48172 GCA_049516495.1 Occallatibacter sp.
AATGGTTTGTCGGTTTCGGCGGCGCGCAGGACTCCGGCTTCATCCCTCCCTTTCACCGCACGCAAACTGCTCTCTTCCCTCCGATTTATCCCAAGGTCAAGCTCAAAATGAACTACGAAGGCTACATCAAATGGAAGCCGGTGACCAGAGACTGGGAGGCATTGCCCTCAGGTGAACTGCACTACCTGAACCCCGGCGTCGGCAGTCCCAACATGGAGCCCGCGCGCTCGTTCCTCGTCTATCTCAATTCGCTTCCTGGCCTCCGCATCGGCTATGCCAAACCCGCCAAGGGTGATCCGGCGGAGGTCTTCTTTCCCACCCAGCCACTGCTGGATGAGATCAAAAAGACTCCCGCCTGCTCGCCATAACGCCCCAGGAGCCGCTTCATGTCTCCGCCACCCGCAGCGACCTAGTGAATCATGTTGATCGTTTCCTGGGTGATGGTGTCGAAGGTGGTCACCGCCTTCGAGTTTGCCTCGAACGCGCGCTGCGCAATGATCAGGTCGGAAAACTCCGCCGAGATATTTACGTTCGATTCCTCGAGTGCTCCATCCGTCACCGTACCCAGGCCTGCCGAGCCGGAGGTGCCGATCGAAGCCGCACCGCTGGCCAGTGTGGTCGCGTAGTCGCCGTCCCCCTGCAGCTGCAGTCCCTGCAGGTTGGCCACGTTGGCCAGCGCCAGTTGACCCACATTCTGCTGTTGTCCATTGGAATAGGTGGCCGTGACGGTGCCGTCCGAGCCGACAGTGAAGCTCTGATACTCGCCACTGGTGTAGCCGTTTTGAGTGGTTGCCGAAACAGCGGAAGCCGAGTCCACCTGGCTAATGGCGGGCGTGCCGCTAGTCCCAAGCAGGTTCCAGCTCATGTTCAGGTTGGCCGCTCCATCCGCGAGCCCGGTGAAACTCAGAGGAATGGATGAAATGTCGCCGGTCCCGGTTCCCACCGTTGTCGCAGTGCCGCCTGTCGGCGTAATTGAGGTCAGGTTGCCGCTGGAATCGAAACTCATGGTTCCAGTCACCGGCGTTGAAGTTCCCGAGGTGAAGTCCCCTGCCGGCAACGAGGCTGAGTAGCTCCATGTATTGGTCCCCGTCTGGGTATAGGTGACCGTGGCCACGTGGCTCACTCCCAGCGAATCATAGACAGTCACCTGGGCCGGGAATGCGGTTCCGGTCGTCGAAGAAGCGTCCAGGTTGGCGGTCATGTCGAGCGTGCTGGTCGCCTTCGGCTGCTCCACCTGGCCTACGGGAATATTGATCGCCGTCAATGGCGAGTTGGTGTTGACCACCCCATTGACCGCCGGATAGCCCATCACCGACAAACCGTTGGCGGTAATCAGATCGCCCGCCGAGTTGAGCGAAAAATCGCCGGCACGCGTGTACTCGCTACCGCCGCTTCCGTTATTGACCACAAAGAAGCCGTTCCCGTTCAGCGCTACGTCGGTGGCGTTGCTGGTCGTATCAAGCGAGCCTTGCGTAAACGAGGCCTCGTTGGAGGCGACCTGCACACCGGCGCCCACCTGGATCGGGTCGCCCGACCCGCTCGAGCCGATTTGCTGGTAAAAGAGGTCGGAAAAATTCGTCGTCTGCGCCTTGAAGGCCGTGGTGCTCATGTTGGACAGGTCGTTGGCAATCGTGTTGAGAGCCGTTGAATCGGCTTCAAGGCCGGTGAGCGGAATGAAGAAACTCGCCATCGTGCATCTCCTCTGGGTGTCATCCGGGTGATCGCAGGCCGATACGGCCGGCTGGTGATGAAGCCTGATCGGGCCATCCTCGGCCCGCCGATTCTTTACTGCGCGCCGAAGTGCCCACTCAGGGCCTGGGCAACGCGATGTGCGGCCGGCTTGGCCTCGGGAACGCTGAGATTGCCGGGAGCGTGCCTGCCTGTTGCGGTCTGCGCAGTCGTGGCTGCGCTTGCCGTCTGCGAGGCTGCCAGCGTTCCGCCCTTTTGCGCCGCTCCGTGGACTTGCGCACTCAGACCACCGGCGTTCTTTTCTGTCGCCTTGGATGTCACACCGCTGGCGGCGTCGGTATTCGAGGTGCTGTCGGTACTGGTGCTGCTGGTCGTCGAGTCGCCCAGGGCAGTAGACACGTTCTGGTTGATGTCGATCAGTTGCTCCAGGCTGTTCACCTGGACAAGCTGATTGATGTACTCGTTGGGATCCGTATCCGCGGTCGGGTCCTGATTCTGCATCTCGGTCACCAGAAGGGTAAGAAAATCGTTGGCCGAGATGGTGGCCGAGGAACTGCTTGAACTGCTGGAGGTGCTCGAACTGCTCGTCCCGCTCGTACCGCTGGCTGGTCCCGTCATGGGGGTTGCGCCCTTGCCCGCCAGAGCCGGCGCCGCCTGCATGTGGTGATTCCAGATTGCCGCCGCTGCTGCTGCCATTTTGTCTCCTCGCTCTTTCTGTCCCGTCCTTCGCTGACCGGCGTTTTATCTCGCCGGAATCTTGCCTGCCGCCACTTTGTTCTCTCGCTTCTCGATTCCCTGGGGCCTGCTCCACTCACGCGATCAGAGAGATGTGTGCGCTCCCCGGCCGCGCATCCTGTACGCTTCCGCTCATCTCACCGGATCCCAACGGCAACTCTGAAGAAACTGTCCGCAGCCCGGTCGAGCTGCCGGCAGTTGAAGACTGCGAGCCCCCTTCGGCGCCCTGCGTGGCCTCCTGCCCGCTCTGGTGGCCCGTACCCTGGTGCATAGCCTGTCCCGTACCTTGACCGCTCTGGGCCCACCCGCCTTCGGGAGCAGTCATCGTGACGGTCTCGACACCGGTGTGGTGTTCGGCCAGATATGCGTTCAAACCCGCCAGATGGCTGCCCAGGGCCGCGGCTGCATCGGCGGAGCCCGGCACCACCGCCGCATGAACCCCGCCGCCACTCAAATCTGCGCGGATGCCTACCCAGCCCAGGGCAGGATCTTCGAATCCCGCTTCGGCCCGCTGCGCCCCGGCATGAACCCAGGTCGGCGTGCCCTGCGCCGTCTCCGCATCGAGGGCAGCGAAAGTTTCGCGCGCACCGGACTCTGACCCAGTCGTGCTTTTCGCCGCATCGATGGTCGAACTCATGGCGCCTCGCGCTCCTGACGCATCGCGCCCCATCGCGGACACCTCCACGGCTGAGGCGGAAACCTGCCCTTCCACCCCGTGACTCCCTTGCTGAGTCAGGTCGAGCTTGCCGGCTCCGCGCATCCGTGCCGTGTCCGAGATCGCACTCCTGCTGCTGCCGACCGACCCCGGCTTGCCCCGACAGCAGATCCTCATTCTGGCCAAGGACAGGAATGGCGGCTGGATCGCTTCCTTGACTGCCCGGCAGAGTGGATGCATGGCCTTCGCCGTCGGCGAGCATCGCAATCGAGGCCCGGCCCTGCCCAGCCGCTTCCAGCGTGTGTCCCGTCTGTCCGCCCATCGAGTTTGCCGGGGTATCTTCTCCTTCGCCCGCTGCCAATGTTTGAGATTGCAGAGATACCGGGGAAGAGGAGTTCCCCAAGTTGGCCGCGGCTGAGGCATTTCCGTGCCGCTCCACGATTCCCACTCTCCCGCTCGCCCCGCGCCCGGCCATGTTCGCCGCTCCCGCAGCGGAACTCTGACCGTCCGTGCCGAAAGATTGGGAACCGATGGAGGCTGAAGCCAAACCATCGGACGGATCGCTGGAGTGGACAGCCTGCGCGGATTGTGTTTCCGCTGCCATGATGCCAGGAACAACGCCCGCGGACGCAACCGGCGGAACCGTCGCAATGGCCGGAATCGTACCCGGTATCGCAACCGCCAGTGCGGCATCCTGTTGGGCAGACTTGCTGGACTCGTTTGACCGCGCGCTGTCCGTGGGCTCCGACGAGTGGGTCGTGGCCGACTTTCCTTCCTCTGTCCTTGAAGCCTGCGATCGGACATAGTCAGCCCGCCGGCCCGCGGCAGCGCCACGCTGGGCGTTCGCCATGGACAAATTCCCCGCGTCGTCCGCCTCTCCCTTTGCCTCCATGGATGCCTGCACCAAACGCATGCTTGCGGAAGCGGACAAAGTTGAACTTGCTGCGGTGGCCTTCCCGGAGACTTCTCCAAACGCTGATCCGGCCGACCACCCAACCCCGTCCGACTCGCCCTGGGCATCGCCGAGACCATCTTCATTCGTGTTCAGCGAAGCCAGCAGAGACTGCAAGCCGGAGCGAAAGCTCTCCGCCTCGGGAACAGAGGACGGCAAAGCCCCCTGGGCAGTCGCGGCGACGCTCAGTGTCCCTGCCGGGACGTTGCCCTGGTGTGGCAGCAGAGTCCCACCGCCTGCGATCTCGATTCCTGCGGCAACGGTCATGCGAAGGACTAGAGCAGAAGGCGTGCCAAAAGGAGGGGGGAGCGGGTTAGAGCATTGTCAGAATTGGGACCGGTCATTCCGATTCAGGAACCCGGTTTTCCGATTGGATGGATTGACTCTCAAGTTTTTCCGCGGCACAGTCGATTTCGCTTTGCGCTGGTTGCCGCTTGGCATGCCCCTGCGGCGCGGGCGCGACCGCCCCCGAGTCTTCGGCGTCGGTCGCTTCCCGATACAGTCGAGAGCGGTACCAGTCGTCAAGCGACTGTTGGCCGCGCCTGTCAGCCGCAATCGCCTCCCGCGCTTCGGTCTCCCCGATCAGCGTCTCGGCCTGCCGGCGCTCTACGCGCTTCAAGAGAAACGCCTGGCGCAACGTCGTCACCTGGCCCTTCATAGTCTCGATTCTGGGTCCAATCGCCTTTGCATGACGGCTTGCGGCGCGCGTTTCCTCCAGGCCCGCGAGCCGATCCGGCAGCAGGCCCGAGTGCGCGCTGGCCTTCACCAGTGCTCGCCCCTCCCGGTCGCGATTCGCGGTGGCTGTCAGGGCGCGCTCCAGACCATGAAGCTCTCCCAGCGCAGACTCCAGCGCAAGCCGGTTCTGTTCCTCCTCGAGATCCCGGATGCGCAGAAGGCGGCGCAAGGCGCGCGAGACGGCCATCGTTTACACCTCCCCGGCCAGGGCGGCAAGCCGGCGTACACAGTCGGCAAAGCGCACTTGTTCGCGCGCGTCCTGGGTCAGAAAGGCCCGCATCGCAGCCCGCGCATTCAGAGCGCGGTCAAGGTCGGGGTCCGAGCCCGGCTTGTAGGCCCCGATGCGCACCAGGTCTTCGGAGCGCGCGTAGACCGCCATCAACCGGCGCAGCAGCGCCGCGTGCTCGCGGTGCCCGGGCTCGGTGACCGCCGGCATCAGCCTGCTGATCGAGTCCAGCACTTCGACGGGTGGATACCAGCCCTCCGCAGCCAGCGTCCGGGAGAGCACCACATGCCCATCGAGCAGCGAGCGGACCGCGTCCACGAGCGGGTCCTGCTGGTCGTCGCCCTCCATCAGTACGGTATAGAAGGCGGTAATCGAGCCAACGCGAAACTGTCCCGTTCGTTCCACCAGCTTCGCGAGACGGGAAAAGACCGAGGGCGTGTACCCTTTGGCCGTAGGGGGCTCTCCGGCGGCCAGGCCGATCTCCCGGGCGGCCATGGCAAAGCGGGTCAACGAATCCAACACCAGCAGCACATGTTTGCCCTGGGCCGCAAAAAACTCGGCGATCGTGGTGGCGGCCAAAGCCGCTCTCATGCGTAATAGCGGCGACTGGTCGGAGGTCGAGACCACCACCACGGACCTGGCCCGGCCCTCGTCGCCCAGCGAATCCTCGAGAAACTCGCCCACCTCGCGGCCGCGTTCGCCTACCAGACCGACCACCGTTACATCCGCCTCGGTGTTGCGCGTCATCATGCCGATCAGCGTGCTCTTGCCCACCCCCGACCCGCCAAAGATGCCCACCCGCTGCCCCCGGCCCACCGTCAAAAGCGCGTCCAGCGCGCGAATTCCGGTGCCCAGCGGGGTACGAATCGGCGCCCGCTCGAGAGGCGCCCGCACCGTACCGTCCAAGGGCAGCGCTAGAGACACAGCCGGCGGACGCCCCTCATCGATTGGCGCGCCCAGCGCATTCAAAACCCTGCCCATCAGCGCCGGCCCGACCTCGATCTCCGGGTGCACGCCAAGCGCCGCCACCGGATCGCCAAAGCGGATGCCCTCGGTGCTCTCGACCGGCATCGACAACACATGCTTGCCGCGAAAACCTATCACTTCAGCCAGATGCGCGCGGCCGAACTGGTCCTGAATCTCGCAGCACTCCCCCACCGAGGCCAGAGGCCCCGCCGACTCAATTGTCTGGCCCACCGACTCGAGCACCTGACCGCGCCAGCGCCAGGGCTGGCTGCGCTCCAGGCGGGCGAAGTAGCGAGGCAGAAGGGTTGCCGCGTGCGGGTTCATGCGCCGCTCACCGGGCCAGTTCCTTTCGCCTCGCCTGCCAATTGGTCAGCCTCCGCTCCGCGCCCGCGTGCCCGGTCGAAGAAGCCGCGTTCAATCTCGCCCAGTTGGGCGCGAATCCCCAGGTCAACGGATCCCAGTTCGGTCTCGATCATGCAGTCGCCCAGACGCATTCCTTCTCCTGCGGAGACGGCCGGCTTTACTGTCAGCTTGGGCAACAGAGCAATGGCCTCGGTCCACAGGTCGAGCTCGGCAACGGGAACCCGTAACCGCACCTCGGTCGACCCGGAAAGCTGTCCAAGCGCCACCCTCACTGCCCCGGTGAGCAACAGAGGGTCCATCTGCGCCTCGCGGCGCAGAATCCGCGCAGCAACGGCCAACGCCAGTTCCACGACTTCGTGTTCCACCTCGTGCAGAAAACGGTCCCGCTCCCGGGCAAAGCTCTCGATCAGCTCCGCGGCCTGCTGTGTCCGCTGCCTCTCCGCTGCCGCCAATGCAGCAGCCTGCGCCTCACGCTCTGCAGCGCGACCCTCCTGCCGGCCCTTTTCGCGTCCCGCTTCCAGCGCCCGGTGCGTTTCTTCCCCCAGCCGCCGATCGAATTCAGCGCGCAGTCCGGCCTCGGCAACACCGCCTCCGGCATCTACAGCCGTGGCCTGGGAAGGCTTGCGAGCGAGTTCGTCCGCATCCGCCCAACCCTCCCATGCCGCCACCGAAGGCGCATCGGGGCCGGCCGGGTATTCGAAGATCTCGATTCGCCCGGAACAGCCATTGCTCGTTGCCGATCCCGCCTGTGGCAAGAATTCCCCCCTGGGTTGTCAGTCGCCAGTTCGTAACCTGGAAGCACGTCACCAATTGATCGCCCTTCCCTGTTCCCTAGTCCCTAGTCCCTGCCCTGTTCACGCGAGCATCTCGTCGCCGGTTTCCAGCTTGAGCACCACTTTACCCTCGGCCTCCAGCTTCCGGGCCAGGTTCAGAATTTCCTGCTGCGCCTGCGCCACTTCGCGCGAGCGCACCGGGCCCAGCACTTCCATGTCTTCCTTCAGCATCTCTACAGCGCGCGAACTCATCGACTTGAAGATCTGGGCGCGCAGGTCGTCGTTGCCGCCGCGCAGGGCCAGCGCCAGTTGCCGCTTGTCCACACCGGAGACGATCTCGCGGATGGTGGCCGGCGGCACCGTGATCAGGTCCTCAAACGTGAACATCAGGTTGCGAATGTTTAAGGCCAGTTCCGGCTGGCCGTTTTCGATGGTCTCAAGAATCTTCTTGGACTCCTCGGCGTTGAGCCGGTTCAGCAGGTCGGCTACCGCCCTGAAGCCCGAATAGCTCTTGCGCGCCGTATCGCCCACGCTCTCCAGGCGCCGGTGCAGGATGTGAGCCACTTTCTGCGCCATCTCGGGCGAGAACTGGCGCATCTCGGCCAATCTTTGAATGGAGAGAACCTTGTGGTCCTCGCTCAGATTGTCCAGCACCATCGAGGCCCGCTTGGGGTCCAGATGGGCCAGCACCAGCGCGATGGTCTGCGGGTGCTCGCTGTCGAGCAGCTTGCCCAGTTGCTGAGGGTCGGTGCGCTGCAGCTTGGCCAGATTGCCCTGCGCTGCCTCCTGCGAGCGGCGCACCAGCTGCAGCAGGTCGTCGGCCCGTTCCTTCCCGAAAGCATCAATCAACAACCGGCTGGCGTAGTCCAGACCGCCGTGGGTCATGTAGTTCTGGGTCTCGAGAAGCTCCCAGAACTCTTCCAGAACCTCCTGCGAAAGCTCGGGCGTGATTCCGCGCAGATCGGCCAGCTCTTCGGTGAGCCGCTGCACATCCGCCTCGGGCAGAGCACGCAGGATTTCCTTGGCCAGTTCCTCGCCCACCGCCACCAGCAATACGGCCGCCTTGCGCACCCCGGTCAGGCTCGCCGACAGGTGACGCCGTGCTGCCCCGTTCTCGTTTCCCTGCTCGGCCAAGGCCCCGATCCTTTCGCTTTCTGCACTTTCGCTTGCTGCGCTTCCTATTTGCCGCTGCTCAATCCGCCCGTTTTCCCGCGCCGGCGTCTCGTTCCCTGCCGGTGAGTCCGCGGCGCTCTCCCGCACCGTCTTCAGCCCGCGTCTGCCCGCACGCCTTCAGCCGGTTCCTTGCCTTACTCGGAGTGAATCCAGCTCTGCAGCAGGCGGGAGCTTTGCGCAGGCTCACGCTTCAAATGTCCCGTCACCTGGTCGTAGATCTCCTGCACCCTGATCCGCTCCGGGTCGGCCTCGGCCGGCTGGGGCTGCTTCAAGGCGGACTGAGGCGCGTCTGCCGTCTGGCCTGGCAACTCCTTTTGAACTGCCTTGATCGCCGGCGCCGTGCGCGCGTGCCGCAGTGCCGGGCGTACTCCGAAGGCCACCACCACCAGCACACCCACCAGCAGGGCCGCATATTTGACCACCACCGGAGAATTCTCCGCCGTGGCCAGCAACTGGCCCGGCAGGGACGGCGGCGCCTGCGACCGGTTGTCATCAAAGGCCAGATCTTCCACCTGGAGCATGTCTCCGCGCGTGGAGTCGAAGCCCACGGCGGCCGCTGCCAGCGCAGTCAGGTTGCGTAACTCCTCCGGAGAACGGGACTGCCATTGCGCTGCCTTGCCCTTTGAAGCGGGCTGCGCGAGCCGGTCATTCACCACGATGGCCGCCGTCAGCCGCCGCACCCTTCCCGGGCCTTCGACCACGTGTCGCATGGTCTTTGACGCTCCATAGGTGCCGGATTCTGTCTTCGAGGTCTGCGCCGGAGTGCTCTCGCGCGGATACACCGGCAAAGCCTGCGAGTTGGGCGCGTTCGAAGCGGTGCCCGGGACCCCGGCCGCCACCGGCTGCGCGCCGGAGGATTGTTCGGTGCGCTGCATCGACAGGGTCACCGTCTGGTCCGGATCGTAGTTCTCCTGGGTCTCCTCGGTAGCCGCCGGGTTGTAGTCCAGCGTGACCGAGGCGCGCACGTTGCCGGCGCCCGTCACCGGCTCCAGCGTGGAGATCAGCTTTTGCTCCAGGGCCTCTTCGGCGCTGAGGCGAAGCGCATCCGCAGTCTTCGGCCCCAGCGGCAAGTGGCCGGCCGCATCCACCAGCACCACGCGATCCGCAGTCAACCCGTCGACCGCCGAGGCCACCAGGTTGCGAATCGATTCCGGCTCCCCATCGGCCAGGGAGCGATGGCGCAGCTTCAGCACCACCGAGGCTTTGGCCGGCCGTTCCTGGTCGCGGAACAGCGAGTCGTGGGGCATCACCAGGTGAACCCGCGCCGATTCGACATCGGACAGCGAGCCGACCGTATGTTCCAGTTCGCCTTCCAGGGCCCGCTGGTAGTTGACCTGTTCGTCGAACTCCGAACCTACCCAATTGGGCTTGTCGAAGATCTCAAAACCCAGCCGTCCGCTCTTGACGCCCCCTTTGGCGGCGGTCGCCAGGCGCGCCTTGTCCAGTTGCGCAGCCGGAACTTCAATACCCGTCCCGTTGGCGGTCGGCTCATAGGGAATCTGCGCCTGAGTAAGAATCTGACCGATCTGGCGGGTGTCGTCCGGGTCGAGATCCGCATAGAGAGTGCGCCAGTCGGTGCGCAGACCATACCACGCCAGGCCGCAAGCCAGGGCCGCCAGCAACACCGCCGCCACCATCGCCCATCCGCGCTGCCCGGGCTGCATCCCGGCCCAACGCACCCGACCCCGGCCCCACAACCCGGCCAGCCGGTCTACCAGCTGCGGTTGCCCGGGCATCGCCGGCGTGCTCTTCTCCAGCTGCGTTTGGATGGCCATGGTTTTCGTGTCCCGACGCTCTACCAGCCGTTCTTTCCTGCCTTGTTTCGTGCCCGACATTTGCCGGTCTCGGCCCCGGCTCACTCAGACCGCCCCGCCTGAGGACTAAAACTGCATTCCGATTACCTGCTGATAGGCCTGAACCGCCTTGTTGCGCACCGCCAGAGCCAACTCGAAGGCCATGCTCGCCTTCTCCGTGGCGATCATCGCCTGGTGCACATCCACGCCGGACCCGGTCATCAACCCCTGCACCGCGGCGTGGGCCTGACTCTCCAACTGGTTCACCTGTCCAACCGCATCGGTCAGCAGATCGGAAAACGGTGTGGGCTGCGCACCCGAAGCCCCGCTCAAAACTGAACCGGCTCCAGCGCCTGCACTGGAGAGGCCCTCGAACGATTGCGCTGCAGTGGTTATGGAATTTATTGCGGGGATCATCGATTCTCCCTGGAGCTTCGGCTGGCGACTACGATTTTGCAATCTCCAATGCCGAGGTGATCATGCCCTTCTCGGCCTGAACGGCGGAACTGTTTAAACCGTATGCACGCGTCGCCCCCATCAGGTCCACCATCTCTGTGAGGGGATTAATGTCCGGATACGAGACATATCCGTCGGGCCCGGCGTCCGGGTGTCCGGGGTCATAGCGCCTGAGCGGCGGCGAAGGGTCCTCGACCACGGCCGCAATGTGCACGCCGGGAGCAACCGCCCCGGAGCCGTTCGCGTTCAGCGCGGCCGGAACCGGGGTTCCCGAGCCTGAGGTTCCCGAGGCGTCGGTCAGGGAGTCGGCAAAGACGGAGCCACCCTCATTTGCGGCGAAAACCACGTGCTGACGATGGTAAGGACCGCCCGAGGCCGTACGGGTGGTCTCCGCATTGGCCATGTTGGCCGCCACCACCTCGGCGCGCATCCTTTCGGCCTGCATCGCGCTGCCCGAGGTCTCCATCATTGCAAAGAGATTCATCCTGCCTGTTCCTTTCTGGAACGCGTGCGCGCCTGCTGCGCTGAATGCCGTGTGCGTTCACCTGTGCAGAGCAATGACCCGCGACGTCCGTCTGCTCCCACACGCATCCGCCTTCCCAGCCGGCGATGGCATGCCCCGGCTCATTTGCTGTCGGAGTGGATGGCATCCATCACCCGCTGGTACTCCTGGCGGAGCAGCGCCACGCCGGTCTTGAATTTCAGTTGCTCCTCGGCCAGGTTCAAACTTTCACGATCCATAGAGACGTTGTTCCCATCGGGCCGGGCAATCAGACCGTCTACCGCCTTCACGCGCGGCGGCCGGGGCGAACGGCCCTGGTCCACTCCCGTCATCGCTTCCCGCATCTCGGCTTCGAAATCCATGCCCACGGCCCGATAGCCGGGAGTGTCGATATTGGCCATGTTGGCCGCGGTCAGCTTGGCCTCGCCGGTGGCCAGGTCCAGGTAGCGGGCGATCTGATCGCTGAGTCGGGTTTCAACATGCATATCCATTCCAGTCCTCCCTGCCCAATCTTCCCTGCGCCCGAGCTCGGCCTCTTTTGCGCGCAGCTCAATTCACCGACAGGCCGAAGTCGATCTCCCGCGCGGTCAGCACGGCGTCGTCTCCCGCCAGGATGGCTCCGCGTTCCAGCACATGCTCGAGTTCGCGGATATTGCCCGGCCAATCGTGCGCGGCAAGTTTGGCCATCGCTCCGGCGTCCAACCGCTTCACCGGCGCCTCGCGGCCCATGCGCTGCATAAAGTGGTCGACCAGCAGCGGCAGGTCTTCGGCATGCTCGGCCAGCGAAGGGGTGCGAATGAGGAAGACGGCCAGCCGGTAGTAGAGGTCGGAGCGGAAGCCGCCGGTCTGGGCGTGCTGCGCCAGCGGCCGATGAGTCGCGGCCACGATGCGCACATTCACCTTGACGGTCTCGTTGTCCCCCACCCGCTGCAGTTCGCCGCATTCCACAAAGCGCAGCAACTTCGATTGCAGGCCCAGCGGCATCTCGCCGATCTCGTCCAGAAACAGCGTGCCGCCGTCGGCCGACTCGATGCGGCCAACGCGCCCCTGCACCGCTCCGGTGAAAGCGCCGCGCGTGTGACCGAACAACTCGGCTTCAAGCAAAGCCTCGGGAATGGCCGCGCAGTTGATGGCGACCAGCGGCTTGCGGCTACGCGGAGACAGCCGGTGCAGAGCCTCGGCCACCAGTTCCTTGCCCGAACCAGTGGGCCCTTCGATCAGCACCGGGGTCGTGCGCGGAGCCACCAGCCGTATGCGGCGGCTGACTTCGAGCATGCACGGAGCGTTGCCGATCAGTTCCGGCAGCCGCTCGCTGACCGCTGTTCCCACGCCTCCCAGTGGGCGATCTTCTGCGCTCGGCACGCCGCTTGAAAGCGGGGACTGAGAGTTCGGCGCCGTGGAGGCCGGCTGTGGGACGGGGGCGGCAATGCGCGTTTGAGGCGACCCCGCGTCGGGCCACGGATGGCCATGAATGGCATCGGGCGCCGACTGCGCATTGTTGAGCGCGGGCGCCGTGTTCCACACCGCTGTATCGTTGTCCTGCGAGCGGCGCAGCGCATAGAGCAACTCCTGGCGGTAGGGACCGCGCGGGCTCTCCGGCGCACTGGACTCTCCCGTCGTCATCAGGTCAACGTCAGGAAACCGGGAGCGGAAGTCCTTGAGAAATTCAGCCAGGTCGAGGTCGGGCAGCCAGGAGTCGACGATCACAGCCTCGGGCTGCGCAGCTTCGGCTTCGGCCCAGGCCTGGGCGCCACCCTCGGCCTCCCGTACCTGCCAGCGCAGCCCGGCAAGGGTCTGGGCGAGCCGCTGGCGGAAACTGCGATCGGCGCTGGCCACCACCGCGGTGCGCGACCGGGTGCGGCTGGCAGGAGGAAGAGCGGAGACGGGAAACGGAAGCATGGAGTTTCTCCTTTTGAATCGCTCGGCAAGATTGATCCGGGTTCGAGGCAAGCGCCGGATTGAGTTGAACTCGACGGCCAATATCCGCAACCGCCCGTTGTTGTATCCGGTTGGGCGCCCCATCCTTGCTGCGTATTTGTCTTTGCCGCATGGGTTGGAACGCAAGGGGGCACGCGTTTAAAGCCCTAGTGCACTTCAGGCGCCCGGCCGGGAACAGACTGCGTCAGCGCGGGCAGCCCAAGCGAAGGCAGGACCGGCAGCGCAAGTTCACCTTCGGAAGGCACCACGTAGCCCTGCCCGCGCACGGTCCGGATCAGCCGCCCCGGGGGAGGGTCTTTCAGCTTGCGTCGCAGGTAGTTGACGTAGACGTCCACAATATTGGTGGTCTGCGCGGGCTCAAGATTCCATACCGAATCCAGAAGTTCCACCCTGGAGACACATTGGCCGCGGCTGAGCATCAGGTGCTCGAGGAGCGCAAATTCCTTGTTGGTCAGCATGATCGACTGCCCCGCGCGGCGGGCAGTGTGGTCCAGACGGTCCAGTTCCAGGTCGCCGGCTCGCAGCGAAAGCCGTGCTTCGCGCTTGCGCCGCAAGAGTGCCCGGCACCGCGCCCGCAGTTCATGCAGGCTGAAGGGCTTGACCATGAAGTCGTCGGCTCCGCGATCCAGGCAGCGCACCCGGGCGTCCACCTCCTGGCGGGCGGTCAGCACCAGCACCGGCAGGTCCATGTCCAGCGCGCGCACCTCTTCAAGCACCTGTTCGCCGTCCTTGACGGGCATGTTCAGATCGAGAATGGTCAGGTCGGGCGCGTCTTGGCGAAATGCCTCCACCGCCGCTGCTCCGTCGCAAACTACCCGGACATGGTGTCCGTCGGCTTCCAGGCCTCGCCTCAGAAACAGTCCCAGCGCCTGGTCGTCTTCAGCGATTAATAACCTCATGGCAGCTTCTCTCCCCGGCAGCGACCAAAACCTGCGACGCTTGCCCGCCCCGCCCGAACCAGTCCAAATCTCGGTGGGGTTCCCAGTGGCCGCCTTAGCAAGCGCTAAGATTCGGCTCCCCTCTACCTTCCCGCGTGGGGAGATGGAACTCAAGATTGGAAAGAGAAAAGAACAAGGGAGGATTGCAGGAACGGCACAGCGGACAGGACTGTCCCAAAATGGGGCAGTCCTGTTCGCACACCCTGCTCACGGCCTGGGTCGCAGTAGATGCTGATTTACGCGCTCGCCGAATGCCTGCGACGACCGCTGATCTTATGCCCTGGAAGTGGCAGCAGCGGCCCTGGAAGCGGCCTTTTCCTTGTACATCTCGGCGTCGGCCCGGGCCAGTAGCTCTTTCATGGTCTCCCTGGGCCGGTGCTCCGCCAGGCCGATGGAGGCGTCGACGCGAAGCTTGATGGGACCGCTTGGTCCCTGGACCGTGTAATTTCCGCAGACCCATTCCCTGAGGCGGTCAATCTTCGCCCTGGCCTTGGACCTGTCGCAATCCAGCAGCAGGATGAACTCGTCTCCGCCCCAGCGTCCCAGCATGTCCGTGGTCCTGCATGCCGACTGGAGTTCGGCAGCAAACTGCTTCAGCAACTCATCCCCGACCAAGTGGCCATGATCGTCGTTCACCTGCTTGAAGCCGTCTATATCCAGGATGGCAACGCAAAGAGGAACCCCGGCGCTGCATCTGCGCTCAATGTGATCTTCCACCCATTGGCGGCTGCCGAGTCCGGTCAACGCATCGCGCGAAGCAATCTGTTCGGCTTCTTCCAGCCGTGCCTGGTAGCCGGAGACCTGCGCCCGAAGTTCCTCGACCGCGGCATTTCCCTCCGCCGTCATTCGATCGATGGAGGTTTTCAACTCCGCAGCGCTCTTCTCGATGGACGCGCGGATCAGCGTCAGGTCTTCGAGGCTCGCAATCCGTTCCAGCCGGGTCGTCACTGCGTTGATCTGACTGGCGCACCGCTGATCTCTCTCGCCCACCGATTCCGCTGTGCGAGCCATGACGATCAGCAGGTTCTTCACCTCACCGGCCTGCTGCCGGGAGTGCTCGGCGGCCCGTTTGCCCCAGTCCTGCAACTGCTGTTGGACTTTTCTTTCGGTGGCTTCGACGGTGTCGCGTCCGATCGTAGGCGATAACTTAGCTTCGAGTCTCCCCAAGACCTGGCTCAACTGGCCCCCAAGAGCCGGACAAGCATCCAGGCTGCAACTTCCCATCTCCCGCAGGGCGGAGCGATAGGCAGCAAGGACCGTAACGGCAATATCCTGCTCAGACGTTTCGTCAGGAGCCAGGGTTCCGGCCGGATTGGCATCAAGGTACTTCTTTAGCGAAATCATTTGCCCCCAAATCCACTTGTGCCCGCGGCGATTCACGAGAGAACCACCAGCCTAGACTATCGGCAAAATCTTCTTTTTCTTTAGCTTCGAGGGCACGCCTCCCGAATTCCCAATGTTGCATGGCGGTAAGATAAGGGGCGGAGGCGGCTTCAATGCTCATTGTCCACGTGCAGGTACAGGTCAAACCCGGGTCGGTGGAGGAGTTCTGCCTCGCCACCATCGAAAATGCCCGCTCCAGCGTTCAGGAGCCTGGCATTGCGCGCTTCGACGTGGTGCAGCAGCAGGACGACACAACGCGCTTCGTGCTGATCGAAATCTACCGCGACGCGGAGGCGGCGGCCGCACATAAACAGACCGCTCACTACGCAAAGTGGCGCGATGCGGTTGCACCCATGATGGCCGCGCCGCGCACGAGCGTGAAGTACAACTCCGTCTTCCCCGATTTTCAAGGCTGAAACCATGCGCTTCGAGTTTGCAACCGCAACACGTATCGTCTTCGGCGAGGGCGTCGCCGCCACTCTGCCTGAACTGGTTCGCAGTTTCGGAACTCGCCCTTTCGTCGTCACCGGCTCCTCACGCGAACGCGCGGCGTGGCTTGTCTCGGCGCTCTCGGCGGAATCCCTTGCCGTTTGCGGCGAGCCGACGGTCGAAGTGGTCCGCGACGGCGCACGGCGCGTGCGGGAAGCTGCTTGCGATGTGGTTGTCGCGCTGGGCGGCGGCAGCGCTATCGACGCCGGAAAAGCGATTGCCTGCATCGCAACCAACGGCGGCGAGCCGCTGGAGTTTCTTGAAGTGGTGGGAAGGGGACGCGCAATCGAGGCCGCGCCTCTGCCCTTTATTGCGGTGCCGACCACTGCTGGAACCGGCAGCGAAGTTACGCGCAACGCCGTGCTCGCATCGCCGGAGCGCGGCGTCAAGGCGAGCTTGCGAAGCCCAATGATGCTGCCGAAAGTTGCTCTGGTCGATCCCGAGCTCACGTACGCGCTGCCGCCCGCGGTAACAGCTTACACAGGGCTGGACGCCTTGACACAGTTGATCGAGCCGTACGTGAGCGCTCGCGCCAATCCTTTAGCGGATGCGCTTTGCGTGGACGGGATGGGGCGCGCCGCCGCAGCGCTGGGCCGCGTCTATCGCGACGGCAAGGACCGCGAGGCGCGTCGCGACATGGCACTGGCGAGCCTGTTCGGCGGACTGGCGCTGGCCAATGCCGGGCTGGGCGTGGTTCACGGTTTTGCTGCGCCACTGGGAGTCTCGTGGAATGCGCCGCATGGAGCGCTCTGCGCGGCGCTGCTGCCGCACGGCATGGCCGCCAACATAGCCGCCTTGCGAGCCCGCGCGCCGCTCCATCCGTCCCTGGAACGCTACGCCGCCGTGGCGCGACTGCTGACCGGCCGCAAGGATGCAACCGCGGAGGACGGCGTCGAGTGGGTGCGCGCGCTTTGCACCGATCTCAGCATTCCTGCGCTGCGCGCCTGGGGAATCGCCGAAGCCGATCTGCCCGCCGTGGTGGCGAAAGCAGCCCGCGCCAGCAGCATGCAGGCCAATCCGCTTCAGTTAACGGACGAAGAGCTGCTGGAAGTGGTGTCGGCAGCGTTGTAGGCACCGGACTTGGCGATCAGCGCATGTCCAATCCCCACTTCGCCTACTCGTTTCGCAACGCATCCGTAAGGTTGATTGAAGCAGCGCGGTGCGCAGACAGCCAGCAGGCAATGAGCGCAACGCAGACCAGGACGATCGGTACCGCCGCTCGATGCCGCCAAAAACGCCAAGGAGGATGGCCGCCACCCGCGACAACGCGAAAGCCGTGTGCACATCCTCGTCCGTGGTTTCCTCGTTAAAGATAACCATAGCGGGGTCAATTGCGCATACCTGCCGCCGCAATGGCTAAAGAGACCCGCCGGGCTGGCGATCGTGTGCACCACCAGTGTGTACCCCATCAGCCGGACAAACCCGGAAGGACGATCTCCATCAGCACCAGCCTGCGCAAACGGCTGCTCGTTGCACCCAGCGCCTGCCTCACGGCCATCTCTCGTTGCCGGTTCACAGCCTGCGCAAACATCAGGGAAATGCAATAGAAAAGTATGCTGGGGCTACGGCGAGATCAAAATGTCCGTTCACGACTGGCTCAGCAGTTCCTTGTGCACCAGTTCGCAAAGCTTCAGCGTCAGCGGATTGCTCATTCCGTAGTAGACAAACTGGCCGCCCTTTTGGCGCGTGATGATCCCCGCCGAGGACAGCAGCGAAAGATGCTTCGAGACGTTCGATTGCGTCGCGCCCGTTGCGGCCACAATTTCGCCAACAGCCAGCGGTTTTGCACAGAGCGCCTGCAAAATCTTCAGGCGCATGGGCTCACCCAGCAGACGAAATTGTCCCGCCACTTTTTCCAATTCGGCATCGGTCAGATCACGAGCAGTTTTGAGTGTTGACATATATCACCAGATGATCATATAGTTACATACAAATATGCTTGAGATCAAGTCCAAATCCATCTCCCCCACCGCGCTCTCGGTATTTCTAGGCGCCGGCAACCCTCATGAGTTGCTGGACGTTCGCACGCATCCAGAATACGCAGGTGCGCATGTGCCGGGCGCAACACTGATTCCGCTCGACGAACTCAAAGCCGAGGCTTTTCTCGCACAGCACAAGCCGGGGACGCCTATCTTCGTCCTTTGCCAGGGAGGCGCTCGGGCCGCGAAAGCCATCGAGCAGTTCGAGCGTGCCGGATGTGAAGACTGCGTGCTGGTCGAGGGCGGCACGCAGGCCTGGATCGACGCCGGACTTCCGCTCCATCGCGGCGCCCGCAACGTGCTCCCGCTCATGCGGCAGGTTCAGATCGTCGTCGGCTCGCTTTCAGCCATAGGCGCCATTCTGGCGCTCGCCGTGAATCGGTGGTTCGCGGCCCTGCCGCTCTTTCTCGGGTGCGGACTTCTTTTCGCCGGCATCACTGGCACGTGCGGGATGGCGCTCATGCTCGCGAAGATGCCCTGGAACCGTGGGCAGAACAGTTGCGCCTATTGCTCTAATCCGGAGTAATCTATGAAAACTTCACGCAAGATCGTAATTGTCGGCGGTGTGGCAGGCGGAGCTTCTGCCGCTGCCCGGGCCAGGCGGGTCGACGAATCGGCTGAAATTCACATCTTCGAGCGCGGCCCATACATCTCCTTTGCCAATTGCGGCCTGCCCTACCACATCGCCGGCGAGATCGAGGACCGCTCGAAGCTCCTGATCATGACGCCGGAAAAGATGTGGGTTCGCTCGCGCGTCCACGCCCACGTGAACCACGAGGTTCTCTCCATTGACCGGACCGGCAAGCGAATCCGGGTTCGTCGCGACGATGGCTCGGAAGAAGATTTTCCGTACGACAAGCTCATCCTGAGCCAGGGGGCAAAACCCATCGTGCCCCCGATTCCCGGCGCAGACTTGCCCAATGTCTTTACGCTCCGCGACGTCCCCGACATGGACCGCATTCTGGCGTTCATGGAAGCGCGCCGGCCGAAGACCGCCGCGGTCATTGGCGGCGGGTTTATCGGCCTCGAGATGGCCGAGGCGTTTCATCGCCGCGGCATGCGGGTTACCGTGATCGAGAAGCTTCCCCAAATCCTCCCGCTGCTCGACCGCGATATGGCCTTGCATCTCGAAAACTCTGTTCGCGGCGACGATTTTGCCATCATGACCGCCGCGGAAGCGAAATCTTTCGGTCCGAAGGGCGTGGAGCTGACCGATGGCACATTCGTTCCCGCGGAGCTCGTCCTGCTCAGCGTGGGCGTGCGCGCCGAGGTCGACCTGGCCAGACGCGCCGGGCTTGAAATCGGCGTCACCGGTGGTGTCAGGGTCAATGCCCGCATGGAGTCTTCCGAGCCTGACGTCTACGCCGTGGGCGATGCCGCCGAAACCACCCACATGCTCACCGGCGCACGTACGCGCATTCCCCTGGCCGGCCCTGCCAACCGCCAGGGCCGCATCGCGGGAGCGAATGCGGCTGGCGGGCACTTTCTCTATCCCGGCGCCCTTGGAACCTCCATTGTCCGTCTCCTTCACATGACCGCCGGATTCACCGGCCTCAACAGCGCACAGGCTGCCAAGGCCGGATTCAGCTTCTTCTCCAGCGTCACCATCGACCCAAATCATGCCGGCTACTATCCCGGCTCAAGGCCGATGAGGATCAAGATCCTCGCCGAAGACGGAACGGGGCGTCTGCTCGGGGCGCAAATTGTGGGCGAAGACGGCGTGGACAAGCGGACCGACGTCCTTGCCACTGCGATTGTGGGCAGACTGACCGTCTTCGATCTGGAGAGCCTCGACCTGGCCTACTCGCCCCCTTTCGGCTCCGCCAACGATCCGGTCAACACCGCCGGATTTGTCGCCGATCACATTGTGCGCGGCGACCTGGCAACCATCTCACCTGAAGATTGGAAGCCGAACGGCGAGTTCCTACTCGATGTGCGCGAAACCTGCGAAGTGGCCGACTCCGGGTTGCTGCGGAATGCGGTCCATATTCCTCTCGGTGAACTCCGCGACCGGCTCGGCGAGTTGCCTCACGATCGCAGAATTCTCGTCTATTGCCAGAAGGGTCAGCGCGGCTATCTCGCCGCCTGCGCGCTGAAGGGCAATGGCTTCGAAGATGTCGCGAATCTTCGCGGCGGCTTCGCTCAGGCAAGGCTCAACGGCTTCTAATCCTGTAACGCAGATCGAAAAGCAGATTCTCAATCGGGGAGAGACTTTGCTCGGCGTGATGACTTTCCCCTGATCGTTTCGGCCGGGCCAAGCTTGAGTCTGGCCTGACGCCTTGCCTCGGCGCGCGACATGCCCCCGCGCAGATTCTCCTCGATCTGGAACGCAGAATGATCGGCAATCTCATCTTGCAGGCGTTGGTCAGCACGCCGCCTGGTTGCGAAGTTCGCCAGGCGGATCAGGAAACGTCGCAGGAATTTCACGCCAGTTCCTCCGCTTTGACTTGGAAAAGCGCGCGATGATTGCCGCGGTTTGCTCCCAGTCGCGGGTCTCCGTCTGCAGTTGCCTGCGACCGGTTCCGGTCAGGCGATAGAAGCGTGCCCGGCGGTTGTTTTCCGATGCGCCCCATTGTGAAGCAATCGAGCCTTCATGCTCCAGCTTCAGCAACTACGGATAGAGAGTGCCCTGATTCACAGTCAGAAGGTCTCCACTGATTTGCTCGATGCGCCGTGCGATACCGTAGCCGTGCTGCGGCCCAAACAGATCCAGCGTCTTGAGCACCATCAGCGCAAGCGTTCCTTGCAACACGTCCGGTTTTTCTTTCATCGGGAGTCGCACCTCTAGGTTTCCAACAGGAATAAAGGCACGCTTCCTTTTGAAAAGCAACAAGAAATTTTGCGCAATTTTTCGATAACAGATCCGAAGGAAACGCCTGACCGAACGTCGAGCGATTGTCATGGGAAGATGAGGTAGTTAGTTATGACTTCCAATCAGTGGTTAGTAAGTATCATGAAACCTGTTCAGTATGATCAGAGTGCAAGAATGGCCGGCCAATCGCGAAGTCAGCGGAGTTGTTTCTGTCCCGCGTCGGAGCGCTGGGCAAAGGGGCGAAGCGTGCGCCGCCTCCGCGAAGCCCTTTCCCAGGGGAGCGGACCCGAGAACCTGGCGAAGATTTTTAAGCATTTTCGTACCCCGCCACTCGCGTCTCTGAGGCCTGAGGCACTTCATAGAGCCCTTCAGAAGCAACCTCAAGCTGCAGGCGATCGACAAGTTGCGCGACGAACCGGATGAGACGGGCCAACGCCTGTTCGCGCTCGGAGAACTCCGCATCGTTTCTGATCGGGATCGTATCGGTGCGATGGACAAGGCTGGCAGTCAGGCGGCCCATATGAACGCGGCTAGCATTTTGACTCTCGAGAGTTTCGGCAATCTGAAGGAAGATGTGCGAACACTCGAAACGAAAATCGTCCTCGAATGCAGTGAAGGATGGCGACTTCGAAGCAGCCGTTCCGAAAAGACGAAACTGGAGCAATGGCGCCTCGAGCAGATAGAAGCTGCGCAAGGAGGCCTGCCAGCGGCGGACCCGATCGCGAGCGGACATGTCGGCGGAACGGAGGGGGCCGGTTTCGAATGGAACCGCATCAGACTGCGCGTTGACCTCGCCAAAACGGCGATAAATGTCTTCCCTCATGAGCCGGATGGTGAGAATCGCGGCTGAATCGTCCGGGCTTGGTGTGAAAGATAGCAGGTCCGACAGCGCACGAACGTTGCGCACAAAAATATGCACCATCTCATCGGAAGCAGAGCGGGGAAACAAACGTTCGAAGACGAGCCACATCATGGTGATCCCGAGCAACACGCCAAGAGCGCGGTCGCGTGGCACGGCGAGATTGGTTTCTATGGAAAAGTCGCTGAGGTGGATGATGTAGAACGCGAAAGCAAATTGCACTCCGGAGTAAGACAAGCGGGAACTGGCAGTTGCCATCCATGCTGCCACAGCCGTCATCGCGGCGAAGAGAACAGTGAAACCGCCGATCGAGTCGATGTATGGCAGGATGAAAACCTGCGCTCCGAGGCCGGCGATGATTCCACCGAGGACAAAGCCCAGGAGGCGAAGAAGCTGTTTCTGCCGGGAGGAGCCGACGGTGGTCAGCGCAGTGAGCACACAGGTCGTTACGGACGTGGAAAGATTGGGCCAATCCAGTGAAACATAAAAGACATAGCAGAGCATGGCCGCGGCGGTTCCGCCGAGAACATAGCGCAAATGCTCCGGATTGGAGAAAGCGTCGGGGACGAAAATGCGAATGGTGTCAGGCGCATCCTCAAGTGGTTCAAGTGCAGGATCGACGGCATTCTCTTCACTGAAGATCGCGGGCATCAGCGAAACCATGGACTCGATCTCAGATAAAAGCGGAGTACCGGGACTGGGCCGCGATTCCAGGGCGGCCTCACATGGCTGGCCGTGCACGCGAAGACAGTGTCGAATATCAGCCAGGCTTCTGTTGATGCGCGATGCGCGTTCACCAAGCTCGGTCGGCAGAGACGGATATGCGCTGGCAAGAGCAGCGGCAAAGTCGATGGAGCGCGCCGTGAGAGATACCAGCGTGCTCATGCGGGTGCGGTAGAGCTGCCTGTAATTTCCGCGAGCCACGTGACGGCGGAGAGAGCCCGCGCCCACAATCGCGTACTGCGCGAGACCAGCCTGTGTTGCCGGCGCAACAGGCCTGGATTGACCATAACACGCCATGAGATCTTCAATCAGCGCCAGGCGTGTGTCAATGCCCTCGATCAAGTCATCGCGGTTGTGCAACGCGCTGAAAACAACTTCAACGCCCAATGTCACAAGCGCGCCGATCAACGTTGCCAAGACGAGCCACAGAGTCAACTCAACATTGCGCTCCGGAGGTCCGGGCAGGTACCAGATGGCCACGACATTGCTGACGACCAGCGCGAGGCCGGTTGCTACGCCATAGTTGGCCAGGCAGCGGAGCAAAAAGAAAACAAAAAACAGACTGCAGGCTACCCAGAAAAAATGTGTTTCAGGAGTGGAAGCCAGAAAACGTGCACCGATCGGTATAAAAAGCGCTCCCATCAGAAACGCAGCCATCATGAGAATTGCCGAACGAGCAGTGGAAACCAGGTTCTCGCGTGAAAACAGGAATGCAGACAAAGCGCCCACGACACCACCGGGAATGCGAAACGTCTCGATGATGATCATCGTCAGCGTGGCGGAGATGACGATGCGCGCCACGAGCGCGGCGCGGCCGGGATAAGGCGCCAGTTCCTTTTTGAGGAAGTCGGGAAACCAGTCACTGAAGCGTTCTTCATGCGGAAGATGAATTGGCTCAGATCCCATACTTATTCCCCATGTCCGGGAGGCGCATTACCGCGAATGATCGCCACTGCCGATTCGCCGAGCCGGAACACCTCGGACGGCGGATTTTGAATGCGAATGCGCACAGGAAAACGGGATGCCAGGTGCACCCAGTTCAACGTGCGCTGCACATCAGGAAGGCCCGGCGCAGCCAGGCGTCCCACGATGTCGGTATCGGGAGTCACACCGAACCCTACGCTATCAACAACGCCCTCGTAGCGGACGCTGGGCCGCGACATCACATAGACTTCGGCGAGCATCCCGGGCTGAATGCGATGCAACTGCGTTTCACGGAAGTTGGCGATGACCCACCAGGTGCGGGTGTCGATAAGAGTGAAAATGTGCTCGCCTGCACTCGCGTAGGCGCCCTCTGAGATGGTCAGGTTCGTTACGCGCGCATCGAATGGAGCAACAATATGACAATTGTCGAAGTTGTACTTGGCCGTGTCGATGGCTGCATGCTTTCCTGAAAGCTGGCCCTCCAGCGGTGCGAGCGTCGTTACATTGTGCGATGCCTGTTCGACTTGTTGATGGCTTTGCTCGACGAGGGCCTGTGCCTGCTTCAGTTGTGCCTGCGACGCGAGCAGACCCGCTTCGGCCAAAGCGAGTTGCGATGTGGCCTGGTTGGCGGCCTGCAGACGTGATTTCTCAAGCGTGCGCGCCTGGTCGACTTGATCGACAGTGACGAACTGGCGCGTCAAAAGCGGCTCCACGCGGTGCAGGTTGTTCGATGCATATTCGAGTTCCGCATGGGAGCGCTCCACCGCAGCCTGCGAGTTGGCGACATCCGCTTTGGCTTGCTGCACTGCGGCTTCAGCATGAGCAAGACTGGCATCGGCGCCAAGCACGTTTGCCCTGGCAACATCGACACCACTTGTCTTCCCCGCAATGATGCGGCGCTCGTCGCCGATCTCTCCCTGAAGGGCAATTTGATCAGATTGCGCGCGGGCCAGGGCGTACGCATACGGACGGTCGTCAATGTCGAACAGCGGCGCGCCGGCTTTCACGAGTTGATTGTCCGCGACATAGAGATGCATCACCGGGCCGTTGACCAGCGGGGCCATGCCGATGAAGTTGGCAAAGACTTCGGCATCGTCCGTGCGTGGGTTTGCGGTCACTTCACGAAGTACCAGGAACGCGACAATCGCGGTCGCCGCCATGATCCCGATACTTATGGTGCGGCCGATGATGTGAAGGCGGCTATGCTGCACGATTCCTCCTTCGATCAGCTAAAAACAATGAGCCAAAGGACGCTGGCGAAAAACAGTGCGAGGCATGGATAGACAACAATGGGCCAGAGAATTTCCTTGTCGAGTCCAAATCGGGCGAAGATGCGATTGGCAATCACCGAAAGGCTGATGCCCGCGAACACGCATATGAGCCAGGACGGGAAGAAGGAGCCGAGTATGTTGAAGGTGGGCGCACGCCTGCAGCCCGCGATTTCGGTCGTAAGCAGTGCGGCCGGCAAAATCGACCAGCGTTGAAGGCGGCTCACAGATCTACCTCGCTCCTCTCGCGTAGCGTTGCATTCATGGCGCGGGACTCCAGTGCTGGGTTTGGATGAAGTCGGCCGTTTGAAAGGCGAGGCTGGTGACCGCGAGCAGCAACTGCGTTCGCGCCGAAACATCCTCAGATTGTGCCTGCGCCAAAGCTTTCTGCGCCGAGACCACATCAAGCAAATTGCGGACACCGTAGCCGTAGGATTCATGTGCTGCTTCGTAAGATTCCTGCGAGGCGGTCAGAAGGGCCGCCGCGGCCTGCTGCTGCCTGAGAGCGGTTCGCATCTTCGTGTAAGCAGCCCAGACCTCGTCGGCGATTCGGTCGCGAAGCGCGTCGATCTGCGCCTGTGCCGCCTTTTTGTCGGCGCTGGCTTGCGCAATGCGATACTCGCGGCGAGCGCCGTCGAATAGATTCCAACGCAATTCGAGTTCGGCGGTCCATACCTCGCCTTGTGCATAGCTTCCGGGAAGAAGATCCTGCTGTCCGTATGCGCGTGCCAGCCCGCCATCCCCCTTGAAGCTCAGCGTCGGAAAATATGCCGATCTCGCGCGTTTGATCGAAGCGTTTGTTGCGCGTAACCGCGCCAGTTGCTGCAGCAAATCAGGCCGCTGAGTGAAGGCCCGATCCATCTCCTGATCGACGGAGTCGGCGATGGACGACGGGAGTTTGAGTTGGTCAATGCTTTCGGCTGTGAACACTGTGCCCGGATCGACGCCGAGAGCAGTGGCAAGATCGCCGCGCGCAATATCGACGGCGCCCACGGCAGCCTCCAGATCGAAGTCCGCCTGAGCGCGGGCGGCGGCGGCTTCAAGCTCATCGGGCTTCGTAGCCAAACCGTTTTCAAGGCGGGCCCCTGCATCCTGCTCCACAGCCCGGGCGTTTTCCAAACTGGATTCGGCTGCCTGGCGCTGACCCTGCGCGTTAAGAAGCCGGTAGTAAGCCTCGGCAACCCGGTAGATAATGCGGCGATGCGTGTCGTTGAATGCAAGGTCGGACGCCAGCAGATTTGCCTTGGCAACCTCGATCTCTCCACTCCGTCCGCCAACATCGAATACCAGATACTCGACGTGGAGTATAGGCTCAAAGACGCCCTCGGTTTGGCGATGAAAGTACTCGCCAATCAAGGCAGCCTGTCGAAGTGAGACAGCCAGGGCGACCGCGGTCAAGGTTGGATAGAGGGAGCTTCTTGCGATGCCTAACTCGTCGGCTTTCGATTTCGCTTCTTCCCAGGCAACACGTGTCTCCGGATTGTGCTGCTCCGCAAGATCGATCAATTCAGCTAAGGAGTAGGTCTTATCGGGTGCAAGTCTGATCTGGTCATGCGGTCTTGCGGCGGACTCTTTCTCGAGCGCCTGCGCTCCCTGGGGCCGCCAAACAGCACCTGGCGCAGGTGGAGTGCCCTGCGCGACGAGACCGGCGGGAAGCATTGCGGGCGCAAGCAATGCAGTTGTCAAAAGCCAACCCTTCATAGTCATGTGCCTGAAAAATCAGATAGGTCAGACCCGTTGGATATGAATGATGTTTTCGATCAGTGCAGAGATGTACGAAAACTCGCCGGCAGCGCGGTCCGCCGGTCCAGCCTCAACCAGAGATGAAATACCGACCAGGATAAAGCAAAATTTCCGGCCCACTACCGACAACAGACGTGCCGCTTCGAAGACGCAGGGGAACCCACGGCCCGGCAGAGATACCAGCCTAGCACGGCGGTATGAGATAGATGAAGCCCCATTTAGGGTTCAGCAATTCCAGCGAGCCCTGGCTTCTCAACCTGCTTTTTGACAGCGCTGGACCAGCACGACGAATGTTAATTTTGCCTCGCGGCGCAACCTTGTTGACGCTCAGCCATCTAAAATTTCAGGGTACGACCGCACAAGAAGTTGAGTCTCCGAGCGAGCCTGTCTGTTCCATCCGCGCCTGCCCGATCGGCTATCATGACAAAGCAGGCGAGGAATGGGATCGCCGCCCCGAAAAGCCGCGTCCCTGGACCCCCACCTGTCCGATCCCCCGAGAGAAAAAGGAGACAACATGATGACGCACGTAACCGTAGAGAACAAGAGTGCCGGCATCGAGCCGCTCACCGAGCGCAAAGCATGGAAGGCTCTCGAAGATCATGCCCGCAAGATCGGTCAATTGCATCTGCGTGCGCTCTTTGCCGACGATCCCGGGCGCGGCGAGCGTATGACGGCCGAAGCTGCCGGCCTGTTCCTGGATTACTCGAAGAACCGCATTACCGATGAAACCCTGCGCCTGCTCGTCGAACTGGCGGGAGAATCCGGCCTGCGCGAGCGGATCGACGCCATGTTTCGCGGCGACAAAATCAATATCACAGAAAAGCGCGCGGTGCTTCACGTGGCGCTGCGCGCGCCCCGAGGCGCATCGATCCTGGTGGATGGCGAAAACGTGGTGCCCCATGTGCACGAGGTGCTCGACCGGATGACGGCATTCTCCAACCGCGTGCGCAACGGCGAGTGGACCGGCCACACCGGCAAGCCGATCCGGAATGTGGTGAACATCGGCATTGGCGGTTCCGACCTCGGCCCCGTGATGGCCTACGAAGCGCTCAAGCACTTCAGCGATCGCGATCTCAACTTCCGTTTTGTCTCCAACGTCGATGGGACCGACTTTGCCGAGGCGGTGCAAGGTCTGGAGCCCGACGAGACTTTGTTCATCGTTTCGTCCAAGACTTTTACGACGCTCGAAACGATGACCAATGCGCACACGGCGCGCGTATGGCTGTTGCAGGGCATTGGCGGGCACCAGTCGTCGGTGGCCAAGCATTTTGTGGCTGTCTCGACGAACGCGGCCGAGGTGTCTAAATTCGGCATCGACACTGCGAACATGTTTGGCTTCTGGGACTGGGTGGGTGGGCGCTACTCCATGGACTCGGCGATCGGCCTTTCGACCATGCTGGCCATCGGGCCGGAGAACTTCCGCGAACTGCTCGACGGCTTTCATCAGATGGACGAGCATTTCCGCACCACTCCGTTCGAGCGCAACCTGCCGGTGCTGCTGGCCCTGCTGACCGTCTGGTACACCAATTTCTTCGACGCGCAGACGATTGCCATCCTGCCCTACGAGCAATACCTCAAGCGCTTTCCAGCGTACCTACAGCAACTGACCATGGAGAGCAACGGCAAGCACGTCACGCTCAGCGGCAGCGAAGTCAATTACCAGACCGGCCCCATCTACTGGGGCGAGCCAGGCACCAACGGCCAGCACTCGTTCTACCAGTTGATCCACCAGGGCACACGGCTGGTTCCCTGCGACTTTATTGCGTTTTACCGCTCGCTGAACCCCCTTGGCAGCCATCACGACACGCTGCTGGCAAACGTGTTTGCGCAATCCGAGGCGCTGGCTTTCGGCAAGACGCCCGAGCAGGTCAAGAGCGAAGGCACGCCGGATTGGCTGGTGCCGCATCGCGTCTTCGAAGGCAACCGTCCGTCGAACACCATCCTCGCCGAAAAACTCACTCCCTCCGTGCTCGGCAAACTCGTCGCCCTGTACGAACATAGCGTGTTCACCCAGGGAACCATCTGGCAGGTGAACTCCTTCGACCAGTGGGGCGTGGAACTTGGCAAGGCTCTCGCCCAGCGCATTATCCCGGAACTCGAAGCCAAGACGGAGCCGGCTCTCGAGCATGACAGTTCCACCAACAACCTGATTCGCCGCTATCGCAAATCGCGCTAGCGCAAATCCAAGGAGTAGTAGCCATGGCTTCCCCCCGCGGCTTCGAACATCCTCTCTACATCCTGCCCTTCGACCATCGCGGCTCGTTTGAAACGGGAATGTTCGGTTGGCATGGCGAGTTGAACTCAGACCAGACAACACAAATTGCGGCTGCCAAGCAGGTCATCTACGACGGTTTCAAAGCCGCCATCGCGGCCGGTGTGCCAAAGGATCACGCCGGCCTGCTGGTGGACGAGCAGTTTGGCGCGGCGATTCTGCGCGATGCCGGGGAACGCGGTTTCCAGATTGCGTGCCCGGTGGAAATGAGCGGCCAGGAAGAGTTCGACTTCCAATACGCAGACGATTTCGCTGCGCATATTGAGGCCTTTCATCCCACCTTTGCGAAAGTGCTGGTGCGCTATAACCCCGAGGGCGATGAAGCCATGAACCGCCAGCAGGCCGGGCGGCTCAAGAGGTTGTCGGATTATCTGCACACGGCCAATCGCAGCCTGTTCATGTTTGAACTCCTGGTGCCGGCGGAAAAAGCGCAGTTGGATAAGGTGAAGGGCGACACGAAAGCCTACGATCTGGAAATTCGTCCCGGGCTCATGATCGAGGCCATCCTCGAACTGCAGGACGCGGGCGTCGAACCGGACGTATGGAAGATCGAGGGACTTGACCAGCGCCAGGATTGCGAAAAGATTGTGGCAGTAGCCCGGCGGAGCGGTCGCGACAAAGTAGGCTGCATTGTGCTGGGGCGCGGCGAAAACGACGAGAAGGTGCGGGAGTGGCTGACCACCGCCGCCTCGGTTCAAGGATTCATCGGCTTCGCGGTGGGCAGAACCGATTTCTGGAATCCGCTGGTTTCCTGGCGCAGCGGCAAGGTCACGCGCGAGGACGCGGTGGCCCAGATTGCGGCGCGCTACCGGGAGTTCGTCGACGTGTACGATGGCGCCCGCGCCCAGGCTCACGCCGGATAACGAGCGAGCATCACTCGGGAATGCGCCGCGCGAAAAGGAACTCGCTTGAAAACGGCCTCGCACTGCACGATCTCTATTCCGCAGTTTGAGATCCAACGGGACGGGAAATCGGGCTTTTCTCACCTTTTTTGCCGGTCACCGGGAGGGCTCGCCGGGATTTGCCGGAGAGGTTCCAAGCGTTTGGCGGACGGGAGTTTAGCTCCTGGCATGGAGGGGATTTGAGATCGAGCCCCAAAAGGCCTATTGAGAACGACTCACCATGGTCGAGCCGGGCTTCCATTTGGTATCGTTACGAAACTGGAATTGCAGGCAAAACCGACGATCCAATGAACAAGCCCGCCAGCGCATCTCGCGCCCATACATTAATTACCGGGTCGAGTGAAATGGCCTCTCGCATCCGCGAACGCGACTGGTCGCGGACCCCCTTGGGTCCTATTGAAGAATGGTCCGAGACGCTGCTTGCCACTGCCAACCTGATGCTTCACTCGCCCTTTCCGACAATCCTCTCCTGGGGACCGGAGATGGTGTTTCTATACAACGATGCGGCGATTTCGACTCTCACCGTCAAGCATCCGGGCGCCCTCGGCGGCCTCTACCCTGATGTTTTCCGCGAGGCTTGGGACCTGGTGGGCGCCGATCTCGAAGCCTGCCTGTATCGAGGGGAGACGGCGGTGCGGGACAACATGTTCATCCCCATCCTCCTCAACGGAGTGCTCGAAGATCACTATTGGAGCTACTCCCTGATCCCCGTTTATGAGAACGGACAAATCCGGGGCGTGTATGACGCCTTCCGCAACATGACCGAGACGGTGCTCGGCGCTCAGCGACTACGGGAAAGCGAAGCAAGACTGAAGCTTGCCACTGAAGTTGCGGAGTTGGGTGTGTTCGTCTGGGACACCACGACCGACCGCGTGACCTGGGAAAACGATCGCATGTACAGGATCTTCGGGCGCACGCGGGAACAGGGCCCGGTCAATGGCGCAAAATTCCTCGCCGAAGTAATCCATCCGGATGATCGGAAAGCATTCCAAGAGGCCGTCAATCGGACATTGGAGAAGGGTGAGCCGTTCCATTTTGAGGGCCAGATCAACCGGCCCGACACGTCGCTGCGGCGCATTGAGATCAACGGAAATCTCCAGCCCTCCGTGGACGGCTTGGGTGGCAGAATCCTGGGCACCATCCAGGATGTGACAAAGGTGCGAGAGAACGAGCGGGCGCTGCGTCAGAGCGCCAGACATCTCGGTGAACTCGCGGCGATCGTAGCCTCTTCAGAGGACGTCATCGTCAGCAAGGACCTGAATGGAATCATCACCAGTTGGAACGATGCTGCCACAAGGGTTTTCGGTTACACGGCGGATGAAATGATTGGGACTTCGATCCTCAAGCTGATTCCTGAGGAGCTGCATTCGGACGAAAGAACAATCCTCGAGAGCATCCGCGCCGGCAGACGCGTAAAGCCCTTCGAAACCGTTCGTCTGACCAGGGACGGGAAGCTTATCGACGTCTCCCTGACTGTGTCCCCCGTCAAGGATGCAAACGGTCAGGTCATCGGCGCTTCGAAAATCCTCCGCGATGTTTCCAGCCGCAAACGGCTGGAGCAGTCGCTGCTGCAGGCAGAGAAGATTGCAGCCACTGGTCGCATGGCGGCGACGATTGCCCACGAGATCAACAATCCCCTGGAAGCGGTCGTGAATTTGCTCTACCTGCTGCGGCCAAAGATCTCTGACCAGGAAGGCATCAACCATCTCGCCCTGGCGGAGAGGGAGCTCGGGCGCGTTTCCCACATCGCCAAGCAAACCCTTGGATATTACCGGGAGCACGCTTCAGCCAGCCTGGCCTCTCTCGGAGAAATCGCTGAACACGCCCTCATGATCTACGAACCGCGTTGCACGGCCGTAAGAATTACAATCAAGCGGTCCATTTCGCCTTCGCGAAAGGTTGTCCTGCGGCGTGGCGAGATGATGCAGGTGGTTTCCAATCTCATCGTGAATGCGATCTACGCGATGCCCACCGGAGGGACGCTTTCTGTTTCGGTGTGCGATGTGGCCCGCCCTGCAGACGGCGTTGTCCTCACCATCGCCGACAACGGTGTAGGCATACCTCCGGACGTTTTGCCAAAGGTCTTCGATGCTTTTTTTACGACCCGGACTACTGTCGGCACGGGAATCGGCCTGTTCGTCGCCAGGCAGTTTGTCGAAGGGCACGGTGGGCAGATCAGTATTGAAAGCCATGTCGAGCCGGAGAAACGCGGCACTGTCATCCGGGTGTTTCTGCCCACTCACACGCAATATGAGACTTCGGGAACGTGATGGGCCTTGCGGAATATTCAACAGAAAAGGAAGGCCCAGCAGCGAACCAGACGCGGAGCGCCAGCAACAATCCGTCGAATTCGGACGAATTGCGGAATGATTACTCCTGTTGACGCCATTCGGACGTAACCAGCTTGGTGCAGGTTCAATTTATAGGTTTGCCGGTCGCACAAAATCTTCGCCAACATTTCGCTCTTAATGCTATAGTCATCCCTGATGATCAAGTGCGCCGAACAATCGCCATTTCTTCGCTTCGGCTCCTGGCAGCCTCGGGGCAATCGTCTATACGTTCCAAGGCGATTCTCGCGCATAATTCGCTCGGCTTCTTTAGCTCTCTCCGCTCGTCAAAATGCCGGCGGTCCTGGGCATGATCTCGAGTCTTGCTATTCGGAATTGGCGGACATTGCTGCACATGATCGCAACGAATCTCATTCAATATACTCATATTTAAAGACTTACTATGGTTTTTCCTCCAAAATCAAACGCCTGGAAAGGAGTAGCGAGAAGTCTTCGCTATAGTGCGCCCATGGCTGTCACCCGAAGGCAAAAAGAGATTCTCGATTTTCTGGAGTCGTTTGTGACTCGCAACGGCTACTCCCCGTCGTTTGAGGAGATTGCGCGCGGCATGGGGCTGAAGAGCCTGGCGACCGTGCACAAACACATTACCAACCTCGAAAAGAAAGGGCTGCTGGACCGCGTACACAACCGCAGCCGCTCGATCGACGTTCTGCCCCCCGGCACTCGCACCCGCTCCAGCGACCGTTTGCCCCTGGCTGGCCGCATCGCTGCTGGACTGCCTGTCGAAGCGACCGAGACGCCGGAGAGCATCTCCCTGCACGATGTGGTCGGAAACCGCGACGTATTCGCCCTCGAGGTGCGCGGCGACTCCATGCGCGACGAGCATATCATCAGCGGCGATTACGTGCTGGTCGAGCGCACCCGGACGGCGCGCCAGGGGGAAATCGTGGTGGCCCTGGTCCATGGCTCCGAGACGACGCTGAAGCGCTTTTATACCGAAGGCAACGTGGTCCGACTGCAGCCGGCGAACGTGGAGATGGAGCCTATCTACGTTCCAGCCGCGCAAGTGGCGATTCAAGGCCGCGTACTTGGCGTCTTGCGCAAGTACCGCTGAGACGACAGAAAAAGGGAACGGCAATTAGAGAACGGTCGAAGGCAGTGGGCAGACTGTGTGCCATAACTCACACCGCCCGCAAGCCTCCGGGGCTGTTCCCTGATCCCTGTTCCCTAGTCCCTGCCCTTCGTTCACGCCAGCAGGCGCTTGACCTTCTCTTCAATCACGTCTTGAGGAACATAGCCAACTACCTGATCCGCCACCTTGCCGCCCTTGAAAAACAGGAGAGCGGGAATGCCGCGAATGCCGTAGCGCGAAGGCGTGGCGCCGTTCTCGTCCACATTCACCTTGGCCACCTTCAATTTGCCGGCATACGTTGCGGCAACGCCATCCACGATCGGCGCGATAGCCTTGCACGGGCCGCACCAAACCGCCCAGAAATCCACCAGCACAGGCTGCTCACTGCGCAGCACTTCCTGGTCAAACGTTGCATCACTTACTTCTAAAACTCCCAATCCAGCCATGATCCTCCTTGCGGCAATTGCGTACTCCCAGTGTACCGGTAACCGGGCCTTCATAAGATGCGGCAGCCGAAACGAAAGTCGCAATCCCCTCCATAACCGTCGATACGAAGTGGCTTTGTGGAAGCTCCGAACGCCCACAAAATCCCCCGAGAACCCGGTGTACATAACACAATCTATTCGAGTTCTGCGCAAATAGAAGCGCCCGGATCCTGTGCAGGATCACGGGCGCTAGAGCAGCCCTCCCCCAGAACTGCCCACGCAGCGAATTTAGGGTTTCTGGCTGCGAATTGCAAGCAATCTTGAGTAACCGGAAAAGTAGAATCCAACGGGTGCTTGCTGACGCGATATTGTACTTGCAGTAAGAGTTACTCCCGTGATGCCTCATTGAAGCTCACGCCAGGACCCAGGAGTTTGCGGGCTTTCCCCGCTCGTCGCACTCAGGCCAGGTTTGGTGCGGAAACGAAGCGGCTCGCTCCCGCCGATTCAAACTGGCAAACCTTGAGTTCCGGCTCTGCCAGGCCGTCGAGAGCCATGCGGATGTGGGCCGTCGAATCCGGCACGCTCTCCTCGTTCGCGGTGATCACCAGAACCGCGGGGCCGGCGCCGCTCAACGCCACTCCCAGGATGCCGTGCAGTCCAGCCAGCGGCAACAGGCGGGGCAGCAGAGGACAGATGGACTCGCGATAGGGTTGGTGAATCCGGTCCCGCATGGCGACACGCAGCAGATCGCCCCGTTCCTGGGCAAATGCTAGCCCCAGCAAGGCCGCCGACTGGATATTGAACACTGCGTCGTCCCGGGAATAGCTCGCGGGCAGCACCGAGCGCGCCTTGCTGGTCGCCAGGGGCTCGGTAGGAAGAACCACGATAGCCCGCCAACCCTCTGGCGGCTCAACGCGCGCCACATGCACCCGCCGGCCCTCGCTGGCAGCGGACACGAATCCGCCCAGCCAGCAGGCTGCGGCGTTATCCGGATGGCCCTCCAGCACCGAGGCCTCTTCGAGTATGTTCTCCGCACTCCAGCCCAGCTGCCCAAAATGCACTGCGAGTGCAATCGCGGCCAGCCTTCCCGCCGCCGACGAGCCGCAACCCATCCCCAGCGGAATCTCGTTGTTCATGCGAATGGCCAGCGGGATCACCGGCCGCCCGTTGCTCTCCAGCAAATCCTTGTAAATCTCCAGAATCAGGTTGTCGTCGAGCCGGGAACAACGCGCCCGGTTGCGGCCCGTCGCATCAATCGAAAACTCCGCAGCCGGCGCTGCGTCGATCTCCAGATAAAAATCCAGAGCCACCGCCGCCGCATCAAAGCCAGGGCCCAGGTTGGCTGAAGTGGCGGGCAGACGCAGATGGAAACTTTCAGGATTTCCATTCCCAGCCTGGCTCATCCCGCACTGCCCTTCATCGCCGCCAGCACCGCTGCCGGTGTAGCCTCCACAGGCTGCGCGTTGCGCCGCAGGCCGACAATCTCTGCTTCCAGGCCCACGGTTTCCTCTTCCTTCAGCAGCGTTCCGCGGTGGAAGTCAATGGTGTAGTCGGCATCCTTGAGGGTGTGGCCGGTCAGAACCAGGACCACCGTCTCCGAAGGAGCGATCGCACCCCGCGCATGCAGTTTCTTCAACCCCGCAAGCGTAACAGCAGAGGCCGGCTCACAGCCCAGCCCTTCTGCGCCCAATTCGGTCTTGGCAATGGCGATCTCCGCCTCGCTCACATCCAGGCACCAACCATCGGTGTCCTGAATAACGCGCACCGCCTTGCGCCACGAAGCCGGGTTGCCGATGCGGATGGCCGTGGCGCGCGTGTGCGCCTCCACCGGCTCCAGTTCCATGCCGTGATTCTGTTCCAGGCTGCGTACCAGCGGATTGGCCCCCGCTGCCTGGATGACCGAGATGCGCGGCATCCGCGCTGTCAGGCCCAGCTCGCGCAGCTCACGAAATCCCTTGCCAAGCGCCGAACTGTTGCCCAGATTTCCGCCGGGAACAATCAGGTGGTCGGGAACATTCCAGTCGAAGGCCTCGGCAATCTCGAAAGCCGGAGTCTTTTGCCCCTCCAGCCGGTAGGGGTTCACCGAATTCAGCAAGTGAATCGGCGCTTCTTTCACAATCTGCGTCAGCAAGCGCAGGCAGCCGTCGAAATCGGCCTTGATCTGGCAGGTAACTGCACCGTAATCCATGGCCTGCGACAGCTTGCCCCAGGCAATTTTGCCCTCTGGAATCAGTACCAGGCTGCGCAGCCCCGCCCGCGCGGCATAGGCGGCCATCGCGGCCGAAGTGTTCCCCGTCGACGCGCAGGCCACCCACTCGAACCCGCGCTCTTTGGCAACGCTCATGGCCGCCGTCATGCCCGTGTCCTTGAACGAGCCGGTCGGATTCATTCCCTGGTGCTTGGCGTACAACTGGTCGATGCCCAGGGCCTTTGAGGCGCGCGTCAGTTGGTAGAGCGGCGTGTTGCCTTCGCGCAGTGTCACCACGTTGCCAAAGCTGTCCAGAATCGGAAGCAGCTCGCGGAATCTCCACACCCCGGAGTGGTCCAGCGCCTCAGAGGAGCAGCGCCGCTCCCGCCACAGCCACTTCAGCGCACCGGGATTGGGACGGTCATGGCCCCCGCGCTGTCCCCAGCCGGGATATTCCACCTCAAACAGGTCACCGCACAGGACGCAACGGAAATCCGGCTGGGCTTCCGTGCCGGAGATGCGCGCCCCGCATCCGAAACAACGCAACTGATGCAAATTGTCGCTCATACTTGGTGTTAGCCTACCAGCGTACGGCAGTTTTTGCCTCATCCGGAGCGGGAAATGATCAGGCTGAACCGGATTTTACTCATGCTTCTGTGGATGGCAGGTGTGGTGGCCGCGTCTGCCCAGACGCCTCTGCGCGTAGCTGCCGCCGCTGATCTGGAGCCCGTGCTGCCCCCGCTCCTCGACCAGTTCCACCAGTCCACGGGCATTCCCGTCGAGGCCGCCTACCAGGCTTCGGCAGCGTTGGCCGCGCAGATTCAGAACGGCGCGCCCTTCGATCTGTTTCTCTCGGCGGACCTCAGCTACCCCAAGCATCTGATTGACGCCGGCCTGGCCGATGCGGCAGGCACGGCGGATTCGACCACCCCCATCATCTACGCAAAGGGCACTTTGGTTCTGTGGTCACGCAAGGACTCCGGCTTGCCGCCTCCGTCGCTCGACCTGCTGCGGAGCCCCAACCTGAGGACCTTGGCCATCGCCAATCCCGAGCGTGCGCCCTATGGCCGTGCAGCAGTTGCCGCACTCATGAGCCTCAGTCTCTTCGACGCGCTCAAACCCCGCCTGGTAACCGCCGAAGACATCGCCCAGACCGCGCAGTTGGTCGACTCCGGCAAGGCCGACGCGGGGCTCATCTCGCTGACATCCGCTCTTACTCCGCACTTCGCGTCAACTGGCGCCTACTTTGAAGTCCCGCGCAATCTCTACCCACCCCTCGAGCAAAGCGCAGTGATCGTCAGCCGCACCACGCAGCGCGCCGCCGTACACAAGCTGCTCAACTTCCTGCTCTCTGCGCCTATTCAGGCCCAGCTTGCGAAAAGCGGACTCACACCCGTTGCCGACTGACCTGAGCTATGAAGGCCCCTGAAATGGAACTCCGAGGCATTCAACTGGGTGCCCCATCCTTTCTGCAGCTTCATCGCGGAAAGGGTGGGAAGACAAGACTTTTGTAGAGAATTGAGACTTTCTAACTAGCAGCAATCACCAACAGCGTAGCGTCATCCTGAAATTGCCCTCCACAATAGTCAGTAACCTGTGCAAGCAGCCGGGTCGTCAGCTCATTTGCCCCAAGTGCGCTATTCGCCCTTGCAAAGCTTGCAATGCTTCCCTCTTCGTATTCCCGCCCATCCGCGTCACACGCTTCCGTAATACCATCCGTGAACAGCAGCAATCTGTCCCCCGGCTTCAACTCGAGCGACGAGTCCTCGTATTTCCACGCCGGAAAGACGCCGAGTACAGCCCCGCCTTGCTCCGGCATCCGGACCGAACCGGAAGATATGAGAATCGGGAGAAGGTGGCCTGCATTGCAGAACTCAAATCTGTGTGTTTCGCAATCCAGGACACCGTACAGAAAAGTCACAAACTTCCCTGTCGCGATGTTCTCGCACAGCAGCCCATTCACTCGCGCGCACACCCACGCCGGACTCTCCGACTCGCACGCAAACGCGCGCACAGCGGCCTGCACATTGGCCATCAGCAGCGCTGCGGAAACACCTTTTCCGACCACATCCGCGATGCAGACAGCCAGTCGGCGGTCTCCCAGTCGGAGCACGTCGAAGTAATCCCCACTCACCATGCGCGCCGGACGCCAGGCGCCTGCAACTTCGAACCCAGCAATCTGAGGAATTTGCTTGGGAAGCAAAGACTGCTGTATCTCTCGCGCCCGCTCCAATTCCTGCTCCTGCATCTTGATTCGGGCGGTGCCGGATTCAACCGAATGCTGAAGTTCAATGTTGCGCCGCTCCAGTTGCTCCCTGGTGGCAGTGAACAGAAAAGTGAGAGCGCCGCAGAGGAACATGGCCAGAAACGGAAACTTCCATCCTGTACGTATGAGATGAATAAATGTCTGCGGAGCAGGCGGCGCAAGCAGCCACACAAACGCGCTGGCGATCAGAAAGAACGGGACCGTCAGCACAAGCAGGAGGGGCAGAAAGACGAGCAAATTGTTAGGAAATGGCCGTTGCCGGTAGAGGAAGTCCAAACGGTCGGTTGCCAGCGTGAAGAGATTTCCAAAGCACAGTGCATACACTAGAACCGTGGCGGGATTGATCGGCCGTCCAATGGCCCAGAATATGGCGTCGCCCACTCCGGCAAGGGCAAGATAGACGCTTTGTTCGCGCAGGAAGCGACCAAACATTGGAGAGCTAAGGTGCACAGCATCACACTATCTGAACCAATTTGCATTGAATCAGTATTCTATCGCCGCAACTGCAACCCTGCCGAGAGATGAATTATTGATCTATCGAAGCTGACAGGTCGTAAGTTTCGATCAATGGCTGCAACCGGTAAGGCAGGCCGCAATACCCTCTGCTAACTCGCCAACCCTGCACGGCGGAGCCAACTTGCAGCCCTTCTCAACACTCCCCGCGATTTATCTTGACGTTCAACCTGCAGCAGGATCGGGAGTCTACTTCCAGTCAGAAGCCGATCATCACCGGCTCCATCTCCAGCCGGATTCCAAATCGTGCCTTGACACTTGCGGAGATTTGCCCGGCAAGCGCCAGCACTTCCGCTGCGCTGGCCTCGCCGCGATTGATGAGGGCGAGCGTGTGGCGCGATGAGATTCCTGCGGCGCCCAGCGTATACCCCTTGGCAAAACCGGCCTGTTCGATCAGCCACGCCGCCGGAACCTTCACCCTGCCGTGATTCTCTGCGCCCGGCCCGGCTGGAAACCGCGGCGGTTCCTTTGCGCTGGCGGCAGCAATCTGCCGAATCTCTTCCTCAGAAACCACCGGATTCTTGAAGAAGCTGCCGGCGCTGCGGCAATCCGGATCGCCCTCCACCATGAGCATTCCCTTGCTCTGGCGAACCCGCCGCACAACGGCCGCCACCTCTGCAAGCGAGGGCTCACCGCACTCGGCTCCGCGCTCCGCCAGGGCCTTTTGCAGGTCAGCATAACGCACCGTGGGCGCGCCTCCGGGCGTCAGACAGTAGTCCACGCGCGTTACCACGTAGCGACCCCGGTCGGCCAGGTTGAAGCGGCTTCGCCTGTATGAAAACCCGCACTCCGCGGCCGAGAATTCCAGGAAGCGGTGCTCCAGCAGGTCAAAGGCGCGCACCCGCACAATCGCCGAAGCCACTTCCTGGCCATAGGCGCCTACGTTCTGCACTGGAGTCCCGCCTACCGTGCCCGGAATCCCGGCCAGGCACTCCACTCCTGCGCACCGGTCCTGAACCGTCTTCTCCACGAAACCGTCCCAGTCTTCGCCCGCTGCAACTTGGTAGGCCCTCTGTCCTGGCTGCTCCGACGCGTCTTCGGCCGCAATGCCGCGCAACCCCACCCGCAGGATCAGACCGTCGAACCCGGCGTCCGAAACCAGCAGGTTGCTGCCTCCGCCCAGTACAAACAACGCCACGCTGTGGTCGCCCGCCCAGGCGGCGGCCTCCGCAACGTCCCCTTCACTTTCCGCCTCCACAAACCAGCGGGCCGGGCCACCAATGCCGAACGTTGTAAAGGGCGCAAGCGGCTTGTTTTCTTCAATCAGCATCGTCAAAGGCTACACCATTGAATTTGAAGGTAGAATGGATCAGGCAACTTTCCCTGCCGGAGGAATCAATGTACCCAGAACTCATGGTAATTCCCATGCGCGAGGAACTTGTTCGCGCCGGAATCAAGGAAACCCGGACCGCCGAAGAAGTGGATGCGGCACTCGCCCAACCGGGCACAACATTATTGGTCGTCAACTCGATCTGCGGCTGCGCGGCGGGCAAAATGCGCCCCGGCGTGCGTCTCGCGCTGACGGGCTCAACCAACCAGCCCGACCACAAGATCACGGTCTTCGCAGGCCAGGATCGCGAGGCCACTGAGCAGGCCCGCGGCTACTTCGAGGGCAACCCGCCCAGTTCCCCCGCCGTTGCCATCCTGCGCGACGGCAAGTTGGTCTACCTGATGCAGCGCTTTGTCATCGAGCAGGCCACGGCCCAGCAGATTGCCGGCGAACTGGTCCGCGCCTTCGATGAGTTCTGCGCCAAAGCCACGGCGTAACGGCAGATTACCGAAACCCAACTGCCGACGGCCTCCAGCATACAATGCGGGAGGCCGTCTGGCGTCACTGCCAACTTCAGGCCGAATCAGTCGCCCTCTTGGGCTTTGGCCAGCCCCTGCACCTTGCTGTGACGGATCGAGTAGCCAAAGTAGATCACCAACCCCACCAGCAGCCAGCCGATCATCACCTCCCAGGTAATCGCGGGAAGCCGTGTCATCAGATAAAACGCTGATACGATGCCCAGAATCGGCACCAGCGGCACCAGCGGCGTCTTGAACGGCCGATGCATGTCCGGGTGTCGCACCCGGAGCACCCAAACGCCCGCGCACACGATGGTGAAGGCCAGCAGCGTGCCGATGTTCACCAGCTTGGACAATTGGTCGATGGGCAGGAAGCCCGGCATGATGGCCACAATCACTCCCACCGCGATCGTCGAGATCCAGGGCGTGCGGAATTTGGGATGGATGGCCGAGGCCCACTTGGGCAGGAGGCCGTCCCTGGACATCGAAAAGAACACACGCGACTGTCCCAGAAGCATCACCAGCATCACGGTTCCCAGCCCAAACACGGCGCCGACATTCACCAGCAGTTCTCCCCAGCCGATTCCAGTCACCTTGATGCCCAGAGCCACCGGCGCGGCCACGTCCAGTTCCTTGTAGTTCTTCAGGCCGGTAAGAATCGTGGAGACCAGGATGTAGAGCACGGTGCAGACCGCCAGCGAGCCCAGGATGCCGACGGGCATATCCTTTTGCGGATTCTTGGCTTCCTGCGCCGCCGTCGATACGGCGTCAAACCCGATGTAGGCAAAGAAGACCGAAGCCGCGCCAAGCGCAATGCCGTTCAACCCGAAGTGCCCATGCCCGTCTGACGGCGGGATGAACGGGTGCCAGTTATGCATGGCCAGCGAAGGGTGCAGGACCAGGAAATAGCCACCCAGTACGATGAAAATGCCCACAATCGCCAACTTCACGATCACGATTGCCGTGTTCAGGTTGGCCGACTCCTTGATGCCGATCACCAGCACCGTGGTGATGATCACAATCGCCAGAATCGCCACCAGGTTGAATAACCCCGTAGCCTGCGGTAGACCGTGCGCGGAAACCCCCATCGGCAGGGACATCAGCGGCATCCACTGGTCCTGATAAAACACCAGCGGCGTCCCAGGGGTCGCTGTCAGTTGCGGCGGAATGTGAATGTGCATCTGCGTCAGCAGGCTGTTGAAATACCCTGACCAGCCCGATGCCACCGTGGCCGCACCAAAGCCGTATTCAAGCCCCAAATCCCAGCCGATGATCCACGCAACAAACTCGCCCAGCGTCGCGTACCCATAGGTGTAGGCCGATCCGGCGATGGGAATGATGGAGGCAAACTCGGCGTAGCACAATCCGGCGAAGGCGCAGGTGACTCCGGCAAGGACAAAGCTCAGCGATACCGCCGGACCGGCAGCGGTAGCCGCGGCTGTGCCCGTCAGCACAAAGATGCCGGCGCCGATGATGGCGCCAATGCCCAGCGTAATCAGATTCAGAGCGCCCAGCGAGCGCTTGAGCGTATGCTCGCCCGTTTCACTCGCCTCCTGGTTCAGCATCGACATCGGCTTGATACGCAGCAGTCTGGACATGGATGAGGGACTTCCTCCTCGTTGGTTGGTGTCAGATTGAATTCGGTTCGCCTTGAGACGTTCTCGTGGACCGCCGCGACCAGAAGAGATATACCGGAATGCCGAGCAGGACCAGCACCAGGCCCGGCCACGTGTACTGTGGCTTGTAGCGTAATAATACGACACATATCCAGCCCGCCATGACGATATAGAGCGCGGGCAGCACCGGATAGCCCAGCGCCTTGTAGGGTCGCGGAGCGTCAGGCCGCTTCGCCCGCAGCACAAACAATCCGGCAACGGTCAGGATATAGAACACCAGCACCGCAAACATGATGTAGTCCAGCAACTGGCTGTACGAGCCCGAGACGCACAGCAGCGTGGCCCAGCAGGCCTGCACCAGCAGCCCCACCGCGGGCGTCTTGTAGCGCGGATGCAGCGTGCCCACCGACTTGAAGAACAGTCCGTCCCGGCTCATGGCGTAATACACACGCGCTCCGGCAAGAGACAAGCCGTTGGCGCAGCCGAATGTCGAAATCAGGATGGCAGCGGCCATCAGGTAAGCGCCCCCGGACGGGAAAATCTGTTCCAGGGCCGCCGTGCCTACGCGGTCTTCTGAGGCGTACTGCACCCCGCGCGCCAGCACCGTGGCGCCGTGCGGGTCGCCGTGCATGGGCAGCACCAGGATGTAGGCCAGTGACGCCAGAAAGTAGACCGTGAGCACAAACCCTGTGCCCAGCACCAGCGACAGCGGAATGTTTCGCTTGGGATTCTTCACCTCCCCTGCCGTGAAGGTGATATTGTTCCAGGCGTCCGCCGAAAACAGCGACCCCACCTGCACCACCGCCAGGATCACCAGCAGATTCACCAACACCATAGGCCCGCCCATGCCCACCTGCACCGGGTGCAGCGAACTCCAGCCGGCGTTCTTCCAGAACTGGCTCCAGCCAGCCCCGAAGTTGGCCTCCCAGGCCGTCGCGTTGCGCCCCACCATGAAGGTCAGCACAATCAAAGCCGCCAGCGACAGCGCCTTGGCCGAGGTGAAAACATTCTGGATCAGCGCTCCCAGCTTCACGCCTAACATGTTCACGATGGCCAGAAAGAAGACCACCACAATGCCGCTCACGTTGGCTGTATTGACGCCGATCTCCATGTTGCCCAGCACCATCGGCCCCACCCGCAGCGCGGGCACATGGGCAATGTGCCACAACCAGTTGGTCGTCGAAACAGCAGGAAAGAACACGCCCAGAAACTTGCCGAAGGCCACGCACACGGCGGCGATCGTCCCCGTCTGAATCACCAGAAACAGCGTCCAGCCGTAGAGAAATCCCCACAGCGGCCCCAGCGACTCGCGCAGGTAAACATATTGACCGCCGGCCTTGGGCATCATGGCTGCAAGTTCGCCGTAGCTGAGCGCGCCGATCATGGTCAGAATGGCCGTCACCACCCACGCGCCCAGGTAGAGCGCCGGCGAGTCGGTGCCGCGCGCAATGTCCGCATCGACAATAAAGATGCCGGATCCGATCATCGACCCGATCACCAGCGCAGTGGAGGAGAACAACCCGAGGCTCTGCACCATGTGGGGCGCGTTGGAAGCGGCTTCGGGCTCAGGATTTGGATGGAGGTCTGGGATTGTCACTTGCAAGATTTTTACCCGATTTCCGTACCGATGTCTTTAGATTTCTTTGCCTTCATGCATTTGGCGGGATATTGGGGCAGCCACCGCGCCGGCTCTTACACAAACTAATCGTGCCCCATCCGTCCGCGTATTTTTGCGGAAGGGTGGGGGACCAGGCATCCACGCTCGCGGCCCTTATTACGGACACACATCCTCAGCCCAGTTCAGCCATCCACTTGCGAAATTCCGCCGCCGGGTCCGGTTGCCGAAACAGCCCTCCGGCGATGGCCACAAGGCTGGCTCCTGCTTCCAGTGCGGCAGGCGCAGTCGCCAGTGTAATGCCGCCGATCGCTGCCAGCACCGGCCCGCGCCCAGCCTGCATCCGCAGACGCCGCACGCCTTCCATGCCGATCAGAGGCAGCGAGGTTTGTTTGGTCCGGGTCGCAAACACCGGGCCGATGGAAAAGTAATTCGCACCAGAATCCACAATCCCCGGCAAAAGCGCCTCGCCGCCGCCGTATGTACCCACGATGCGATCCGGTCCTAGCAGCTTGCGGGCCTCGGCGGGCTTCAGGTCGCCGGCATCCACGTGCACGCCGTCAAACCCCAGACCCTCGACCAGATCGGCCCGGTCATCGAGAATCAGCTTCACGTGTCCGGCCGGCAACACAATGCGGAGGAGTTCGGCATCGGCTAGCAGTTCGGCCTCTGCTCCTGTCTTGTTGCGATATTCAAGCAGCGTAATGCCTGCCTCGGCCAGCGAACCGCCCAGCCTGCGCAGAAATTCTCCGCGGCCGGCAGCTGGAATAAAGGAAGAATCCAGAATTGGGTAGATCTTGGGAAAAGAGAAAGACATGATTCAAGGGTAGTTCATCGGGGAACAGGGATAAGGGATCAGGGAACAGAAAAAACGGTGCATGCCGGACGATCCGGCTACTTCATCAACTTGATCGGCTGCCGTCGCTTGCCGATCACGCTCCCCCTGTTCCCTACTCCCTGTTTCCTGCTTTTCTTACATTTCGTCCGCCGAAGGTCCATACGTGCCCGGAATCGGCTTGCCGAGCACCCGCAGGTAGACACCCACCTGGGCGCGGTGGTGAATCATGTGATTCACAACCCAGCTCCGCCATACCTCGTACTTCGGCTCGTCGATCCACGCTTGGCCGCCGGCTACAAATTTCCAGTTATCTTCCCACTTCTCCGGCGCGAATCTGCCCAACTCTTCTTTAACCTTGGCCGTATCCCGGTCAAACCGCTCCAGCATGGCTTCTTTGGACGCGGGAATATAGGGCTCGAACTTGTGGTCCGCCGGAAACTCCAGCTTGTCGGTCGTCAAGGTATGCATTGCCCAGTCGCCTGCTGTCTCTGACAGATGCCCGGCTAACCGGCCCAGCGCCATCGACTTGGGGCTGGGTTTGAAGTTGAAATCGACGTCCGCGGGAATCGCATCGAGAATTTTGCGTGTTCTTGCGGCCTCGCGGTCGTATTCGGCAATCAGTTGCTGTTGAAAGTCCATGCGGCAACCTCCTGAGTTGCGAAGCAAGCATACATCAGATTCGACCAAAAAGGCGAAGAAAAAGCGATAAAATCTTCCCCTTGCCTCGACCTCTCACCCAGACCATTCCTCGCCGCAAACAATCAACGGCCCATCGAGTCAGCTCGATGGGCCGTTGCTTTCACCTTTTCTGAGATCAGTTGCCGTTTTGCGCCCGCCTGGCCAGAAAACTCTCCATGAAACTGGTGTCGAAATCGCCCGCGCGAAAGCCGGGATCGGCAAAAATCTCCTGGTGCATCGAGATCGAGGTATCGATCCCCTGCACCACGAACTGGCTCAACGCGCGCTCCATCTTCGCAATCGCCTCCGCCCGGTCCCGCCCGTGCACAATCAGCTTGGCAATCAAGGAGTCGTAGTAGGGCGGCACAATGCCTTCGGCATACTGCGCCGTGTCCACGCGCACTCCGTTGCCGCCGGGCACGTTGAAGGCCGTGATTTTGCCGGCTGAAGGCGTGAACTTCACCGGATGCTCGGCGTTGATACGGCACTCGATGGCGTGACCACGTATCTCCAGTTTGCGGGGCAGAATGTTCTCCAGACGCTCTCCTGAAGCGATCAGCAACTGCGCCTTTACAATGTCCACGCCGGTGATGGCTTCGGTGATCGGATGCTCCACCTGCACGCGGGTATTCATCTCGATAAAGTGAAGCTGGTGGTTCTCGTCCATCAAGAACTCCACCGTTCCCGCGTTCTGGTAGCCGATATCCATGAGGCAGCGGCACAGCGTGCGGCCAATCTCCTCGCGCATCTTCGGCGTCACCTGCAGCGACGGCGCCTCTTCAATGAGTTTCTGATGGCGGCGCTGAATCGAGCACTCACGCTCGAACAGCGTGGTCACGTTGCCGTGCTCATCGGCCAGCACCTGAAACTCAATATGCCGCGGGTTCTCGACAAACTTCTCCATGTAGAGTTCGCCGTTCCCGAAGGCGTTGGCCGCCTCGCCATAAGCCGCATGGAACAGATTGGGCAGTTCCTCCGCGTTGCGGACGATCCTCATGCCGCGTCCGCCTCCGCCCGCCTTGGCCTTCAGAATGACCGGGTAGCCCACCTTCCTGGCCCAGACCTGCGCTTCCTCCGCAGTGCCGATGATGCCGTCCGATCCGGGCAGGATGGGAACCTTGGCCCGCTTCATCGCCTGGCGCGCCTTTTCCTTTTCGCCCATCAGCCGCGTCACCTCCGGCGGCGGGCCGATAAATTTGATATTTGACGCGCGGCAAACCTCGGCGAAGTTGGCGTTCTCACTCAGCAGGCCGTAGCCGGGGTGGATTGCGTCCACATTGGCGATCTCGGCGGCGGAGATCACCGCCGGCACGTTCAGATAGCTCTCCGCCAGGCGCGGAGGGCCGATGCAGATGGCCTCGTCGGCAAAGCGCACATGCAGCGAGTTGCGGTCGGCCTCACTGTAGATGGCCACCGTACGAATGCCGAGTTCGCGGCAGGCGTTCAAAACGCGCAGCGCAATTTCGCCGCGATTGGCTACCAATACCTTACGAAACATTCTTGTCCCTTTGTGCAGAAATAGCGGAGTAAGCGTAGCTAGCGGAGTTAGCTGAGCGGGCGGAGTTTGCGGAGTTAGCTTTGCACTGCATTGATCAGCTCTCGGAAGCAGGTGTCGGACCCGTTTTGCCAACCCCGCAAGCCGAGCAAACTCCGCTTATCTTGCTACCTCCGCTTGTCTTCCTAATCCAGCCGGATAGAAAAGAGCGGCTGCCCAAACTCGATGGGCTGGCCGTTGGAAACAAAGCATTTCACGACTTCACCGGTCGCGTCGGACTCTACGTCGTTCATCAGCTTCATGGCCTCGACGATGCAGATTACCTGGCCCTTCTCCACGTGATCGCCGGGAGAGACGTATGGCGCGGCGCCGGGCGATGGCGAACCGTAGAAGGTGCCGACGATGGGAGACTTGACCATGTGCAGCCCCGCGTCCGGGTCCACCAATGGAGCCGCTTGCTGGGCAGGAGCTGCCGGTTGTGCGCCGCTCGCGGCCGCTTGGGCCGCCGCTGCCTGGGCCACCGAGGGAGGAGCCGAGGCCAGCAGCCGGGCCAAATCGCTCAACCCCGCCGACGAAGCCTCCGGGGAATTGAACTTGAGCCGGATCTTCAGGTCGCCCCGGTCCAGATCGAACTCGGCAACCTGATATTCCTTCAAAAACTCAATCAGTTGTTTCAGATCCGCAATATCCTGTGGTTTCATTCGTTCCTTGAGTCTCCCCATTTGGGGGCGAATTGAATCAAAGTTCAATCAAAGCCTTGGGTGCCGGAGTCAGCACCTGGCCTCCGGTCCGCGTTACGGCCACCATGTCCTCGATGCGAATCCCGAACTGACCGGCCAGGTAAATCCCTGGCTCGATGGTCACCACCATGCCCGGCGACAGCCTGGTCGTCTGTTCGGCGCCGATGCGTGGCAGTTCGTGAATCTCCAGGCCGACACCGTGGCCGGTGGAATGGGTAAACGCCTCTGCCAATCCTGCCCTGCGCAAAACGCCTCGGGCAGCTTCGTCCACATCCCCGCAGCTTACACCGGAGCCCACTGCCGCCACTCCCGCTTCCTGTGCTTCCAGTACCGCCTGGTAGGCATTTCGCTCGCCGGATTTCGGCTTTCCCAGGTACACGGTACGGGTCATATCCGAGCAATAACCCTTGAGGATAACACCGAAGTCGAGGGTCAGGAATCCCCTGCGCGGCAGCCGGGCGCTGGTCGCTTTTCCGTGGGGAAGAGCCGAGCGCACCCCCGAAGCCACGATGGTTTCAAACGACATGCCCTCGGCCCCCAGCAGACGAGCCTGATGCTCGAGCTCCGCAGCCACTTCGAACTCCTGGAGTCCCGGCCGGATGAAGCCCAGGATGTGGTCGAAGAGCTTGCACCCCACCAGCGCGGCTTCAATCATCAGCGCCAGTTCGTCCTCGTCCTTTACCCAGCGCAACGGCTCAACCAGCGGTGCGGCCAGGATGGAAAGAAATCTGCGCCGAAGCCGTGCCGGCAGCGCATCCCGCCAGCGCGCCAAGTCGGCGACCGAAGTCCACGCCGGGTCGATCCCGGCAAACTCGACGCCCGGTTGGGCGGCGAGCCACTGCACCGCGGCAACCGACGGAGAACCGGGAACAATCTGCACCTGCGCCGCCGCAACTTCTTCGGCAGCCTGAGCCGTGTAGCGTCCATCGGTAAAGAGGCGAGCCGCCCGGCGGGTAACAGCCAGCGCGGCGCTGGACCCAGTAAAACCGCAAAGGTAGCGAAGGTCGGGCAGATGGGTAACCAATAGCCCTTGAAGCCCCGCCTTGGTCAGGCGGCGGCGTAGCAAGCCGATTCGGCGTAGATAATCCATCTGGGTAAGGATAACAGGGGCTAGGGAATAGCGGTCAGGGGTCAGGGAACAGGAATCAGGGAACAGTTTGCATCGGTTAACTATCCGTGGCCGACGGTCATTGAAGGCGAAGCTTTCGACCGCAACTCGTCAGAAGTAGCCATGAAACTGGGACGCCGAAGAGTCGTCCTGCTCCCTGACCCCTGTTCCCTGTTCCCTGCTTTATTACATTGCCGGCCGCACCGGCTTCTTCTTTTCCGGATCGATCTCGGC
>JBEKTB010000008.1:0-44559 GCA_049516495.1 Occallatibacter sp.
CAGTTCGGCGGCCTACGAACCTTCGCTGGTCGTTTACGCGCAGGGCCAGAAGCATGTCAACATTGGCGGCACGGCCTATGTGTGCGATGAGACCACCGTCCAGCTCACCTCGGTCGACATGCCGGTCATCAGCCAGGTGACGCAGGCTAGCCAGGAGAAGCCGATTCTGGCCATGATCCTCAAGCTCGATATGGCTTCGGTTCGCGAGATCCTGAGCCACAAAGAGCTCCTGTCAGCGGACGTCTGCGCCGGTACACGCGGCATGGCCACGGCCAAGTCCACGCCGGAGTTGCTCAGTTCCTGCATAGGCCTGCTGGACTTGCTTGATACTCCGCGCGATCTACCCTTCCTCGCTGGTCTGATGCAGCGGGAGATCGTCCATCGCCTGTTGCGATCGTCTCTGGGCAAGCATCTGCGCGCCATCGCCACGCTGGGGGAGCAGAGCAATCGCACAGCCAGAGCCGTCATTTGGCTCAAAGAGAACTTTTCAAAGCCGCTACGTGTGGAGGACCTCGCCGCCGTGGCCAAAATGAGCGAATCTACCTTTCACCAACACTACTGGACACCGATACCTGTTCGGGCTGAATCTTCCTGGCGGACTAAGCCGGGACTTCGATGGGGACCAGTGCAGAAGCCTACTTCCACCGGTTGACACAACCGAAGCCGAGTTAAGCAGACTTGAAGACCGGCCCCACTGCAGCGGCAATTTTCTCGACCGTCTCGAAGATGTCGGTGTCGTCAATGGAGAGAGCGCTCGGGACCTCAATCTAGGGGGGCCAATCGGACGGGCATCCAGTCAGTATTGCGACCTGCGGAAGGCATGTCCCTATTCGGGTTACCAACGGTGCGTATTCGATGTTCCATGTGAAATCGAAGGGGATGGATATGCGCGATTACGCGTGTTCCGCGCTTTGTTGGACTCGAAAGTCAAGGTGTTCTACGTCACCCGCATGTTCGAATTGGCGGAAGGACTTATCGCGAGAACTCCGGCGCAGCATTGTTCCTTCGCGTCGAGAGACTGCCAGATAGCCAGGGCACATTTCGGCTTCGTGAGGGTGGGCCGTTGCCAACGAGCTATGGTGAGGACTGTATCGGAGAATAGTCGAGCCGGATCGGAACGTCACTGCTGAAGCACTCCCAGGGACATGAGGCGGCCGTTTACGTCGGAGTGCGCATGCCGGAGGATCACCGCGAGCTGCCAGTAGGACACAGCCCGCGTTTAGCGTCCGGAGCGGTTTATACCATCCAAATTCGCCGCAGACAGCGTTCCTGAGTGGGCAACGGGTCTCCGGGTCTGTTGTGCACCTGTCTTTACAAATCGACGAGGCGTTCGCCCAAAGTATTGCGGCGGCGGTCACATCGCGTCGAAACCCTGGCTCGCTATGATTGAAGCGATTTAGCAAGATCGTTTTGTTGCAAGGTATGGGATGGAAGCACATCCCCTCAACGGCGGATCTCGAGGAGGGACATCCCACGAGATCCGTCCGAAGGCGGAATAACGGCCCATGGAGTTGGACCCGCATCGCGCACCGCCATCCTTCAAGAAAACCTGGCACAGAGATTTCCGGTGCCCTAAGACACCATGGAACTCGATGAAAACGCTGGTTCTTAGCCCAACCAAACAAGGAGCGCAACTCCAGATGCTTACACATGAAGTTGAACAGATGTGTGTAGTCGCCAAGGGACCGAATCACGGTCCTGCACCGATTCCACAAGAGGGCCGTTGGACCAAGGTCAAGGAAGTGACCGACGTTTCAGGCCTGACGCACGGCGTAGGTTGGTGTGCACCCCAACAGGGGGCATGCAAGCTGACCCTGAACGTCAAAGACGGCATCATCAAGGAAGCCCTGATCGAGACCATCGGCTGCACCGGAATGACCCACTCGGCCGCCATGGCTGCCGAGATCCTTCCCGGCAAGACCATTCTCGAGGCTCTCAATACTGACCTGGTTTGCGACGCCATCAACGTGGCGATGCGCGAACTGTTCCTGCAGATCGTATACGGGCGCAGCCAGACGGCATTCTCCGAGGGCGGCCTGCCCATCGGCGCCGGCCTGGAAGACCTGGGCAAAGGTCTGTGCAGCGTGACCGGAACCATGTATGGAACCAGCGAAAAGGGTGCGCGGTATCTTCAGCTGGCTGAAGGCTACGTCACCGAACTGGCTCTCGATGAGGATAGCGAAATCATCGGCTACAAGTTCGTCAAGCTGGGCGTCATGATGGACTCGATTGCCAAGGGAGTCGACCCGCAGACCGCGCTGACCAAGGCCACCGGTACCTATGGCCGCTTTGCCGATGCCGTCAAAACCATCAACCCCCGCAAGGAATAAGGAGCAGATCATGGCTTTGTTTGAAGGATACGAAAGACGGATTGCCCAAGTCAGCTCGTTTCTTGCCGCGAACGGCATTGAATCGCTGGAAAAGGCTGAGAAAATCTGCCTGGACAAGGGCGTGGACGTCCGCAAGATCGTCAAGGGTATTCAGTCCATCTCGTTTGAGAATGCCGGCTGGGCCTACCTGATCGGCGCGGCCGTTGCCATTAAGAAAGACCAGACAGTTGCTGCGGAAATTGCCGAAACACTCGGCGCCGGATTGCAGGCCTTCTGCATTCCCGGCTCTGTCGCCGATGATCGCAAGGTCGGCCTCGGTCACGGAAATCTGGCGGCCATGCTGCTGCGCGAAGAGACCGATTGCTTTGCTTTCTGCGCCGGCCATGAGTCGTTTGCCGCCGCTGAAGGCGCCATCGGCCTGGCTCGCTCGGCCAACAAGGCCCGTGTGAAGCCGCTGCGCGTGATTCTCAACGGCCTGGGCAAAGACGCGGCGATGATCATCTCGCGCGTCAACGGATTTACTTACGTGCAGACCGAGTTCGACTATGCCACCGGCAAGCTCAAGATTGTCCGCGAAAAGGCGTATTCGAAGGGCGAGCGCGCGGCTGTCCGCTGCTATGGCGCAGACGATGTGCGCGAGGGCGTTGCAATCATGCAACTGGAGAAGGTTGATGTCGCCATTACCGGCAACTCGACCAATCCGACGCGCTTCCAGCACCCGGTGATGGCGATCTACAAGAAAGAGCGGCTGCTTGAAGGAAAGAAATTCTTCTCGGTCGCTTCGGGCGGTGGAACTGGCAGAACGCTTCACCCCGACAACATGGCAGCGGGTCCGGCTTCTTACGGTATGACCGATACCATGGGCCGGATGCACTCCGATGCCCAGTTTGCGGGGTCGTCTTCCGTACCTGCGCATGTTGAGATGATGGGTTTGATCGGCATGGGCAATAACCCGATGGTCGGTGCATCGGTTGCCGTCGCAGTCGCAGTGGAACACGCGATGAAGCCCGTAGCTGCAGCCGCCTAGGAATTTGGGCCAGACGTTACGGCAGTCTGCATGAAATGTTGGCGTCCCCATGCTGAATGGAGACGCCAACATCTACAGAAACTTCATACATCAGGATCGGCTGAGTACTTCAGCGCTGGGTTGCGGGACCTGCCTTTGTATTTGCGTGACATCGCGCACCGCCCCACGGGCTGCGCTCGTCGCTAATGCCGCATAGGCCTGCAACGCTTTTGAGACCTTACGGTTACGCGTTTGAGGCTTCCATGCGGCGGACTCCTTGGCCTCCATGCGCTCACGCCTTCTTGCCAGCTCTGTGTCCGAAAGACCCACGCGCATGGCACGCCCGGGAATATCGATCTCAATCGTATCGCCCTCTTCGACGAGCGCCAGTGAACCGCCCTCTGCCGCTTCCGGCGAAATGTGCCCGATGCACAGTCCTGAGCTACCGCCGGAAAATCGGCCATCGGTGATCAACGCGCAAACCTTGCCCAGCCCCTTCGACTTCAGGTAGCTGGTCGGGTAAAGCATCTCCTGCATTCCCGGTCCGCCCTTCGGCCCTTCGTACCGAATCAGGACCACATCACCGGGAATAATCTTGTCGCCCAGAATGCCCTCCACGGCCGCTTCCTGGCTTTCGAAAATCCGCGCCGGTCCGGCAAATGTCAGATGAGCAGCATCCACTCCCGCCGTTTTCACGATGCAGCCCTCTTCGGCAATATTGCCGTAGAGAACAGCCAACCCGCCATCTTTGCTGAACGCGTGCGCCGCATCCCGAATCGCCCCGGTCTCGCGGTTCAAGTCCAGTTCCGGATAGCGATTGCTCTGGCTGAAAGGCACCGTCGTGCGGATGCCGCCCGGCGCTGCGCGATAAAACTCCCTTACTTCGGCGGAGGCGGCGCGCTTCACGTCGAGCTTGTCGATAGCCTCGCCGAGCGTTGTGGTGTGTACCGTGTGCGCATCGCGATGAATCAGGCCCGCACGGTCCAATTCTGCAAGGATGGCGAAAATCCCGCCGGCACGATGGACATCCTCAACGTGAACGGTGGGCGACGAAGGAGCCACTTTGCACAGGTTGGGAACGCGGCGCGACAGCCGGTCGATGTCGTCCATGGTAAAGGGCACCTCACCCTCCTGCGCCGCAGCGAGCAGATGCAGAACCGTATTGGTCGATCCGCCCATCGCAATATCCAGCGTCATCGCATTTTCAAAAGCTTCGAAGGTCGCGATTCCGCGCGGCAGAGCCGTTGTATCGTCTTGCTCGTAGTAACGCCGCGCCAGATCGACGATGGTTCGCCCGGCCCGCAGGAAAAGCTCTTTCCGGTCGGCATGGGTCGCTACTACGGTCCCATTGCCGGGCAGCGCCAGGCCCAGGGCTTCGGTCAGACAGTTCATGGAGTTGGCTGTGAACATGCCGGAGCAGGAGCCGCAGGTTGGACACGCAGAGCGCTCGTATTGTTCAACATCAGCATCGCTCACCCCGGGATCGGCGGCAATGACCATGGCATCGATCAGGTCTAACGCCTTGACAACATTGCCCCGCTGAATCTTGCCGGCTTCCATTGGGCCGCCGGACACAAAGACGGCAGGAATGTTCAGACGCAGGGCTGCCATCAGCATTCCAGGCGTGATCTTGTCGCAATTGGAGATGCAGACCAGCGCATCGGCGCAGTGCGCGTTCACCATGTATTCGACCGAGTCGGCAATCATCTCGCGGGATGGCAGGCTGTACAACATGCCGTCGTGGCCCATTGCGATGCCGTCGTCAATGGCGATGGTGTTGAATTCCTTGGCCACTCCGCCGGCGCGGGAGATTTCCTCAGCGACCAGCTGCCCCAGGTCTTTCAGGTGCACGTGACCGGGGACAAACTGGGTAAACGAGTTGGCGACGGCAATGATGGGCTTGCCAAAATCGCCGTCCTGCATCCCGGTAGCGCGCCACAGACTGCGCGCTCCCGCCATATTGCGTCCATGCGTCGAGGTTCGTGACCGATAAGCTGGCATGATCGAAATTCTACACACTATGCCTCGTGCACCGAGTCGGGATTGTCGAAGCGGGTAAACCGGGAGATGAAGTTCAGGTGCACCGTGTCGGTGGGTCCGTTACGCTGCTTGGCGATGATGATTTCGGACTTCGCCTTGTCAGCTTCGGACATCTCCTCAGTGCGGTTGTAGTAGGCTTCGCGGTGGATGAAGGCCACCACGTCGGCGTCCTGCTCGATGGACCCCGACTCGCGCAAATCACTGAGCAGAGGGCGCTTGTCGTCACCACGGCGCTCGCTGGCGCGGGAAAGCTGCGAAAGGGCCAGAACCGGCACACTCAGCTCCTTGGCCAGCGCCTTCAGACCGCGCGAGATGGCCGAAACCTCCTGCGTGCGGTTCTCGTAGTTCTTTTTGCCGGATGAAGGAACCGTAGCCGTCATCAGTTGCAGATAGTCCACCACGATCAGGTCCAAGCCGCCGGCGTTCTGCTTGAGCCGCCGCGCCTTGGCCCGCATTTCGGCCAGCGAAATGCCCGCCGTGTCGTCGATAAACAGCCTTGACTCAACCAGTTGCCCCAGCGCATTGGTTAGCTTATCGTGGTCCTCGCGGCCCAGGAAACCGGTCTGCAACTTGCGCTGGTCAACCCACGCCTGCGATGCAAGCATGCGGCGCAGCAGCGACTCCTTGCTCATTTCCAGGCTGAATACCGCCACAATAGCGTTGTGATTCACAGCGGCATTCTGCGCCATGTTGATGGCAAACGCCGTTTTGCCCATGGAAGGCCGGGCGGCCAGGATGATCAGTTCGCCTTTTTGAAAGCCGCTGGTCATGCGGTCAAGTTCAGTAAAATCAGTGGCCAGGCCGGTGACTTCGCGGCTCTGCTCATAGAGCTTGTCAATGCTCCCAAAGGAGTTCTGGACAATCTGGTCGAGGCTCTGGAAGCCCTGCGACAAGCCTTTCTGGCTGACTTCGAGCAGCATCGACTCGGTAACGTCGAGCACTCCGATGGCCGACTCGCTCTGGTCGGCGGCCCGCGCAATGGCCGAGGAGCAGATGGCCATGAGCCGCCGCAACATGCTCTTGTCCTTGACGATGCGAATGTATTCTTCAATGACCGGGCGGCGCGGCAAACCCTCGGTGAGCGACGCCAGGTAGGCCACGCCACCGACGGCTTCGATCTCCTTGAACTTGGCCAGCTCATTCGACAGCGTGACAATGTCCACGGCCCGCTGCGAGTCCATCAACTCGCTCATCCGCTGGTAGATTCTGCGGTGCGAGTCGAGGGCAAAGTCATCTGTTTCAAGCTTTTCCGCGGCCTCGGAGTGGGAGGCATTGTCCAGCAAAATTGCGCCCAGGATAGTCTTTTCGGCGTCGATATTCGCCGGCAGAACGGAGTCGAGAGCGAGGTTGGGAAGAGTGGCCATATGCAAAGTCTAGGCGGAAGCCGGGTTCAGAGAAAGGAAGGATAATTCGGAAAACGAGGAAAAGATGGACAGCACAGCGATGCGAACGCATTCAGTCGCTGGTCCGCAGAGCGCTGGCCGATTGTTCCCCAGGCCTCTGAGGCGAGGCTCGGGCAGAGTGTCGAATCCGACGTTCAAGACGCGCATCTTGGCGATGCCCATTCCGCTTGCAGTTCAGCTTTGCGTCTGTGCAATCGGCCGCCAGCGCAGGATCGGCTTCCTGGCCGCCTGCACTTCATCGAGTTTTGAAACGCGTGTGGAATGCGGAGCGGATCTGACCAACTCCGGAGTTTCATCCACTTCTTTGGCGATCGACCGCATAGCTTCGATAAATAAGTCCAACTCTTCCAGAGACTCGCTCTCCGTGGGCTCGATCATCAGCGCTCCATGCACAATCATCGGAAAGCTGACCGTGTAGGGATGGAAGCCGTAGTCGATAAGCCGCTTGGCAATGTCGCCGGTCTTCACGCCCTTGGCCGCCTGCCGCTTGTCGCTGAAAACCACCTCATGCATCGAGGCCGTCTGATAAGGCAACTCGTACAGGTCCTCGAGCTTCTTGCGGATGTAGTTGGCATTCAGCACCGCGTCTTCCGTGGTTTGCCTTAGCCCGTCCGGCCCGTTGGCCAGAATATAAGCCAGCGCACGGATGAACATCCCGGTGTTGCCGTAGAAGGCGCGCACGCGGCCGATGGATTGCGGCCGATCATAATTCCAGTGCTTCGCGCCCTTGTCGTCCTGGACGAGCACGGGAGTCGGCAAGAATGGCTCAAGGAACGCCTTGCAGGCCACGGGTCCGGAACCGGGTCCGCCGCCGCCGTGGGGCGTCGAAAAAGTCTTGTGCAGGTTCAGGTGCATCACGTCCACGCCGAAATCGCCGGGCCGCACCTTGCCCACCAGAGCGTTCATGTTGGCGCCATCCATATAAAGGAGAGCTCCCTTGGCATGAAGAATGTCGGCAATCTTGTGGATCTGGCTCTCGAAGACGCCAATCGTCGAGGGATTGGTCAGCATCAGCGCCGCTGTCTCTTCGTCCACCTGCCGCTCCAGGGCTTCGAGGTCGATGCCCCCCTCGGCGTTGGACTTGAGATTCTCGACCGTGTAGCCACAGATGGCGGCCGTGGCCGGGTTGGTGCCATGGGCCGAGTCGGGAATGAGAATCTTGCGGCGGGGATTGCCTCGGGCCTCGTGCCATGCACGGACCAGCAGGATTCCAGTGAATTCGCCGTGCGCGCCCGCCGCCGGCTGGAGGGTGATTGAATCCATGCCGGTGATTTCAAGCAGGCAGCGCTGCAGCAGGTCGATGATTTCCAGAGCCCCCTGCGCCAGCGAGTCGGGCCGATAGGGATGGGCCTCGGCCAGTCCCTCGATGCGGGCCACAAGCTCGTTCACGCGCGGGTTGTACTTCATGGTGCAGGAGCCGAGGGGGTACATGCCCAGATCGATGGCGTAGTTCCACGTCGAGAGCCGCGTGAAGTGGCGGATGATCTCGATCTCGCTCAGCTCGGGCAGTTCTCCGGGAGTCTTGCGATAGGCTTCACCCAACAGCGACGCCGCGTCCACGGCAGGCACGTCCAACGGCGGCAGCTTGTAAGCGCGCTTGCCTGGCGAGGACTTCTCGAAGAGCAGCGCCTCGTTCTGCGTCTGGTGGGGACGGACCTTGCCCAAGGTCCGGGGGCCGGTGAGGGGAGTTTGCGGGGTCGTTGCGTTCGTCGTCATTATGCCTCCACCGGCGCGGCCGCCATCACTTTAGCCGCCTTATCGATCTGTTCCCGAGTGTTCATTTCGGTCGCGCACCAAAGCGTTGCATTGCCCAGTTCCGGATACCAGCGACTGAGTTCAATGCCGCCGACAATCTTTTCATCCATCAGGCGCTGGCTCCATGCGGCCGGAGCTTCCTGCGTCTGCAAAACAAACTCATGGAAGCGCGGCGCGCCGGTAAACAGGAGCTTCGCTCCGGGCTGGGCGCTGAGCGTCTTGGCCGCATAATCCGCCTTGGCCAGGTTGAGCTCGGCCAGTTCGCTGATGCCCTCTTTGCCGTAAACCGCCAGGAAGATCGTGGCCATCAGCGCGACGAGAGCCTGATTTGTGCAGATGTTCGACGTCGCCTTCTCGCGGCGAATGTGCTGCTCGCGCGTTGAAAGGGTCAAAACGAAGCCGCGGTTTCCGTTGCCGTCAACGGTTTGGCCGACCAGGCGTCCCGGCATCTGACGCACATACTGCTCTTTCGCCGCAATGACGCCGCAGAACGGCCCGCCATAGCTCAGCGCCACGCCGAAGGACTGGGCTTCCATGCTGACAATATCCGCTTCGACAGGAGGGCGAACGACGCCCAGCGAAACCGCCTCGGCAATGGACACGATCAGCAGCACGCCTTGGGCATGGGCGATGGCCGCGATGGCCGGAATGTCTTCAATCACGCCAAAGAAGTTGGGGCTTTGCACCAGCACCGCGGCGGTCTCTTGCGTCACCGCCGCTTCAAGGGCGGCCAGATCCATGCGGCCGGTTTCAGCGTCATAGCCAACCATGGTCGAAGGCAGGGCCTGATGCTGGTTATATGTGGCCAGAACCTCGCGATACTCGGGATGGACGGTTGCGGCCACGACAGCCTGGTGCCGGCCGGTGACGCGCATGGCCATCCGCACCGCCTCAGCCGCGCCGGTGGATCCGTCGTACATGCTGGCGTTGGCCACGTCCATGCCGGTCAGCTCGGCAATCATGGTCTGGAATTCGAAAATCGCCTGCAGCGTTCCCTGCGTGATTTCGGCCTGATAGGGCGTATAGCTGGTTAGAAACTCGCCGCGCTGCACCAGGGAGTCAATGATCACCGGGCGGTAGTGCCGATAGGCCCCCGCGCCGAGAAAACTGGCGTAGTCGGTAGCGTTTTTCTGGCCGGCGGCGCGAAAGTAGTCAATGATTTCGCTCTCGGCCTGTTGGCGGGGAACGTTCAGGTCGCGGTCAAGCCGGTACTCGGCGGGAATGACGGCAAACAGGTCGTCGATGGAGGCTGCTCCAATGTCGGCGAGCATCCGTGCACGTTCAGCGGGCGATTTGGGCAGGTATCGCATGGTGTCCTTTACAGGTACGAGACTAGGGACTAGGGACTAGGGACTAGGGACTAGGGACTTGGGACGCAGGGATTTCATCAATGGACCCAACATACGGCCCACCTCACTGCACAGTTCTTCTGTTGTCTGGAGCATCTGCTTCGAACCGAAGCCCAGCGCTTTTGAAATCACAATTTGAGTTTCCACTTCGGAGTTGGATCCACGGGCGTGGCCCAGAAACTGCACATACTCTCCCCTGGTCGCGCGGCCATACCCTTCTGCGATGTTAGAGGCAACGGACACTGCCGCTCTACGCAACTGATTCGTAAGACCGAACCGCTCGGAATCCGGGAAGGAAGATGTGAGCTTATAGACGGCCAGTGTCAGTTCAATCGATCGCTGCCAGACTGCTAAATCCCTGAACGATTCGCCCATGGTTTGCTCCTTACGCTCCGTTTCCGAGTCCCGAGTCCCGAGTCCCGAGTCCCTCAGTCCCTAGTCCCTCATGCCCCCGTTTCTTCCGAGATGAAAGCCTCGTAGGCGGCGGCGTCGAGCAGGGTGTTGAATTGCGCAGGATCGGCCAGTTCCACCTTGATAATCCAGGTTCCGTGGGGGTCTTCATTGATCTTGTCGGGAGCGGACTTCAGTTCCTCGTTGATGGCGGTCACGGTGCCGGTAACGGGCGAATAGAGGTCGCTGACTGCCTTCACGCTCTCCACAGAGCCGAAGGTGGCGTTGGCCGTGACCGGATCGCCAACCTTGGGCACGTCCACGTAGACGATGTCGCCAAGAGAGTTTTGGGCGTAATCGGTAATGCCGACGGTGCCGATGGAGCCCGTGAGCTCAATCCATTCATGCTCGCGGGTGTAGCGGTATTGCGTGGGGTAGGCCATGTCGGGTCTTCTCCTTGAAGAAGTAGTGTACGGCGCGGGGGAGGGTTGAGAAAACTTGTGGACCACCGGAGATCGGAAGCCGCAAATCAGAGAACCGGCTCCGGGTTGAGCGTTGGCCACCGCTTCTCGGGTCGCGATCAGCGTTTGGCAATTGCCCCTACGCCGGTCCGAAGCCGGGATAGGGTTCCAGCGGGACGACGGCTACAATTTCCAGCATTCCCGCCTGAAAGATGGGCAGACTGCCGATGGCGGCGCGAACGTCGGCTTCGCTGGCCGCTTCCCACAGGATGGTGGCTCCGGGCACATCGCCGCGCTTCCATACCTGGCGAAGAAGGCCCGATGCGTAGAGCTCTTTGACGCGCTGGCCCTCATGGGCAGCCAGTTCCGGCGTGAAGGCTTCCGGCGGGAAGGCCTCGGTGCGGCGGCGGGAGATCGAGAGAAACTGCATAGGCAAATTGTAAATTCAGGGTACAGGGAACAGGGAACAGAAGCCGGCTCACGCCAGGAGCCGGCTATTCCCTAGGCCTTTGACCGCTTGATCCCATATCAATTGGGGGTGCCCCATGTCTCGATTCTGAGACCTGGGAACCACGCACTCAACGTACGAAATCACGCGGTCAGAGTCCTAGGCCCTAGTCCCTGCCGTTCACTATTTCGCAAAGAACCTGCCATGCCCGCCGTTGGCCCATGGGTCGTAGTGTGCGGCGAAGTTGGCGCGATTCATGACCGAGGGATGATCGAACTCCCAGAACTCGATGAAAGGGCTGGGGTTGGGGTCTTCAAGCCAGGCCTCGCCCAGGTGATTGAAGCTGGAAACAGTCGTTTTCTGCGGATCGGCGACCAGGCCGTGGATAGCTTCCTGGCCGTAGACGTCGGCCTCGTGCTCAAAATGCCGGCTGAAACCGTTGCTGGCCGGCTGCAGAACGAAGCCTGCAATCGAAAGCGCCAGAACGAGCACCACGAAGCCCGGCCGGGTGGCGAGCACCTGCGTTCCGGCTTGCTCCCCACCCAGCTTCCACCGTGCGCCGAAGCGGCGCGCCAGCCGGCCGGAAAACGCCGCGCAAGCCCAGGAGACAAAGAACAGCGCGACGGTCATTCCGGCAATCCCTTTGGGAATGTGGTTGAGGACGTAGTGGCCGCTCTCGTGGCCGAAGATGAAGAGAATTTCATCGTCGGGAATGCGGCCTGCGGTGGTGTCCCAGACGACGATCCGTTTGGTGGAGCCGATGCCGGTCACATAAGCATTCAGCCCGTTGCTCTTCTCGCTGGCCTTCATCAGGAACATGCGATCCGGGGCGATATGTGTGCCGGTGCGGGCGACCACCGTTTCCAGTTTGGCAACCAGGGCGGAATAATTCTTCGTGAGTGGCTCGAAGGTGTTGAAGATCGGGTCAAGCAACGGCTCCGCGAAGACTGAGAACACAATGAGCGGCAGCGACACCAGCCAGATCCAGATCCAGTAGCGCCGCGGCGACGCGCGAACGATCCGGTTGAAGAACAACAGGATGGGAACGCCGAACACGAGCGTGAGCCCCAGCCCCTTGGCCAAATCGCCGAACCAACTGCCCCAGCCCTGAACGCTGATGCCGTAGTGGCGGCTGACCACGTGGCCGATCGCGTCAAGCGGCAGTGCAGCCAATGTGGTCACGATCAGCAACGCCGCGAAAAACAGCAGCCCCTGCAGCCATCGCCGGCGCAGCAGGCTTTCCGACCACGCGGCCAACCCGGCAGCAGCGCGCGAAGCCAGCAGCAGCCAGAGCACGGCGATGCCCCAAAGCGATCCGGCAATGTCGAGAACAGTGCGGATACGGCCCAGGGTAATGGCCTTGGCCAACTTGTCCGGCGGCAGCGAGTAAGCCTGCGCAGTGGCTGGCTGCGCCTGTTGAGATGATTGAGATTGTTGAGAGGCTGCGACTGTTGGAGCGGGCGCGGTCTGGGCGTGCACCAGCCGTGCAGACGGCCGGGGGCCGGGGCCGATACGCGGCGCGACGGCGGCAAGCAGGCCGGTAAAGCAGAGCGTGAGCAGACAGCAGCGCGCAAATGTCATCGTTCGATTTCCTCGAAAGTAGCTTACTCTGCGGCCATCGAATCTGAGGGCAACTACCCTACTTCTTCTTCCAGCCGCCGACAATGGCGCCCATCACCATCATTCCCCCCAGCCAGAAGCCTGCATCGATGCCCAGCAGCTTGAACGTGCGCACTTCGAACACGTATGCGGTGGATATGGTCGTAAGCACGAACCCCAGCCACAGAAGCGCTCCTGTCTTGATGCCGCGCAACGCCGTCTGCGGGCCGGTAAGCTGCGTAACGCAGGAGATTGCGGTGGCCATGACGGCTGCCGACAGCAGAGCCGTGCCGTACTGCAATGCCGGGTTCACGCCGGTGGCCATCAACCACTCCCGCGTTCGGCCAATGCCTTCCAGCCACGACTGAAGAAAGAACGAATACCAGCCCGCCTCAAACAGGAAGCAGGCGATTGCGGCCACCAGGATGGCCAGATAATTCTGCCGGACTCTCGGTTCCGCGTCTGTCATTGCGTCCTCCAATTTGCTTCCGTATGGGTCGGAGTCATGCTCGGGGTGAGGAGACGCGATCCGCGTCCCCTTTGACCAATTTGAGAGAAGGCTTGGCTGACGCACGGGATACGGGCAAACTTGTGCGCGATGCGAAAGATGCTGCCAGCCAGGTTGGCTGGAATTCTAGCCGATATTGGCCCGCCTTCGGCCAATTTTTCTTGGGAATTATTATTTTTTAGCGGACGAACTCTAGTCCAGCCGCGTCAGGAACGCTTCGCCTTCCGCCGGCCGCAAGTGGCGGGCAATTGCCTCGGCTTGCTGCCGGTTGTCGCCCTGGGGCCGGATGCGCACCCAATAACTCGCTTCGCCGGGAAACTCAATGACGTTGGCGCCGGGATAGGATTCCATCAGTTGACGCTTCAGTTGCAGAGCCCGGTGCTCGCTCTTGAATGCGCCGATCTGCACGCACCAGCGGCCGCCAAATGCGATCGGCTTCGGCGTCTGGTAAACATCCACCCGGACCCGAACCAGGCCCGCGCGGTAAACGCCCGTCGCCTTGGCCGAGGCGATGGTCATGTCCAGCATTCTGCCGTCTACAAAGGGACCGCGATCGGTAATCCGCATGGCGCTCGATTGGCCGGTCCTGAGGTTGGTCACGACGATCAGAGAGCCCATGGGCAGGGTGCGGTGGGCAGCCGTCAAAGCGAAGTCGTCAAACACCTGTCCGTTGGCCGCTTTGCGCCCCTTGTAGGGCGCGGTGTACCAGGTGGCCAGGCCCTCCTCGGACACGATCGGCCGGTGGGTATTCACAAAGTCCAGGTCTTCGGCGCTCACGCCACCCGGCGGCACCGGGGTGGGCGGAATCCGCGACGGCGGCAAGTTCGCTGTTGCCGGAGGGTAAGCTCCAGGAGCGGGATAAGTAGCCGCGGGCGGCGGGGGGATGGCTTGCGGCGGCAGTTGCGCAGTCTTTTCCTTGTGCCTGCATCCGGACACCCCTGCAAGCACCAGCGCCAACCCGGCCCAGCCGGCCAGGCGTCTCACTTTCGCGTTCATCCCCAATCCGGCCATCAGGGACGAGGGCCCCTGGACTGGTCGAAATGGTCGGCCAGTTCGCGCAGCTTGTCCGCCATCTTGCGCATTGCGGAGATCGACTCACTGCGCACCTGGGGAATTACCGCGTCGTTGACGTAGGCGATCGTGTGGCGCAATTCCATCTCGATCAATTCCACGGCTTCTTCGATCCTGCGGCCTACTCCGCCTGGACCAGGAGGGGGGTATGTGCTCATGTCGGGTAACCTCTCGTGAAAAACTCTGGTAACCGGGCTCTCCTCAGTCTGAGCGGTGCGTCGCCGCCCGTCAATCGCCAAAGGCTGAAAGGTGCCGCACTGATCAATACCGGATATTCTGTTCCAACAACGGGATGGGCGGCCCTCCCCTGGCTTCGCAGGTGACCTTTCTTCGAAAACTTGCGTCAGACCTTCATAGCGGCAATGCGCGGCGGTTCTTTCGACGGGCATTCCATTGGACGGATTTGGCAGCGAACCGGCTTCTTTCAGAAAACCTGTGCAGGCAAATCTCTCCCCCGGCGAGGACTCGTTTGTTGGCAAACGGTACGAGAGAAAATCTGTTCGAAAGATATGTCGCCTACTGCCGCAAGTCGCGCGCGGGGGCCATAAAGCGTTGTGCCGTTTCAGCCCTGCTGGGGGCGGCTCTGTTCTTCCCTGCCGGCTGGGTTTGGACCGCGCATGCCGAGATCCTGGAGCTCGAACCCGCGCTCCCGGAAGCTCCCCGGCCGCAGGTTGCAGCCCATGCCAATCTGCCGGAGGCAGGACCCTGCCAGACGAGAAGAGCCGGCACTGTGATCGGAGTCAGGGCGGCATCGTCTGCGGTTGCGGCTGCCGGAATTGCTATCCCCGAGCCAAGCTCAAACTCCCAGGCAGACGAAGATCTCGTGCCTTGCTCCGCCTCGGGGGCCATCATCAGCAGTCTCCCCTTGATCAAGCACCTTCCCCTGGTCAATTGGTATGCCCGCTTCCTCGACGGCCCGCAGGTCAAGCCGCTCACGCCCCGCGAAAAGGGCTGGCTGGCGGTGCGCAACGTCATCGACCCATTCAACGGCATCACCATTCTGGGCAGTTCCGCCATCGCAGTCGGAGCCAACTCCCACTCCCCCTACGGCCCCGGGATGTACGGCTTTGGCAAGTACGTGGGCGTCAGCTATACCCAGGACATCACCGGCGAGTTTTTCGGCACATTTCTGATCCCGTCCCTTGTCCATCAGGACCCGCATTACCACCGCATGCCCGACGCCTCCATGAAACGCAGGATTGCCCACGCCCTTTACCAGGTGGTGTGGACGCAGGGCGACAACGGACGGGATATGCTGAACTACGCCAACCTGGTCGGCTACGCCATAGACGACGAGATCGGCAACCTCTATGTGCCCGGCCGCGAGACCAACATCAAGGCCAGCGCCGAGCGTTATGGGACCACCCTGGCCACGGCGCCCATCGACAACTTCGTCTCCGAGTTCCTGCCCGACGTGGCCCGCCACATCCACGTCCAGATCGTCGTCATCCAGCGCATTATCAACCAGGTAGCCAGGACGGGCAGCACCTCGGCCACGCCCTGACCCTCACCACTCTCAACAAGCCGTTCCCCCGGCCACTTCCGCCGGAATCCACCGCCAAACCATTCCCCCCGCTCCGTTTACCGTTCACTGGCGGATTTCGCCATTCGCTGCATCCCCGTTGGGTTGACCAGGGGGCGCGGTTACCCTAGGACTGGAATTTCAGCACTTGGGCAGTCCGTTGTTTTTGGGAACCCAGGGGGCGAGCCGGGCGAGAATCTGCCGCCGGCGACAAATCATTCGAGGAGATCGCAACAAATGTCCAAAGCGATTAAGTACGCCGAGAAAGCCGTCGTCATTGCGGCCAAGGGCGCGTGGGTCGTGTACGAGCGTCTGAACCGCATCAGCCCGAACCCTTCGTTTACCCCGAAATGGTCCGACAAGCCCCTGCAGAAGAGCTACCAGAAAGAGAAGCCGCCCCTGGGCTGGCCCCGCACCACGGACTCGCTCTGCCCCAAGTGCGTCCCCGAGATTCGCAAACAGATTCTGGACGGCAAGCTGCCCCACGAAGTCCTGCTCAACGAGAAGGTGGGCGAGATCAAGGCCCAGATCATCGAGCGCGACGGCAAAATCCTCATGGTGAAGGATTGCCCCAAGCACGGCCACTTTGAGGACCTGATGTCCATCGACACGGCCTTCTTCAAGCATCTTGAAGAGAGCTTCCCCGGCCGCGATGTGCGCGCGCATGGGCAAGGCGATGAGAAGCTTCACCACCACGGCACCTCGACTGTCACCCACGGGCGCGGCGCGGTACTCACCATCGATCTGACCAACCGCTGCAACATGATGTGCGACCCCTGTTTCATGGACGCCAATCAGGTTGGATTCGTCCACGAGCTCACGTGGGAAGAGATCAAGACCATGCTGGACAACGCCATCACCATCAAGCCCAAGCGGCAGATGAGCGTCCAGTTCTCCGGCGGCGAACCCACGCTTTCGCCCTACTTCCTTGACGCCGTGGCCTACTCGCGCAAGGTGGGCTACAACAGCGTACAGGCAGCGTCGAACGGAATCGAATTTGCCAAGAGCAAGGAGCTGTGCCGGGCAGCGGCGGAAGCCGGCCTGCGCTATGTTTATCTGCAATTCGACGGCATCGGCAACGCGGCCAACTCGCACCGCAAGGTGGGCAACCTGTTCGACGTCAAGCTGCAGGCCATCAACAACCTGCACGAAGCCGGCGTCGAAATCGTGCCGGTGACCACCATCATCAATGGCATCAACAACGAGCAGGTGGGCCGCATCATCGAGTTCGCCCTCGACAATCCCAAGAAAATCAGCTTCCTCAGCTTCCAGCCGGTCAGCTTTACCGGCCGCGACGAGGACATCAGCGACGAGCGCCGTCTCGCCCAGCGCTACACCCTCTCGCACATGGCGCACGACGTCAAAAATCAATGCGGTATCGGCGAGCCGGAGCGCGACTGGTTCCCCATCAGCTTCATGAGCACCTTCTCCGACTGGGCCGACCTGATTCACGGACCCGCCGCCGAGTGGGGCCAGCTCTCCTGCGGTTGCCATCCCAACTGCGGCATCGGCATGGCGCTCATGATCGACAAGGAAACCAAGGAATCCGCGCCCGTCACCGCGTTCCTGAATATGAACAAGGTGGCCAAGGACCTGGCCAAGGTCAACGACGCGGCCCGCGGCAAGTGGATGTCGGTCATCGGCTTCGGCCTGGCCCTGCTGCGCAACTACGATCCGTTCCAGTCGCCCACCCACTTCAAGATCACCGACATGATGAAGAAGATGGACAAGACCTTCAACGCAACCGGCAAGAACTACGGCAGCGTCAAGGGCGACCGCACTCTGGAAGACATCAAGCTGCGCCGCCAGGACCGCTGGAACTTCCTCTTCATCGCCGGCATGTGGTTCCAGGACCTGTTCAACTACGACTTCCGCCGCACCGAGCAGTGCATCATCCCCTACGCCACGCAGGAAGGCGAAATCAGCTTCTGCGCCTACAACACCGGCGTCGGCTGGCGCAACATCATCGAGAAGATGCACATGACGGCGACTCTTACCAAGTGGTATGAGGAGCACGGCCGCCACGAAATCTTCGCCGGCGGCAAGAAGGTGGGCATGGCGCACGTGGGCCACGACCTGAACCTGAACATGGCGCACGTCAACTCCGAAGCCAACCACACGCTGGACCAACTGGGCATCGCCAAGAACGCACGCGAGGAAAAAATTCGCGCCCGCGACCACAAACAGGTGGACGCCGCCGAGAACGCCCGCATGGCCAAGCTCTACCGCGAACACGTGCTCGGCGAGAAGCCGATCGAAGGCCTGGTTACATTGGGCTCGATCGCCCCTGCCAAGCCTGTCGAGCAGAAAGAAACTGTCGCCGGAGACTGAGCATTGCATGCAGCAGCCGCGGCATTGCATGCAGCAGACGCGCCTTCGGCGCAAAGCCACAAAGGCCGTTCCCTCGGGAGCGGCCTTTGTGCGTCCATCCCCAGCGCAGAGGAGTCGAAGCACCCGCGGCTGCCTTCTGTTACTTCCGAATCGCCGACAATACGTCCGGATCCGGAGATTGGCCCATCTGAGGCAAGAAACGCGCCTCGGTCCGAAGCCCGGAGCGCAGCGTGGTGACGATTCTTGCGGGGATGGCTGGTCCGCCAGTTACTTCCCAAACTCCGGCGAAAACTTTGCCGCCTCGATCTCAGCTTCCAGCATTGCTACCTCGTACTGGGTTTGTGAGCGGTTCCGCTGTTCCGCGAGAATCGTGTACGAAAAGGTGGCGGCGCGGGCGTGTCGCGGTGGTAGCGGGTTCGATACTACCCAATAGAAAACCGTGAGGTTTCTACCTCGTTCAGAGCCAGCTTCCTCATACTTGAGAACCGCGTTGCCATCCTTCCGGTCTGTTGTTGTGCATTCCACGTTTTCGTTCTTCAATTGGCTTACTACAACCTGTAGCAGGTCCAGCGCAGAGATGGGTTGCAACTCTTTGGGAGTAGCCATCGTGATGATCTTCAGCCGGAGTGTTCCAGAATCGGGGCGATCTTCATAGAACGTCCCGCCTTCCATGTCCGAGTATTCTTCAACCCAGTGACCCGGGATTCGGAACGTCACTACACCGCCGCGGTACACAATCGTTTTCATTGCGGGTTCGTCGGGAGATGAGAAGCGTTTCATCAGGAAACCCATAGCGTATTTCTACCACGGCAGGTGGCCCACGCCACGCATCGAATTCGAGTACGAGGCTCTGCACGTAGTCGGAGTTGAGAGTTTGTGCCCCAGGTCTGGATTTTCAGACCGGGGAGTCCACGAGACCCAGTCATTCGTCCCCAGTTTTCTTCATGCCGCAGTAGAAATCTTTGCAGTCAGTTTGACTCCGAGGGCGTCCATGACCGCCAAAGTCGTTTTCAGCGTCGGGTTTCCCTTGGCGCTGAACGAGCGATAAAGCTGCTCCCGGGACAGGCCTGTCTGGCTGGCAATCTGGGCCATGCCCTTGGCGCGGGCCACTACGCCCAGAGCATGCGCTATGTAGCCAGCATCGTTGGTTTGGAATGCTTCCGCCATGAAGACCGCAATGGCTTCGTCCGATCCAAGATCCTCGGCGGGATCGTAAGGGGTCAATTTCTCGCGCACGGTTTTCTTAGGCATTCTCTTCGCTCCATTCCGCCGCCAGGCGCTTCGCCGTTTCGATGTCCTTCTCCTGTGTGCTCTTGTCTCCGCCGCACAGCAGGATGACGATCGTCTTGCCTCGCTTTTGGAAGTAAACGCGGAAACCGGGACCATAATCGATGCGCAGCTCGCTGATGCCTTGTCCCACCGGCCTTACGTCTCCCGCATTCCCAAACGCAAGGCGATCAAGTCGAGAAGCGATCAGTGCACGGACCCGCTGATCCTTGAGCCGTATCCGCCATTTTCTGAAGGTCTCGGTCTGCTTGAATTCCATCACGACGTTCGTAGTTTATAAACTACCATATTTGGTGACCGAGTGGCGGCCCGCATCTGGACAGGCGGAACACCAGGTGCCAGGTACCCCCTCCGACCACGAACCCTCGTGCGAGTGATAAGCGAGCCTCGGGCCGCACCGCGGAGCCTGCCTTGGGCATAGTCGAAAGGTGCTTGCATATTATTTCTGCTCTTTGTCGCACAATCGATCGCAGAAGCTTCCTTCCAATCGTCGTCCCGGAGCGCCGCCACGCGGCCAAGAAGCCGCCCACGGAGGCCCAAACCTCGCGTAACTCCTTTCCCTGGAATATTTTGCAGGGAACTTATTTGTTTTCAAGATCTTACAGCGCAACCCTGCTCGTAAGCTCAAGAAAACAAGGAATTTGTTTACAAAATATGGGTGGGGTACCCGATGATCCAGCTATGCCGTCACATCAAGACCAACGGGCAGCGATGCCAATCTCCGGCTCTGCGCGGGTCGGCTTATTGCTATTTCCACTCCCGCGCGCATACCGTGGCCAAAGCGAAAAGTTCCGACTTGGATGACATCAGGCTCCCCCTCTTGGAGGATTCCGCCTCCATCCAGGTAGCTATCTCCCAGATCGCAACTGCATTCCTCAGTTCCCGCCTCGATGCGCGCCACACCGGCCTGCTCCTCTACGCCCTCCAGATCGCCTCCCAGAATATCGATCACGATCCCTCATGGGAGGACCCCGAAATGGTCCACTCCATGACCGTCACCGAAGAAGGCGATGAGCTGGCTCCGGAAAAGGAAATCTGCGAACCCGGCGAATGCGCAACCTGCACGCGCCGCGACACCTGCGACGACTACGATCCCGAAGAAGAGGACCAATAGCCCACCATTGACCCGGCCCCTTGACTGAAGCACCGTGCCCCATCCTTTTCGCATGTTTTATCGCGAAAAGAATGGCGTGCGATGACACGTTCCGAAGGGCCGGATCACTAAAGATGAACAGAGGGTAGACGATTCCCCTTTTGCCGCCGATAGGTCTTCTACCGTTGAAATCCTGACTCAAGAAAAGGGGAAGTGATGATGAAAAAACAGGCGGCACTCTTTGCAATCGTAGCTTCGCTCACCTTCGCTTGGGCAGGGTCGGCGGCCTCTACCCCATCCGCCAATTCAGCCGGCGCAAAGGACCCCCAACCTGCGACCCAGCTCCGCGAAGTTGCTCCGGCCGCCGGATCCGCGCAAACTTCCCCCAAGACAAGCCACACCTTCCGCGTAAACGACAAGAAGGGCTTGTTGTTGACATGTGTCGCACCGCAGATCGACGCCGACGCTAACACCGATATATTTGAAGACTGCGCTCTGGCGCCGGGACGCACCCTGGACGACGTGATGCACAGTTTCATCGGGGCAATCCACTATGAGCAGGACCAACACGCGCAGGAACGTGCCCAGTGGACTAAAGACCAGGAAGAGAAATCGAACCAGAAGGCTTCTGAGAAGTAGCCGGGGCCTGAAGTAGCCCTGGTTCCGCGTTATTGCACGAGGATCACGTTCATGCTCCACGGATCGAGGGTTAGAGCCAGCGGAAGGCTCTGCGCGCCAAGATCGGTCTTCGTCGGCGCGGCCCAGACATTATTCTTCGACTGGTCATAGATGGCCTTGCTGTAGGTTTCGACAATGACGCTCGATGCCGCGCTTTGTTTGGAAAGCGTAATCCCAACCGGCTCGCTCGCGGTCTCGTTAAGGTTGAACACCACCAGCGCGGCGCCTGTGCCGCCGTTGCTCGTCGCCGCATAGACGCGCACGTCCGCCGTGTCGCCGGCCACGTTTGCGATCAACACATGTTCTCCGTCGATGGCCACACTGCTGAAGAGCTGAAACGCGCGTGCTGTGGGCAGCGGGATTCCCGCAGGCAGCGTGGGAATCGCCGAACCCTCGCAGCCGTATTCAGGCAGCCCGTCGGAAAAGACCATGTAGCCCCCGAAGTTCTGCCAGCCATAAAGCGAACTTGAAAAATTCTCCACGGTCGGGTCGCTGTCGCAGCCGCCGAACCCAAGCCACCACGCCGCGCGCGAAACGCCGTCGTTCATCATCTCGCCCAACACCTGGCCGGCATAGAGAGCCTGGGTAATCGATGAGGTCTGTTTGCCGGGATCGTCATAAACCGAGCCGATTTCGCCGATGAAAATTGGCGTGTCCGGAGCGCCCGCCGTCACCAGTTCCGCCTTGATTGCATTGATGGCCACGGTGATTTGCTGCGCCGCCTGCTGAACCAGAAAAGTATCGTTCTCGGCTCCCGGCGCTTCGGCATAAAAGTGGTATTCGACGAAATCGTACTTGGCCCGCGACAGAACAATCGGATCCCACGGAGGCGAGTTCCACGGATTGACCCCGACGCCGACCTGCACCTTGGGATTGACCGCCTTGATCTGCGGATAATATCCGGTTGCGGTCGCGTTGGCGTAGGTTGTCGGGTCGTACGGAGTGGCGTGCAGATCGGGCTCCCAGGATCCCCAATTCTCGTTCCCCACCGTAACGTGGGTCACGTAGTTACCATTGACCATGGCATTCTGCACCCAGGCGGCAGCTTCGGCCGGATCGCCCGGACCGGTGCATGCCGCGTCCGTGCTGTAATTTGCCGTCAGCGCCAAATCGAAATTCCCCGGCTGAATCGCTTCGGCGATGTAGGTGTCGAAGGCATCGGTTGGCAAAGTCTGGCCGCCGTCGCACAGGGTATTGGTCGCCCAGTGATACACGTTTGCCGCCGACCCTCCCGGCCAGCGCACTCCCTTGATGCCGGCCGCAAGGAACGCGGGCACGATTGCGGGAGTGGACGGGTCGTACCAGTAGCCCATGTTCATGCCCATAAGCTGGCTGGATATGGCTGGCCCCAGGCTCGACTGGTCGACCGAGATCATCGTCGCCAAGGCCACGGCGACCGCCGAAGATGCGCCCGTGGACGTGGTGAAAATCGAAGAACTGGACGAGTCCGGCGTGTAGCTGGCCGTCAGCGTGTCGCTGCCCGCCGCCAGTGATCCGGCGGGAACATCGATGGTTGCGCTGCCGCCGCTGAGAGCCGTCGGCGTGGAGTTATAGCCGCCGCTCGTGAGCGTCACCGTTCCTGTGGGCGTAGGATTTCCGCTGCCGCCGATGACCGCAACCGTAACGGTCATCGCTTGCGCAGTTGAGATGCTAAAGCTCGACGGCGTCACAGTCACTGCCGGCCTGATCATGGCCGGAACCGTGACGGTCACCGATCCGGTTCCCGAAGCTACCTCGTAAATCGCGGCGCTCGCCGAGTCGGGAGTAAAGACGGCCTTCAGCGTATCGCTGCCCGCGCTCAATGTATTGGCAGGAATGTCGATCTGCGCGCTGCCGCCGCTCAGGGTTGTAGCCGCGGAAGAGTAACTGCCGCTGGTCAGCGTGACCGTTCCGGTCGGCGTAGCGCCGCCGGCAAGTCCAGCTACCGCAACGGTCACAGTGAGTGCTTGCGTAGTCAAAATGCTCGACGGCGAGGGCGTCACCGTAACCGTCGGCATGCTCAGCGCCGGAGTCACGTAGTTAGCCGTCACTGTGGTATCGGCATTCAGCGTCACCGCGCAGGTAACGGTGGTTGCCGATGCGCATCCGGACCAGGAAGAGAAGGAGTTGATGCCCACGGTCGCGGGCGCGGTGAGCGTGAACGAAGAGCCGGCAACGTAGGTGTGCGAAAAACTTGTCGTCCCGTGGGAGGTATTGTTGTTGCCGGCCGAGGTTACGCCGATGGTCACGCCCGTGGAGGGGTTGGACGAGTTGATCGTCAAAACGTAAGTGGTTGCGATCGGGCCACTTCCACCACCACACGCGGCGATCAGAAGGCCCGCTCCGGCCGCCAGCATCACCGCGATTTGCCGTCTCACGTTCCGCACCTTCAGGTCCGATCCCGCTGCACGGCGTCACCCTTTATCTAAACTTCATCCGGTTCGGGGGAGTCCAAGCGTTTTTCCAGGAATATCTCCGATTTTACAGGAAAAGAGGGTACTCGTTCGCCGGCCCCGATCCAGTCCGTTCCCTGCCGCAACCGGCCCGGTTTATGATGGGTCATCGCGGCGACCTGGAGGAAGCACAATCCGGCCCGACGCGCATTCCTGAGGAGGTCATCATGAACGAAAGTCCAGCGGTTGCGGCACGCAAGCAGGGCCGCCGTGAATTCCTGAAGGCGGGCGGAGCAGTAACGGCCGCCCTGCTGGCGCCGTCGGCGATGATCGCCGACACGCCGAAAAGCCTCCCCGGCTTGCCGTCGAACCCCCGCACCCCGGCGGCCATGCCCACGCGCAACCTCGGAAAGACCGGCTACAAGGTGGGCATCTTCTCGCTGGGCGGCCAGGCTTCGCTGGAGCGGCCGAACAACGAAGCCGTTGCCGTGCCCATCATCGAGCGCGCTCTCGACCTGGGCGTGAACTACATCGACACCTCGTCGATCTACGGCGGCCCGGAGCGCTGGAGCGAGCAATACGTCGGCAAAGTCATGGCGCATCGGCGGAACGAGGCGTTTCTCGCCACCAAGACCAAGGAGCGCACCCGAGACGGCTCCATGCGCATGATTGAGAAGTCGCTCGAATTGCTGAAGACCGACCACGTCGATCTGTGGCAGTTGCACGACGTGGGTGTTCAGGCCAATGTGGATGAGATTTTCGCCAAGGGCGGCGCGATGGAAGCGCTGCTTGAGATGCAGCAGCAGAAGGTGGTGCGTTTTCTTGGTGTGACCGGCCACTTCCGCCCCGACGCGCTGATGGAGTGCATTCGCCGTCATCCCTTCGACACCATTTTGATGGCCATGAACGCCGCCGATCCTCACCACTTCAGCTTCAATGAGCAGTTGCTGCCGCTGGCCGTCGAGCGGCAAATGGGCATCATCGGCATGAAGATCCCCGGCCGCGGCCGGATTCTCTCCACTTGGACGCCGCCGCCCATCGAGGAACAGAAACACTCCTGGGAAGGCATGGTGCTGGCGCCCACGCCGGGTACGCTGACCATGCGCGAGGCCATGTATTACACGCTGTCGCGCCCGGTGAGCACGGTCATCATCGGCTGCGACACCATCGCGCAACTCGAAGAGAATGTACAGCACGCGCGCGAATTCACGCCATTGAGCGACAAGCAACTGGCGGAAATTGTCGCGCGGGCCGAACCGGTGTCGAAGCAGTCGCTGTTCTTCCGCTTTTACGACCACGTGTGACCACCTGCGGTGGGGCAGGCGTGTCAGGCGCCCACGTTAAGATACAGCCGGTAATGCTCATCGGCAATCGCGGTGAACGGCCGCAAGGTGAGTGTGCCTCCGGAACTTTTCGCCTGCCAGTCTGTCGATCCCGCGGAAACCTGCGCAGCCGCGAGAAGCTCCTGCCTGCTCACTTTCGCCGGAATCTGGCCGACGGTGAACAGAGCCAGCGGTCCATGCACCGGGGCCATCCGGTCCGGATGCTGCGGGTCAACGGCTTCAAGCACTGTGGGCATGTCGAATTCGATTTCGATACGGTCGCCCTTCTTCCACGTGCGGTCGAGCCGGGCGAACTGGCCAGGCGCGGGGCTGCTGATGACGCGCTTGCCATTCACCGCAATGGAGGTCTTTGGTCCAGCCCAGGCGGGAATGCGCAGATAGACTGGAAAGCTTGCCGACTTATCGGCTGAGATAGAAATCTGCGTCGCCGGCTGGTGCGGATAGTTAGTCTGTTGAGTTAGCGATATGCGTTCGCTGCCTCGCGACCAGGTGACGCGCGAAGGCACATACAGGTTGACATAAATTGCCTTGTCATCGCTGAAATAGGCGCTGATTCCGTAGTCTGCAGTGATCTGCGCAAAGCTTCCGGTGCAGCACATCCACTTCTGCGGATGATAGAACTTGGAACCGTCGTTGTTATAGTCAGAGTAATAAAATCCGAAGCCGTCTTTCCGGATAGGCTTGGCTCCCAGGATGGTGTTATAGAGAACCTTCTCCATGCTGTCGCCGTAGCGGCTGTCGCGGGTTACTCGCAGAAGATAGCGCGTGATCTTGAAATGGGCATAGGAGCCGCAGGGCGTTTCAAAACTCGCATGTGTCTTGAACAGGCTCTCGCCGATCTCGCCGCTACCCGGAGCGCGAAACAGTTCGTCCGGACCCCAGCCGCCGGTGGCGAAACTCTGCGTGGTGCGCAGGAAATCGAACCCGTTGCGGGCCGCGCGAAGATGCTTTTCGCTGCCCAGCACCAGATAGGCCTGCATGGCGCTCGACATGGCATTCACGTGGCTGTAAGCGTGTTTGCCGGGGAGCACATTCTCGCCCGCAGCCAACGGATTGAAAAACCAGTCGTCGGCAAGAAATCGGACGGCCAGGTCGCGATAGCGGCTGCCCGCGCGACGTTTGTACGCGAGGAAGAAATTCTCCGGCAGCGTGTAGAACTCGTCCCAGCAGAACGAATCATCGGAGTGCGGCCGCGCATACTGTTCGTCGCGCGAAAGAGCCTTCGGAGGCAGGTAAGGAAGCACAGCGTCGAGCGCCGAATCCAGGACCTTGAGCGCCTGCGGGTCGCCTGCAAGCTGATGCGCATCGAGCAGCCCGATGGAAATCTTGTCGTAGGTATAGGCCGGGAAGCGATTTCCCTCGTTGAACCTGGGCGAAATGGCCGCCGCATAGCCGCGCACCAGCCGCTGCACTTTTTCCTGCGTGGGCTTGTCGCCGGTTGCGGCGTAGTCGCGCGCCAGGCCGGAAAGATACTGGCCAAAGCTGTGGCAGGGGGCGAAGCCGTGGTTGTCCTTGAGCGGACGGTCGTCGCTCCAGTCGTACCATCCGCCCATGTCCTCGCCGGGAGTGGGCAGGCCCGCGCGCAAGCGGAACGGTTTCAGCAGGCTGTCCTCATTGAGAGCGAGATAGAAGGCGTGATTGGTCTCAAACTGCTGACGCAGCGGGCCTTCCAGCAACTCCACCTCGCCATAGCCGAACTGAGTGAGCGGAGGAGCAATTGCAGTCGCATCGTCCGCGATCGCGAACACATGACGCGGGGCGGCCAGAGAAGCAGCGGCCAGGGTCGCGCTCTTTTTGAGAAACGTTCTGCGGGATGGGGTCATGGTTTGTACCTTACGCAACAACACCCGTGCGGACCAAACCCATTCGAACACAGTTCAGGTCTGCTGAAAAGACGCGGCGATCTGGTCCTGAGGAACCCGTCCGAAATCACAGTTCGAGAACTTGGAGGAACTGTCGGGCTAAGGCAGACCGGGAAGGTCATCGCTAAAGAAAAGCTGGGAGAGGACATTCATAGGCACACTTCCAGCTTGCCCGACCGTTTGGTTGCGCATCAAGTCCATTGCGCCAACAAAACAGACGAGAGCCTCTGGGGAACTAAGTTGCGCATGCTCCTTAAAGAAGACTCCAAGGGCCGAGGCAACTTCAGGGCTACCGTATATGGCAATCCTGGCCTTCGCGTCAGCAAGCGCTATGTTTGCGTCGAATTCGCGATCCTTGTTCTTGTAACGTTGGGATATTGCAAGAGCAGCGGTCGCTTTACAGAAATCGACATAAGCCGACGCCTTAAGATCTTCATACCTTCTTGAAGCGTCTTCTGCCAGCGTGAGCTGGTGTTTGATACCCTCAAGTTCGCTGGCAAGCAGGGACCTCGTGGATTCCAATTGCGTTGCGAATCCGGTTTTGATCTCCTCCGCGATATGGGTTATGCGGGCGCTGTCCTCAAGTGTGGCCCGATTCTCGCCCTTCCGCTTGAAATAGGCGGCAAGATACCCGACAATCCCGCTAAAAACCAAGGAGATAATGAAGATCGGCAAATTCTGCATTGCACGATTCCTCCCCGTCATCTGGTTATCTATTTCAGCCGCTATCCAAATGCGGAGTCAAGGTTGTTCTCCACTGACTCGGGCCATTCGTTGCCGAGCAACGCATGCTCTGAAACCACCAAGCCTACGACAGTTGGCTGAACTTCACCGGCAGCGTATCGAAGTCGACCGTTCCCAGCCCGCGAGCAGCGGCCATCTGCAAATAGGGCAGGTGCTCGGCGTCCAAGTTCCAATAGGCTTTGGCGACGTACGCGTCCAGGGCAACCGGGTCGGTTCCGGCCACCATGGTTTTCTTGGTGGCGACGTCTTCAAGATTGCCGCCCGTGGGGCCGTTGCGCAGCAGGATGCGGTAGCAGTCCATCAGCGTAACCGTGGGCAGCATGAAGTTAGCCAGATCGGCCAGACTCTGGTGGATCTGCTGATGCAGGCGGTTGCGCTGGCCGCCGAGAATGCCGTACCAGTTCTTCATGCCCAGCGTGACGCCGACCAAGCCGTGATGCTTGGCGATGGGCAGGTTGATGATCTTGTCGGCATCAAGAAAGGGCGTGAAGACCGGCCAACTCTTGAGGACCACTCCGCCGAGATCGACTTCACGATAAAGCTCGGGATCGGGAAGAATGACTTCGGCTCCCTCGGCACGGGCCGCCGCCTGAATGCCGGAACGCTGGAAGCAGCGACGCGGCTCGTTGCAACTGACGTCGGTGACGATAACCCGCTTGGCTCCGGCCTGCCAGCACTGGCGAACCACTTCGGCTACCACTTCGGGGTTGGTGTTGGCGGCCTGCTCCGGCGTGCGGTCCCAGGCGATGTTGGGCTTGAGAACGACCACGTCCTGGCGGCTGACAAAACGGCGCATGCCGCCCAGGTCTTCGAGAGCCCGCTGAACCAGGGCGCGCGGTTCCCCGCCCTGCACCACAACAAGATGCGGCAGTTGCGGATCGGCAGCCGTGCGATGGTCGCGGCGGGCCTGTTCGGCGCGGGCCGGAACCGGACGGAAGCTGTGCTGGCTGAGCCAGACGGCCGCACCCGCGCCGCCCGCGGCCAGGCCACCGACGCGAAGCAGTTGCAGCATGGCCTCGCGGCGCGTCAAAGCGGGCTTGTCAACATTCAATTGTGGCTTCTGTTCCGTTTCCCCGGCCATGGTCGCCCTCGCTTTTAAACTTCCATCAGGTGAATGCGTTGCGGATCGTTGACGCCCAGGCCATGGGCGGCATCGGCGGCGGTTGCGATGTAGCGCGGCGGACGGCCGGCGGCTTCGAGCGTGGGCACTCCAGCCTCGGCGCGCTTGCGTTCGATCATCTGCCATGCGGTTTGATCCACGGCCACGCGGTCTTCGCCGACAATCAGCGCGTTGGGGTACCAGAGATGCTCGGGGTGGAAGCTGGGCCCGCCCTGGTAGACGGAAGACATGGCGTCGCCAACGATGAAGCGCACTTTCTCGCGAATGGCAGGAATGCGGTTCAGGTCGGCCACGCTGGGATTGCAGCCGTTGGCATGCAATTCGAACGGCTTCTCGACCACGCCGTACATGTTCTTCATAGCAAAGGTGACGCCGGCCATCTCATGGTCCTTGAGGATGGGCAGGCCGATCACCATGTCGCACTCGCGGGTGAGGATCTTTGAGAGCTTTACGCTCGCGGTGCCCCACGTGACCGGCTGCTCCTCGTAACCGGAGACGTCGGAACCGAAGCAGCGGACGCGGCTGGGATCGGTGTTGATGGTCAGCCCGCACGCCTGCAGATCGCGGGCGTTGCGATCCCACACAATAATGTTGCCGGGCTTGACCCCGGCCTGCTGCAGGCGTTCGCAAACGGCCAGCACCAGCGCCAGGTGGGTGGAAATTCCCTTGCCGCCCAGGCCGTTTGTCTTCAGGCCAATCACCTTGCTGGGGCCAATAATGTGCTTCCAGGATTCGAGGGGATTCTGACGGCCGGTATACGCTGCGATGGCGCGGTCCAGCAATTCCAGCACGCGCTTCTCGTCCGGCTGCGACCCTGTGCCATGCAGTTGCGGGTCGCGGGCCACAACCACCTTCGACTTGCCCGACTCCGCGTGCTGGTCGAGCATCCCGGCAAATCCGAGCTTGCTTTGCGAACCCAGGACGACGGCCCCGGTCGCAGCTTCTTTTAAAAAATCACGGCGGCTTGTCATGGCAATCCTCACTTTTTGTGCGGCCGTCGCTGCGGCCAGTTGATCTCGAATTCGCCGGGGAGACTTCCCCCAGGAGCCGGGTCCTTACAGCTTCGCTTCGATCGCGTGCGCCAGCGCCAGCAGCGCCTGCGGGGTGTCCGGCGTGGATTCATAGGCCACGATGCGAACCAGGGATGGCCCTTTGCGGAAAATCACGCTTTGCGCATAGGCGATGCCCGCATCCCCCAGTTGAACGGTCTTCGCATCGTTGGTCTGCCCCGTCTCAAGAATCTTGCGCGCTCCGGCGGCATCACTCATGGTGTGCACGTCGACAACGGCTTCCAACTGCCCCTGGTACTTGTAGTCGGAGGTGGACGTCGTAATGACGCCCGCCGAAATGTACTGCTCGGCATCGCCGTCAATGTACTGCCACAAATCCTTGGCCGCAAAGACGCGCGTTTCGCTGGTCTTTTGCCAGCCTGCAACCGCGCCCGACTCCGGAAACGGATTTGATTGATGTTTTTTGCACCCTGTGCCGGCGGTCGCGACGAGAGTTGCAATTGCCGCAGCAGCCAGCATCCATTTGATTGAGCGAGATTTCACTTGCGTTCTCCCTTACTTCCTATTAAGCAGAATCTGACTACTCGGCGAACGGCTTTCGCCAATGCTGGTGACGTAAACGGCGGGGTGCTCCTGCAACGGGCAGGCATATTCGCAAGCGCCGCATCCGACGCAGCGGCTGGGATCGATGTGCGGCTGCTTCAGCGTCTTGGTATTGCCTGCCGAGTCGACCACCTCCGCCTCCTGGACGTAAATGGCCTTGGGCGAGACCGGGCACCATTCTTCGCACACGATGCAGTCGGTGGCCATGGCCCAGGGCAGGCAGCGGCCGCGATCGTAAAACGCCGTTCCCAGGCGAACCGGCTGGCTTTGCTGCGCCGTGTTCCCGCCAACGCCGACCACCCAGCCTTTTTCCTTCGGCGTAATCTGCCAGATTGCGCCCGTGGGGCAGACCTCGGAGCAGAGCACGCAACTGGGCTCGCAGTAGCCGATGCGCGGCACCAGCATGGGCGTCCACAGTCCTTCAAGACCGGCCTGGTCGAGTGTGGGATGTAGCGCCGTGTTGGGGCAAACCTTCATGCACTCGCCGCAACGGATGCAGCGGGAGAGAAAGTCAGTCTCATCGAGCGCGCCCGGCGGACGGAGCAGGCGCTCGTGGCGGCTTTTACCAAGACCCGTATTGGCGCGCATCAGCGGGACCACCGCGGCGCCTGCCACAACACCAGTGAGCGTTCTGCGCCGGCCAAGATCGGGAGATGCGACTTCTTTTTCGTTACGGAAAACACGAAACTCAAGGCTGTGATCCGGACAGGCGCCCACGCAGTTCATGCACATCAGGCACTCGGATTTGCGCCACGGCGCGCCGCCAACGGGATCGTCGCCGCCCTGGCAATTGAGCAGGCAGCGATTGCAGTTGTTGCACTTCTGCGGATCCTTGTGCAGTCCCAGGATCGACCAGCGGGAGACCGCTCCCAGCAGCGCGCCGAGCGGGCAAATGGAACGGCACCAGAGGCGCGTAATGCGCAGGCTGGCTAAGAGAATCGCGATAAACAAAATGCCCAGGATCAGACCCTGCGCAAAATGCGGCTGGCGGAAGTCGAGCACCGTGTATTGCAGAACGGTGTGCAGCGTTTCGCCGGTTGCCTTGATGGCTGCAATGTGGCTATGTTCCAGCGGATAGAGCAGCGAGCGCACGGCAAAGTTGAAAGCCGGCAACAGTGACAAGCCGAAGGACCGCACCAGCAGGCTGAACGGGTCGAGCCAGCCGATGGCAGCCGAGCCGAAGAACGCGGCTACCAAACCAGCCAGCAGCACGACATACTTGCTTGTCTGCCAGCGCTTGTAGCGGTTCGCCGCGATGCGCTGCTTGCCGCGCTTGGCCTCGGAGGGCAGGCTGCCGACATAGTGCTGCAGGGTGCCCATGGGGCAGATCCAGCCGCAGAAGAACCGGCCCAGAAACAGGGTGGGCACCAGGATCACCAGGCTCCACAGCAGGCCGCGATAGAGAGCGTGTGTGGCCAGCGCATTGGCCACGGCCACCAGGGGGTCCCACTCAAAAAACAACCGAACCGGCGCGCGCAGGTGAATGTCGCTTGAGGCGCCGCCCGTGGGCCGCAGCGAGGTGAACACCAGCAGCGCAAGAAACAACAGCAGGAAAAAAATCTGCGAGATCCTGCGCAACAGCGGCAATCTGGACCGAGCCACGAATCTCCTCCACATACTGCACGCGCTTCCAACCCGGAAGCTTCAACCTCAGCAACGAGGACGGCTGCCGCCAGTTCCGGGAGCTTTCTCCGCGGAGACTCATGGCAACGCTTTCATTGAAATTGCCGTCGCGAAATCGATTGCAACAGGTTCGATTCCGCGATTGGAACTTGCGGCATGGAGGCGAATCGCAACTTATCCTTCAAGTTAGCTCTAACTTGAAGCAATCTATCGATACGCCGCGCCGAGATAGCAGGAAAAACGCTTGGCTACTGAAGATCCCGCCACGTGCGGGCGCTCACCATGCATGATGAATGATTGGCGCGCAGGTGAGCTTGGAACAGTGACAGCCATCACCCTCTTGCGACGCAGGCTTGTAATTTTGTATCTGGAGTTCGCTCTAACTCACACTATTCACAGCGTCCCAATCAGAGATGATTGATGAGCGAAGCAATGCAGGCTGCACCGAATCCGTTGTCGATATTGACCACGGAAACGTTGGGAGAGCAGGTGTTCAGCATGCCCAGCAGAGCGGCCACGCCACCGAACGAGGCTCCGTATCCCACGCTAGTGGGCACGGCCAGAACCGGCGCATTCACCAGGCCGCCGACGACTGTGGGCAGCGCTCCTTCCATGCCTGCGCAGACAATCAGCACGCGGGCCGATTGCAGAGAGGTTTTTTGCGCCAAGAGCCGGTGAATGCCGGCCACGCCCACATCGGCAATCAACTCAACGGTGTTGCCCATCAGGCGCGCAGTGACAGCAGCTTCTTCGGCAACGGGCAGATCGCTGGTTCCGGCGCACACCACGCCGATGGTTCCTACGCCAGGCACGGTGGGAGCCTGGGTGAGCGTGATGGCGCGGGCTGCCTCATGGAAGTGGGCGCGCGGTTCCACGCGTTCAACCGCCTCCCATGCCTCCTGAGAAACGCGTGTGGCCAGCACGTTGCCGCCCGCCTGGGCCATGCGGGCAAAAATTTGCGCCACCTGGGCGGCGGTCTTGCCGGCGGCAAAGATCACCTCCGGCATTCCGGTGCGCAACGCGCGATGATGGTCGAGCTTGGCAAAACCCAGGTCTTCAAAAGGCAGGTCCTTCAACCGGTCAACCGCATCGTTGACCGCCGTGCGGCCCTCGCGCACTTCGTTCAGCAGGATTTCCAGGCGCAGGCGATCCATCAGCGTTCCTCCCGTTCAATGCCGGCCGCTTGGGTTTTGGCGTAAGCCCGCATGGCTTGCTCCGTCACCTGCTTCAGAGGAACCGCGTGCGCGGCGGCAAGCGCGCGGCAATCTTCGTACTCCGGCGCAGCATTGGCTACTTCTCCGGAGGGCCAGCGCGCAATCTTGATGCGCACTTTGCCCCACTCGGTTTCCACTTCGGCAAACTCCCGTGCCAGAGAGGCCTTGTTTTCCAGCCGCCAGCGCAGCCCAATCGTGGTAGTTTCTCGGAACAGCAGATCGCGCAGCGCGGGCATAAAGTCAGGCCGGCACAGCACCGTCATCTGTACGCCGGTGCGGCCCTTCTTCATCTGCACGGCGGTCCGGTACACATCCCACGCGCCGGCTTCGAGAAGCTTTTCGCTGACGTAGGCCAGCAGTTGGGGAGTGGAGTCGTCGATCACAGTTTCGATGACGGCGATCGATTCGGCCTGTGCGTCGGCAGTCTCTTCGCCCACCAGCAACCGCAGCAGGTTGGGCTCGCCCGGCGTCTCGCGCCCACCCGCGCCGTAGCCGGTTTTCACGATGCGCATGGCGGGGAGCTGATCGTACTGAACATCGAGCATCCGCAGCAGCACCGCGCCGGTGGGAGTGACACGCTCCATCGGCGGGCCCGCGGCATAGATGGGCGCATCTCCCAGCAAGGCCAGTGTTGCGGGGGCGGGAACCGGGAGCGTGCCGTGCTGGCAGACCACCGTTCCACTGCCCACATTCAGCGGCGACGCAAGCCAGCGATCGACGCCCAGCGCCTCGGCGCCGGCGGCTGCGCAGACGATGTCGACGATGGTGTCCACCGCGCCCACTTCGTGAAAATGGACCTCTTCCACCGGAACGGAATGAATCGCGGCTTCCGCTTCACCCAGCAACTGGAAGGCATGCGTGGCGCGCTGCTTCACCACTTCACTCAAGGGCGCGGAGCGAATGATGGCGAGAATCGCCGACAGCGAACGATGCGGGGCGTGCGTGTGCGCTGCGTGGCCGTGCTCATGTTCGTGCTCATGTTCATGTACTTGCGAATGATCATGCTCATGCGAATGCATGTGCTGTTCATGCTCATGGGTGTGATGATCGAGCGAGTGTGCCGAAGGCTCGTCGTGTGCGTGTGCAGGCTCAAGGGCCCGGGTGTCCGGCGTGAGAACATCCACCTTGGTTGCGGCCAAGCCGCCGCGGCTCACCTTCCGCATCTCGAGCCGTGCGCCCACGTTCAGCGCGGTTGCCGTCTCCGCAAGGCTCGCGAAGGGGACTCCCGCATCCACCAGGGCACCCAGCAGCATGTCGCCGCTGATGCCCGAAAAGCATTCCAGATATCCAATACGCATCGCGATGTGATTCTAAACTGTCGGCCCGGTCGGGCCTTTCACGCGCCGCGCCGGGCGAGCACTTCGACGGGCAAAACCGCGTTCATTGACCCGGACCGAAAGCCCGCGCAGTCGAGCGTCACGTATTTAAAACCGGCCAGTTTGAGCGCGGCCGCGATCTGGTCGAGCATCTCCATCGAAAGTGCGCGTGGCAGCTCGGCGCGTGCTATCTCCACGCGCGCCAGTTCGCCGTGATGGCGGACGCGCAACTCGCGAAAGCCCAGTTGCCGCAAGCTCTCTTCGCCCTTTTCCACCTGCTCCAGAACCTCGCGCGTGACGGTGCGTCCATATTCGACGCGGGAAGCCAGGCACGGAGCGGCCGGACGGTCCCAGAGCGGGTAACCGGCTGCCTTCGAGAGCGCTCGAACTTCAATCTTTGTGAGTCCGGCTTCGGCCAGCGGCGCAAGCACCGAGTGCTCCTCGGCGGCGCGCTGCCCGGGACGGAAGTCGCGGGTATCGTCGGCGTTCATTCCATAGGCGATGCGGACAAATCCCAGCCTCCCGCCCAGCGCTTCCATGGATTGGAAGAGCTCGTCCTTGCAATGGAAGCAGCGATTGGCGTCGTTCCGTTGGTACTCGGGCCGGCTCAATTCTTCGGTTGCGATCACGTGCAGCGGCATATCCAGGGAGTGCGCAAAGGCGCAGGCCTGCTCGAAGTCGCGACGAGCCAAGCTCGGGGAATCGGCCAGCACGGCAAGCATCCGGCCGCCCAGAACGCGGTGCGCGGTGGCCGCAAGAAACGCGGAATCCACGCCGCCGGAGTAGGCCACCATTACGCTGCCCAGTTCCCGCAGGCGCGCCTCCAGCGTTTCCAGTTTTGCCTCAATGCTCTGTCCAGCTTCGGCTTGCCCGGCCTGTCCAAAATCGATGTGTGTATATGCCGCCATTGGGGCGATTATACCGCGCTGCGGTTTTGAATGCCCGCCGCCGCACGCGCGGATTTCCGCCGGCTTATGGCCGCCGGTAAACGTCGTAGCCCGCAAGTTTTCGGTACGGTGCAAAGTCTTGCAGAAGGACTTTGAGCGTCGCTTCCCGTTGCGGTGTCGGGTCTTCCTTGAGTTGCAAATCCCGCTTCACAATCAGCCAGCGGATGTTGCGGGCGCGCGCCTGCTCGACGAGTTGCGCGGGCGAATAGGGGTCGGTGGCGTTGTCGAACAGCAGCACCGGGAACTGTGGAACGCGGCCGGTAGAGAAGTAGAACGGGTCTTCGCCGGGGATGAGGATCAACCCGTCGGCGGTTGGGATTTCGCTGTTCGCAAATCGCAGCAACTCATCCAATGCAGGCAGATACGGGCCGGGAACCGCCATCCCCCTCAATTCCGGTACCGCTGAATGCACAGCAGGACCTTCAGGCAGTTGCGCATAGGACAAACGCTCTTCGCTGGCCGTATATAATCCGCCGCAGATCAGCAAGGTTGCCGAAATCACAGCCGCCGCCACCGGCGCTAGCGGGAAGAGCCGATGTGCGAATTCGGCGGGAATTCCAGCCGGACGGATGGAGGCCAGAAAGGCAATCATTTCTGCGATGAGCAGAACGAGAAGCGGCCAGATGGCGTAAGTCGACCCCCACAACTGCTGCGAAAGCAGCGTGCCGTTGATGGTGACCAGCAAAATCGCGGGCAGCGCAGCGCGCAGGCTGGGATGGCGACAAAGATTCCACAGCGTGAACACGCCGGACAGGACAAGCAGCAGCGGCCAAAGAGCCAGAAGGTCGCTGGCGCGGTCCTCGGAATCGGGGGAAAGGCAAAGATCTCCCAGCGTCCAGAGAAAGGGCGAAGTCAGCAGCGCGAGCGCCACGAGACGCACCCACAAAGCTTTGCCCAAACGGCTCCGCAGGAGGAATAGAGCGATCGCAATCGCCGGCAGCCACCACAGCAGCAAAGGCTCGTCATACACCCCGAGCATGTCCGCAAGGCCCGGCAAGCGGCGCTGGGATGCGAACTGGATAGTCCAGTGCAGGTAGTTGCCCAGACCGACAGTGAAGTGCAGCAACAGGCCGGCCGCAGCAAGGGAAGCCATTCCGCCCGCCAGCACCGCTGCCAGCGCCCGAACGCCGGGGTCGACGTGGGAAGCCCGGGCGTGGCGCATGCGTTTCACGATCAACAGCAGAAGGACCAGGGACAGCGCCACAAGCAAAAGTGGAAGGCCTATATTCTGTTTGAAAAAAAACGGAAGCGGAATTGCTGCGCCCGCGATCAAGGGCCGCACGAGTTCCCGGCCCAGCCTGGTTTGCAATCCATTGCTGGATTCAGCCGGAATTCGCTGCAGAAGCAAGATCACGAGCAGAATGGAGAAAACGCAGTCGCAATCATAGAAAGGGAACGGCAGGATGCTATAGATGCCCAGCACAGTGAGCGGCGCGGCCAGCAGGAGAGAAACAAGCCACGCGGCCTGCATGCGGTCCCGCAGAGTGTGGAGCACAATCCTCCACGCCAGCACCGTGCCCAGCCCGCCCACAATCGCGGCGTAAAGAACATGGTGAGAAAAGACGCGTCCGCCGAGGCGGATTAGAGCAGCCTGAGTCAAAAACGTCAGCGGCGCGTGCGCCAGCGGAAAGTCGCGGTATGGCGTCTGCCCGAGAGAGATCCGGAAGCTGCTGTCCAGTATGTAACTCGTGTCCCAAAGCACCGCGAGATGCGCGTTCTGCCACAGCACTACGGCTGCGCTGGCCAGAAAGAGACTACCCGCCGCAATGAAGTCGCGGATTCCCCAGCGACTCCGGGACAACGGAGGTCTCGATTGAAACGGCCTGGGTTTCTTCACTGGGGCTTGCTCATGCGGAGTTTCAAGCGGCAGCCTTTGCGCTCCGCTCAATCCTATGATTTTCACCGCTGTTGAGCCCGTTACGCAAGCCGCGGCAGCGAGACCAGTTATCCGCGCGTTATCCGCGCGCCTCCATGCGTTCCACAATTGTCAGGCCAGTTGCATACAGTTCCGTCTGCGAGTGAGAATCACAACGGAGACCAATGTGAGACTTATTTGTGGGCGTGGTCGCTATGCGTGGCTGGCTCTTGTTTTTGCCTGTTGCAGTTTGCCTGCGCTATCGCAGGGCGATCCGCGGCAGGCCGCCTTTTCTCTCGAACAGCAGGGCAAGCTTGCGGAGGCCGAAGCTGCGTGGCGCGCGCTTGCGCAGGCGCATCCGTCCAATCCTGAGCCATTCGCCCATCTCGGTTTGCTTGAAGCGCGCCAGGAGCATTACACCGAAGCAATCGCCTTCTACCGCAAAGCGATGGCGCTCGATCCTCTGATGCCCCGTCTGCGTTTCAACCTGGGTCTCGCCTATTTCAAGGACGGCGAATACAAGGAAGCTCTTCAGCAGTTCAATCCATTGCTCAAGGCCGACGCGCCCGACTCGGACGAGGCCCATCGGCTAGCCGTCCTGGTGGGAATGTCGCACTTTGGCCTTGGGGAATATGCGGCTGCCGCACCCTTTCTGAAGCAGGCCGCGGACGCCGATGCCGCAAACCTGCCGCTGCTCCTGACCCTGGCGCACAGTTGCCTGCTTTCAAAGCAATATCAATGTGTACTCGACGCGTTTCACCGCATTGTTGCGCTGAATCCCGACTCGGCCGAGGCCCACGTGCTGGCTGGCGAAGCGCTGGACGAAATGAAGGACCCGGTCGGCGCCATTCGTGAATTGCGCGCTGCCGTCGCGGCCAATCCCAAAGAGCCCAATGTGCACTTCGGCCTGGGTTACCTGTTGTGGACCCAAGGCCAGACCCAGGAAGCCGCTCAGCAATTTCAGGCCGAACTCGACAATGACCCGGAGCACGCGCAGGCCATGCTCTATCTGGCCGATTCTCAAATCCAGTTGAACCGCCTGGAAGATGCCCGCCTGCTCCTGGAGAGAGTAGTGAAGATCAACCCCGCCAATGCCATGGGCCATCTTGATCTGGGCATTGTTTACACTGAGGCCGGCCGCAATGAAGACGCACTCCGCGAGTTAAAGCAGGCCGCTGCGCTCAAGCCCGACGATGTCAGCGCCCACTACCGCCTGGGCCGGCTCTATCGCGCCATGGGCAAGACAGCCGAAGCCAAAGTTGAGTTCGACAAGTCCAAAAGCCTCAACAAAGCCGCCGACGAAGGCCTGATCAAAGTGATGTCCAGAGTCCCGCATCCCGACAGCGCACAGCAGGGAACGATCCCTGTGCCAGCGGTGAAGTAACTTCTGAGACAGCCCGGTATCGCAGAAAATCCACCTGCACCAAATGCAAAGGCCGGAGCTTTCGCCCCGGCCTTCTTCGTGTCCGCATTATTGTGCGAGGGATCTAGAAGCGGATCTTTCCGCCCATTTGCAAAATGCGGGGTTCGTGGTCGCCAGTGACCTGACCGAAGTTGGTGGCATCGATGTTGTTGCTGATGCCATCGGAGCCGGTGGCGGTTGGGTTGCCAAAGTTGGGATGGTTGAAGACGTCGAAGGCTTCTACACGGATCTGGAAGTCGATCTTTTCGGCGATCTTGGTGTTCTTGGCCAACGCCATGTCCCACTTATCGATTCCCGGTCCCAGGATTGAGCCGGCGCCGAGATTGCTGAAGCCTCCCACGGTGCGTTCGAAGGAGGACTGCGAGAACCACTGTCCGGGCTTCCTTACCATGTGCACCGGGGCAATCTGCGTCAGGCGCGAGGCGTTGTCAGGATCGACAACGCTGATGCCCAGGCCGCGCCCGCCAAAGGTGGTCGCGAAAGGATCTTCGTTTTGAACCACGGAGAAGTTGGAGCCGGAGATGAGCGAAGTGATGCCGGAGAGCTCCCATCCGCCCAGGAGCCTGCCTGCTGCGCCGGACTGCCCCTTGTAGAAAGGCAAGGTGTAGACGTAGTTGAAAACCAGCATCTGGGGGGTGTTGAAGGTGGCCGGACCGTAGTCCTGCTTGAGGTTGTAGGTGTCGGTGGCCGCAGTGCCGCGGTCGTTGGAGTTGGTGGTGAGGATCTTGGACCAGGTATAAGCCACGTTCACTGTCAGGCCCTTGGAAGAGCGATGGCTGAGATCCAACTGGAACGAGTTGTAGTTGCTGGTGAAGATGGGCGACTTGGTGCGCATGTAGCTGTAGCCCAGGTAGGGACGAATGGCGTTGACGTCGGTTCCGGCGGGGGCCGACTCGCGGGCTGCGAGGGTAGGCTGGTTGCCATCGTATTCGCCGAGGAGGTGACGCGACTCGCTGGCGACCCAGGCCCCGGAAATAACCGTGGTGGGCAGCAATTGATGCTCGACGGTGAGGTTCCAGTCGGCGTAGTTGGGGGCCCGGAAGGTGGGAGTGCCGGTCGTCCAGAGCAGGTTCGGGCCATAGTTGACAGCGCCCTGCTGGCCACCGGAGGTGTCAAAGGAGCCGCCATTCACGGTGACCGACTGCACCACCGGCGGATCGTAGAAGGCGTTCTGCTCGTAGATTCCGTTCAGCAGGCGATCGTAGAAGATGCCCAGGCCGCCGCGGATTGAGGTCTTGCCGTTGCCGTCAGGGTTGTAGGCAAAGCCCAAGCGAGGTGCGAAGTTGGCGTTGTCGTTGGGGTTGATGGTCGAGCCAAAGGGCGAGCACTGCACCTGCGATGAGTAGGTCTGCGCCCGAGCGCAGGAAGCGCCTTTGGGGAAGATGATGCCGTTGGCGTAGCTGACAGGGATGAGCGGGCTTCCGTTCGCCAAGGTCTGGCCGGCGACAAAGTTGCCGGAAGTGGGATCGATGACCGGAGCGGCCAGCGGACTGTAGAGCTGCGAATCGAAGTTGGTCAGAGTGTTGTTCTTGTCGGTAGCCGAAGGGAAGCTGCTCCAGCGAATGCCGAGGTTGAGGGTGAGCTTGTGGTTCAGCTTGAAGTCATCCTGGGCATAAACCTCGCGGTTGTAGTAGTTGAGGTCGGGGATGGTGTCCATGTTCTGCTGGGTATAGGTAGAGACGTTGCCCAACAGGAATTCGGTAAAGCCGTAGTAGGCCTGGTTGAAGCTGAAGCTGGCCTCGCCGGCGACGGCGTTTTCGCTCTTCAGCATCTGCTGGATCTGGAAGCCGAAGCGGATGGTATTCTTGCCGGCCGAAATGGCCAGGTTGTCAAAGTAAGTGCGGTCGAGGTTGCGCTCTTTCCACGGCGTGGAACCGGCAGAGAAGCCCGTTACACCATTGATGCTGATGGCGGGCAAGCGGCCGTAGGGATCCTTGTACTTTTCGGTTCCCGGAGCCAGCGCGCTGAGGGCGGTGGAGGAGTCGGCGAAGGGCGTACCAATGAAGGTGGAGTGATAGGTGCCCTGCGCGTAGACGAACTCCAGCTCGTTGACGATGGTGGGCGAGATGGCGTAGCTGAGGTTGCCGACAACGTTCTTGCCCGGCGAATCGACGTCAGCGGCAGACACATTGGGGAAGTTGGCGCCGGCCCACAAGCCGAGCGGCTCGGTGACGGGCATGATGTCATTCATGCCGCGGGCATAGAAGTGGATCTTGTCGTTGAAGTAGTGGTCGATGCGGACGATATCGTCGCGGTAGTCGTTGACCGCGGGGACGTTGACGGTTTCGGTGCCGGAGGCACTGACATTCGAGCCGGTGTAGAGGTCAGAGACATAGAGAGCCGCGTTCATGCTCTCGCATCCATTGGCCAGGCTGACCTGACCGGTGGTGCTGTTATCCGCAGTGTTGACGGTGTTGGAGATCAGGCAAGCGCCAGTCGTCGGCGGCGGGGTGGCTGGTCCAAGGACTCCCGTCGTCGTGTTGAGCTGAGACGGCGTCGAATAGTAGCCCAGCAACTGGTTCGGAGTGGGCGTGTTCAGCGTGGTGCTGGAGCCGGCCTCGTTGATCTTGTGCCAATCCTCGGACCAGAAGAAGAAGGTCTTCTTCTTGTCTGCGTTGTAAACCTTGGGAATGTAGATGGGACCGCCGATGGTGAAGCCGTAGACGTTTTGGTGGTAAACGCCGGGCGTATTTGGCTGGCCATTCGCTATCTGGCTTTCCTTGTTCAGATAGTCGTTGGCGTTGAAATCGGTGGTGCGGACGAACTCATAGGCGTTGCCATGGAAGGAACTGGTGCCGTTCTTGGTGGCCACCAGGACTTGGCCACCGCCGGAGCGTCCGTAGCCGGCGTCGTAGTTGCCGCGCTCCAGGGTGATTTCCTGGATGGCTTCCATGCTGGGCTCATTGACGGCCGTGCCGTTGGAGCCGGAGTCGTTGATGTCCGCGCCGTCGACGGTCCAGTTGTTGGCCGTAGTGCGGGCGCCATTCACAGACATGGCGGTGCTGCCGGCATTTGCTTCATCACCTAGCTGGTTGACGACGCCGGGCTGCAGGGTGATCAACTGCTCGAAGTTGCGGCTGTTGATTTCCAGTTCTTCGACCTGCTGGCCGTTGATGGTGCCGGCCTGGCCGCTGGTCTCGGTATCAACGGCGACGGGATTGTCTTCGACGGTTACCGTCGTCGTGAGGGATCCAGCTTTGAGTTGAGTGTTGAAAGCGTGCTTTTCCGCGACGTTCAGGACGATGTTCTTGCCCTTGAACGTCTCGAAGCCCGCAGCTGTCACGGTGACCGAATACGTTCCGGCCGTGAGGTTCGTGACAACGTAGTTGCCGGCGCCATCCGACTCAACAACGCGGGTTCCTGCGTTCACGCCGTTCAGTGCAACCGAAATTGTTGCATGAGGAATCACGGCGCCGGTGGTGTCTGTTACCGTGCCGCTGAGGGTTGCCGTGAGTTCCTGTCCGCGCGCAATCAGCGGGCAGATCATCAGTACAGCCGCCAGAAAACACAGCAGGGCCGAACCGAGTTTCGGGGAGCGCTCCGCCGTGGCAGAGCCTTGCTCGGCTCGGCCGCGGCGCGGTGCCCCTAAGAATCCATGTGAAAAACGCGCAAGGTTAATCATTGCCATAGCACCTTTCTGTGAGATCCAGTTGATGTCCATACGCCTGGGCGCATCGACAGGTGAAGTCAAAAGCCATGAACTGGCATCCTGGTTGGATAGAGGTTCACCCCGGAAACTTCAGAAAAGCGGAGGACTGAGGCGGTCGATTCCAGGCCGGCCCACCCAAATAGCGGCGAAGCCGAACCCGATTCAAAACCCCCATATGGACTTCTCTGCCCTTGCATCACATTCCCCCGAGGTGGCTCAAATGCGGCTGACCGGTCCCATTGGGCTCGTCAACCCTTTTGTCATCGATAGCCGCAATCGGAACTTTTTGGTGTCTCGATCGATTCGCGGCGCAACACACGATCTTCGCTGGAGGGAACAATAGGACGAACACCATGCAAATGGCAAGAAAAAAATGAACAAACTGGCGCTAAACGATCACATATTTGGAAAATCTGTTTCAAACAGGGCGCTTCCTCCAGCTTCCATCCATTAATGCAGGTCTGGCATAAGGAACGCGTGAGGAACCGGAAGACAGATTTTGGCTTGCCCAGAAGCAACGTCCACGCAGGGTGGCGCAGGGTGCCGACTGGTACCCCAGAAGGGGCCTTCTCGTGAAGTGGTCATCATCAATTCCTATTACAGTCATCGGTCGATGCGGATCGTCGCGCCCGAAGCGGCCACCCGAAGCGCCAAAGAGGGGTGGGCACAGCTGGTTTGTTCTTGCATAAATAATTGATATTGAATTCGTTATGCGAATTTTTCTGGCTTCATGAGGGGAGAATTATCGGATCTTCGTGCCGGAATCGACCTAGCCGCCGGGGCCAATCCGGAACCGCAGCGTGTTCCCGGAAACTGAGTGTCTTCAGAAGGATCCGTCTACTGGCATGCCCAGCATCCTTCCCACCTTGCGCCGTATTGAGCGCTTCGTGAACCCGCCCCTGCACGTTCTTCCGAGCCAGGGATCTGAGAGATTGCTCGTTGGCGCGATCATGCGTAGGCACATACGATCACTCATATGATTAAAATAATCGATTGCGATCATCGTCGGCGAGAGGTATCCTGTTGCGTGGTTGGCACCCAATGGCTGGGAATTTTTGCCGGTCCGTGAGAAGTTTGCCTCGTTTTTGGCCTTGTCCGAACAGGCGCGAGGGTGGTTAAGCGAACACAGATTGCGCAGATGCCAGCAATCGGGCGAGGTCGTGCGGGGCAACTTGCGGCCGGACTACGTCGCCACAGGTCCCGGTGGGCGGATGGGAAACTCTTAGATGAATGGAAAGTGTGTCGAGAATCTCCGATGAAAGTTGTCTTCTCTGAATTGTGGGCCAGGCAGTGTACGGGCTTCGTTGTGCAGCTCGGAAATCTCCAATGAAAGCCCCCTTGTTTGAGCTTTGTGCCGAGACCCTTCAGGCCGCACACGCGGGAGAGCGGGGCGGCGCCGGCCGCATCGAGCTGTGCGCCCGGCTCGAAATCAGCGGGATCACGCCCAGTCAATCGTTGACGGCGGTCGTTGTTCAGGCGCTTTCCATCCCGGTCCATGTCCTGATTCGCCCACGGGGCGGAGATTTCGCCTATTCCGCCAGCGAATTCACCCTGATGCGCCAGCAGGTCCAATGGGTGAGGGCGTCGGGCGCGGCCGGAGTGGTCCTGGGTATTCTGCTGCCAGACGGCCACGTTGACGTCAGTCGCAGCCGGGAGTTGGTTGAATTGGCCCGCCCGCTCAAAGTTACCTTCAACCGCGCTTTCGACGAAGCGTCCGACTTGGACAAGGCGCTTGAGGCCGTCATCGCGACCGGCTCCGATTGCCTGCTGACTTCCGGCGGAGCGGCCGACGTGCACACAGGCGCAGCGCGAATTGCGCAACTCCTCCGCCAGGCCGGAGATCGCATCGAGATCATGGCCGGTGGCGGGCTCAAACTCGCCTCATTGGCCGAACTACTGGAGCGCACGGGCGTTCGCGGCCTGCACGGCTCACTGACCCGCCGACCCCAAGAATGCGACCGACAGAGAACGAACGGCCACCCGGCCGCAGGCAATGCGGACATTCTCGAGGCCGATGTGAGGGCCGCCGTCAATCTTCTTCACCGCTATTTTGCCGTGAATGGAATCCGTGCTGGCGCCCGCTGAAATCCCGCCCTCACGCCCGTATGATACGTATCCCCTGGCGCTCGAACGGGGCCAACGCTTCGGCGGTCGCGCTGGCATCGGTGATCAGCAGATGAATCTCGCTGGCCGGACAAATGAATGCC
>JBEKTB010000009.1:0-42267 GCA_049516495.1 Occallatibacter sp.
AGCCTGCTGCGTGCGGGTTCGTACAACATCAACGGGCTGCGCAGCATGTTCAACAACTTTCTGCTGGACGGCATGGACAACAATGCGTACGGCGAGAGCAACCAGGGCTTCGACAACCAGATCATTCAGCCTACGCCGGACGCCATCGCCATGTTCCAGGTGGTGACCAACAACGAGAGCGCGGAGTACGGCCGTTCCGCGGGCGCAACCATCAACGTGGCCTCGCGCAGCGGCAGCAACGATCTTCACGTCACGCTCTACGAGTTCCTGCGCAACACCGATCTGAACGCGTTCGGCTATTACAAGGCCAAGGCCGGCTCCTTCAGCTTTCCCAAGCCGGGCTTCAACCGCAACCAATTCGGCGCGGACTTTGGCGGGCCGATCGTGAAGAACAAGCTTTTCTACTTCCTCGATTACGAAGGCTTTCGCCAGACGCTGACGCCGACCGTGGTGCTCACCGTTCCGACCGAAAACGAAATCGGCATGAACCTGGCCGGTCCGCAACTGACGGTCCCGGTGACGAACCCGCTCACCGGCGCGATTTACCCGGCGAACACGCCGATTCCCGCCTCTGCCTTGAACAGCACCTCCAAGGAAGTTTTGAGTTTCTATAGCAAGTTGCCTTCGCAGTGCCAGATTGCGCCGGGCAATTCGAGCATCCCTTCAAGCGGCGTGGACACCAACGACTGCGCGACCAACGCCCCTTTCTCGGACGACGCCGACAAGGGCGATCTGCGCCTCGACTATCAGCAGAGCGAGAAGAGTTCGTGGTTCCTGAAGGTGAGCGACCGCAAGGAAACGGCCATCAACCATCCCACGCTGCCTCTGCCGCTGGACGGGCAGACCAACGGGCGGATCAAGATTCTGGACCAGCAGGTTGCACTGGGCTACACGCACCTGATGGGCGCAAACAAGGTACTGGACGTGCGCGTCGGCTTGTCCGGCACCCGGGCCGGCAAGTATTCGCTCTCAATCGGCAACAACGCCATTACATTTCCCGGCCTGCCGACCGATCCCACGGTTGCCGGCGGTTTGCCCTCGATCGGATTCAACGGCAGTTCGGGCTTTTCGGCCTTTGGACGGCAGAGCACCAATCCGCAGTGGCAGAACCCCTCGCTTTTGGATCCCAAGGTGAACTTCTCCTGGGTGAAGGGCAAGCACTCGCTGAAGGTGGGCTACGAGTACGAGCACATCTGGATGGAAGTGCAGGACTCCAACCCGCTGTATGGCTCGTTCACCTATAACGGCGATTTCAGCGCGGTCGCCGGCGGAGCCACGGGTCCTGAGAACTACTGGGCCGACTTCCTGTTCGGCAATACCAGCGCCTACGCACTGGCCACCTACTTCAAGGCGCATCTGCTGCAAGGGATGGACAACGTCTACGCGCAGGACGACTGGAAGGTCAGCCCGAAGCTGACGCTGAACCTGGGATTGCGCTGGGAATACGGCGCGCCTTACTCGGAGGCGCACAACAACCTGTCCAACTTCGACCCCGCGACGGTCTCCATGCTGACGTTGACGCCGGGCGCAACGGCGGGGCAGTTCATTACCCCATACAGCGGAAGCGGTGTCTATGGCAAGACGCTGGTGAATCCCTCACTGGGCGACTACTCGCCGCGCGTCGGATTTGCCTACGCGGTGACGCCCACGGTGGCTGTCCGCGGCGGATTCGGCACCAGCTTTGCCCACTACACCCGCGCGGGTTCGGGCGACATTCTGCCCATCAACGCTCCCAACGCGCTGTTCGTTTCTGTCACGCAGCCGAATCCGACCTCGGCCAGCACAACCGTTTGCGCGTCTGGCGCTCCTGCCACCTCGTGCTTTGTGACGTGGGATCAGGGCTATCCGGCAAACCTGGCGGTGGCTTCAAACTTCAACCCCGGCACCGATAACGTGACGTACATTCCCAAGGACTCCAAGGACAGCTACGTGGAGAGCTTTTTCCTCAGCGTGCAGAAGTCCCTGGCCAAGAACACGCTGCTGGACATTGCGTACATTGGAAACCACGGCGTGAAGCTGCAGGGATTTCTGAACGCGAACCAGATGAATCCGTCGCTGGGTTTGGCGGCGAGCCCCGCGCAAGGCTTCGTCCGGCCCTATCCGACGTGGGGAACGCAGGAGGGTGCGAAGTTCGTTGGCGGCGACATTACGGCCGCGGTGAACGAATTCAAATCGCACTTCAACGCTTTGCAGGTCCGCTACGAACAGCGTTTTGTGGAGGGGTTGACGCTGCTGAATTCATTCACCTACGAGCATGCAATGGACAACGCCAGCGCCTCGCTCGAAGGCATTACGCCTTCGCCGCAGGACGCCAACAACCTGCAGGCCGACTACGGGCAGTCAGACTACAACCTGCCCCTGGCGAACGTGACCAGCCTGGTGTATGACCTGCCGGCCGGTCGCGGACGCGCCTACGTCGCCAGCGCCAATCCGCTGGTAAACGGCATCGTGAGCGGCTGGCAGATCAGCGCCATCAACACCATGCAGGGCGGAACACCCTTCAACCTGCTCTATGGACCAAGTTCCGCCAACGCCGTGTCCCCGCAGATTTCCGCAACCTATCGCGGAGCGAATGAATACCGGCCCAACTACATTCCGGGTCAGGATGTGGTGCTTTGCCACTCCGGGCATTCCTGCCTGAGCCACGAGGCGGCCAACGGCTCCATCAACTACATCAACCTGAACGCTTTCACCCTGCCCGCGACCAAGGACGCCAACGGCAATCTGCTGAGCCCCTTCGGCGACGCGCCCCGCAACATTGGGCGGACACCCAAGTTCTACGAAACGGATTTCGACCTGAACAAACGCTTCGATACGCCGATAGATCGTATCAAGGTGGAGTTCCGCACCGAAGTCTACAATATCTTCAACCACACGAATCTTTACCTGCCGGGCGGCACTTCAGGCAGCACGCTGGGCAGCGCAAATTCAACCGGCAACCCGACCAGCGGAGGCACGATTACCGGCACGCTGGAACCGCGCATTGTGCAGTTTGGGTTGAAGGTTGTCTATTAAGTATTAAAGCTTGATTGTTTTCCTCTGCCAGCCCGCGTCAACGCCGCGGGCTGATTTTTTTGCGCGGATTACTCTCTTGGAATCTGTAAATCAGTGGCAGCCCAGGGCGCGGGTGTTGAAATCGGCCACGGCGCGGGCCACTTCGACGGCGGGCAGGCGCTCGTCCGGGCTCTGCTCGAGCCAACTGGTGAGGGCCTCGAAGACGGCGCCCACCAGGCAACTGGCGGCGACGGCCGGATTGAGCACGGAGAATGCGTCCGGAGCGGCCTCGAGTTTTTGGCTGACGCTGCCAATGTGGTAGCGGAGCAGGCTGCGGCGCACCTGCTCCAGGCGCGGACTGAGGCCGGGAGACTCGATGATCAGGATGCGGGCCTCTTTGGGATTCTCGGCCAGGAAAAGAAACAGCGACTCGACCGCGCAGGGCAATCCCAAAACCGGATCGGGCTGTGCGAGTTCGGCCTGGTGCATGACCGCGGCCACTTTGCTCCCCAGCGCCTCAAGGACCGCGGCAAAGACATCTTCCTTGTTGCGGAAGTGGGCGTAGAAGCTGCCCACGGAGCTGCCGGCCTCGGCCACGATCATGGGGACGGTGGTGGAGTGGTATCCGTAGCTGCCAAACAGGTGGGTCGCAGCTTCAAGAAGGACACTGTGGCGAGCCTCTTTGCGGGCTTCGGTGGCGGGAGTCTTGCGGTAGGCCATGGTTCGATTATGGACCTCTTGTCAAGAATAGAATGACGTGTCATTCTATTCTTGTCAAGGAAGAAGAAAGCCATGAATAGCGGAATTATTCATTCGATTTTTGGTGGGGTCGAGAAGTCAGGGTTGTGGGCCGTTTGCCTGCTGGGGGTGTTGGCGCTGGTGGGGTGCGGGCCCAGGGCGCATGTGGCCGCCGATCAGCCGGTCCCGGTACGGGTGCGGACGCCGAACCGGGTGGAGCAGCCGGTTTCCGTAGCGGCCAGCGGGGCGGTCGAGGCCAATGTGACCGCTCAAGGCGCTTTCCAGATTGGCGGGCGCGTGGCCAGGGTCTTGGTGGATGAGGGTCAGCCGGTTGCCAAGGGGCAGGTGCTGGCGGAGCTGGACGCGACCGACTACCGCAATGCCTACGATGCGGCGGCGGCCCAGGCGGACGCGGCGCGGGCGACCTCGAAGAAGGCGCAGGCAGGGCCGCGGCCGCAGGAGCTGGAAGAGGCGCGGATCGACTTTGACCGCTGGCAGGACGAGTACAAGCGGATGAAGTTTCTGTACGACCACCAGAGCCTGGCGGCCAACGACTTCAAGAAGATCGAGGCCGGCTACCTGGCGGCGGAGCAGAAGTACGACATGGCGCGGCAGGGGACGCGGGTCGAGGAAAAGGATTCGGCCGGGGCGCAGATGCGGGCGGCCGCGGCGCAGATGCACGAGGCGCAAAAGCGGCTGGCGGATTGCCAGTTGCGTGCCCCGATTGCGGGATTTGTGGGGATGCGGCGGGTTGATGCAGGAGACACGGTCGCGGCGGGGACGCCGGTGATCGGCGTGCTCGACCTGAATCCGGTGAAGGTGCGCGTCGGCATCCCGGAAGCCGAAATCGGCAAGGTGCGGGAGGGAGCGCGGGCGACGGTGACGATTCCGGCGCTCGACGGGCGGGTCTTCGAGGGCGAGGTGGACGCCGTCGGCGTGACGGCCGATCCCGCTTCGCGGACATACGCGGTGAAGATTGCGGTGGCGAACCCGGAGCGGGTGCTGCGGGCTGGAATGGTGAGCGAGACACGGATTTTCTCCTCGGTGATGGTGAACGCGATTACCGTTCCCGGAGATGCGATTGTCCGCGACGCGCGGGGCGTGACCCAGGTCTACGTGTATGAGCCCACGCAGCAGAGGGTCTATGCGCGGCGGGTGGAAGTGGGCGCTCCCATCAACAACGAAGTGGAGATCCAGAGCGGACTCACCGGTAGCGAGCAGGTGGTGGTGGCCGGGCAGCAGAATGTGCGCGAAGGGTCACTGGTAAAAGTTATGGGAGGCGGACAGTGAACCCCGTCCGTGCTTCGCTGCGCTACCCGCAGGTGATTCTGGTCATTGCTGGAATGCTGTTCATCACCGGCCTGTATGCGCTGGTGACCATGCCGCGGCGCGAGGACCCGAAGATCACCATCCGCGTGGGCATTGTGTCCGCTGTTTATCCGGGCGCGACGGCGGAAGAGGTGGAAGACCAGGTCACGCGCAAGATCGAAGAGCGGCTGTTCCGGTTCGCGGAAGTGCGGCGGGAGAAGACCTTCTCGACGACGCGCAACGGCGTGGTGGTGGTGAATGTCGAGCTCAACAAATCAGTCACAGATGCGGACGAGTTCTGGTCGAAACTGCGCCTGGAAATGGCGCAATTGAAGGCGACCGAACTGCCTGCCGGAGTGCGCGGGCCGGCCGTGGATTCGGATTTCGGCGACACGGTGGCGGTATTGATTGCGGTGCACGGCGGGCACTACGGGCCGCGGGAACTGAAGGATTATGCGCAAAAGGTGGAAGCCGGGTTGCGCACGATTCCGGCGGTTTCAAAGATCAAGCGGATCGGGGATCAGAAGGAAGAGATCGACATTTCCGCCTCCAGCGAGCGGCTGGCGCAGTATGGCGTAAACCCGCAGAAGATGATGCAGGCGCTCGCGGGGCGGAACACGGTGGAGTACGCGGGGCGCGTGCCGGCCGGGCCGAGCAAAGTCCCCATCGAGGCCAGCGGCACCCTGCAGACCGAGGAGCAGGTCAAGCAGGTGATGGTGGACGTGTCGCCCAGCGGGCAGCCGGTGTATGTGGGCGACGTGGCCGATGTGACGCGGGTGTACAAGGACCCGACCGAGTATGCGCGCTTCAACGACGGCGCGGGTGCGGAGCAGACGATTCTGCTGGCTGTGGAGATGCACGAGGGCAACAACATTGTCGAGTTCGGCGACACGCTGCGCAAGGCGCTCAAGAACCTCGAGAAAGGGCTTCCGCCGGACGTGAAGCTGGACCTGGTGGCGGATCAGCCGCGGGTGGTCGAGGAGCGGATTGCGGACTTCTTCCGGGAGTTCGGCATTGCGATTGTCGCGGTCATCCTGGTGACCATGCTGCTGCTGCCGATGCGGGTGGCGCTGGTGTCGGCGGTGGCGATTCCGGTGACGGTGTCGATCTCCTTTGCGCTCTTGAACGCGCTGGGCGTCGAGTTGCAGCAGGTGTCGATTTCCGCGCTCATTGTGGTGCTGGGCATGGTGGTGGACGACGCCATCGTGATCGCGGACAACTATGTGGAAATGCTGGACCGCAAGGTTCCTGTGGATGAGGCCGCATGGCGTTGCGCGACGGAGATGGCGGTTCCGGTGTTGACGGCGACGCTGACCATCATCGGGTCGTTTCTGCCCATGCTGCTGCTGACGGGCGCGGTGGGCGAGTTCATTCGCGCGCTGCCGATTGCGGTGGCCGTGGCGCTGGGCAGTTCGTACGTGGTAGCCATGCTGCTGACGCCGCTGACGGCGAGGTTCTTCATCCGCCAGGGGCTCAAGAACCACGATCTGACGGACGGCGAGAGAGAGGCGGCAAAGCACAGGCTGACGCCTCTGGACCACATGCAGCGGCTGTATAACCTGGCCATTACCTGGGCCATGGGGCACAAGCGCGAGGTGCTGGTTGGCGGGGGCCTGACGTTTGTGGTGGGGCTGGGAATTCTGCAACTTGTGCCGCAGCAGTTTTTCCCGCTGGCGGAGCGCGATCAATTCGTAATGGACGTGTGGCTGCCGGAGGGCGCGAAGATCGAAGCCACCGATGCCGCCGTCCGGCGGATTGAGTCGGTGCTGGCCCGGGAGCCGCTGGTGAAGTCGTACGCCAGTTTTCTGGGAGTGAGCGCGCCGCGCTTCTACTACAACGTGAACCCGCAGGCGCCGGCGGCGAACTATGCGCAGATCCTGGTGAACACCAAGAAGGTGAAGGGAACGCCAGAGTTGGTGGCTGCCCTGCGGGATCGGCTGCCCGAAGCGGCTCCCGAGGCCAGGGTGTTTGTGAAGGAGTTGCAGCAGGGGCAGGTGATGGAAGCGCCCTTGGAGGTGCGCATCGTGGGCCCGGACGCGGCCGAACTGCGCACGCTCGGCGACCAGGTGGAGAACGTGCTAAGGCACACGCCGGGGGCGACATACATTCACACCGACTGGCACGAAGATGCGTGGCAGATGGGCGTCCGGGTGCGCGAGGAAGAGGCGAACCGGCTGGGACTGACGAATGCGGCGATTTCGGAACAGCTGGCGGGCGGATTTGAAGGCGCGCCGCTGACGACGTATTGGGAGGGCGACCGCGACGTGGACGTGGTGATGCGTCTTGACCCCGAAAATCGGCAAAGTTTCGAGAATGTGGGCGACACGTACGTGACGTCTCCGGTTACCGGCGCAAAGGTTCCGGTGTCTTCGGTGGCTACGCTGGTGCCGGAGTGGCAGCCGGGCAGGATTGTGCACAGAAACGGCGTGCGGACGCTTTCAGTGCGGGCCTTTCCGGACGGGCATCGGCTCTCAAGCCAGATCCTCGCCGATACGCGCAAGCAGGTGGATGCGATGGCGCTGCCGGCGGGCTACCGGATCGAGTACGGCGGCGAACGCGAGAACCAGGATGAGACGTTCGGGGAGATGCAGCACGCGCTGCTGATCAGCCTGGTGCTGATTTTCCTGATTCTGCTATTTCAGTTCCGCACGCTGATCGACCCGCTGGTTGTGATGATGGCGTTTCCGCTGGCGCTGCCCGGGGCGGCGCTGGGGCTGATGGTGACGCACAACCGCTTCGGATTCACGGCGTTTCTGGGCGTGGTGAGTTTGGGCGGGCTGGTGGTGCGCAACTCGATCATCCTGATCGATTACATTCACGGGCGGATGAAGGACGGCGTGGGGTTGGAGCAGGCGGCTCTGGAAGCCGGAGAGCGGAGATTGCGGCCGATCTTCCTGACGTCGATGGCGGCCGCGGTGGGCGTGACGCCGATGATTCTGTCGGGGTCGAGTATGTGGTCGCCGCTGGCCAGTGTGATTGCGTTCGGGCTGCTGGGATCGATGTTCTTTACGCTGGTGGTGATTCCGGTTTTGTTTGTGGTGGCGCATGGGAAGCGGGCGACTCCCGGGAAGAAGAGTGGAGAGGACTCTGGTGCGGGCTCTTCCTTTCCCAGGTCTCAGAAGCGAGACCTGGGGCACCCAACAGCAGTCGCGCTGGTGCTGTTGGTGCTGGCCGGCGTGGCGCAGGGGGAGGCGCGTCGGATCACGCTGGATGAGGCGGTGCAACTGGCCACCAAACAGAACTCGACAGTGAAGCTGGCGCACCTCAAAACCAAGGAGATGGACGCGCGGGTGACCGAGGCGCGGGCCAACTATTTTCCGGTTCTGGCGAACGACACCAACGCCGTGCACCTGGGCGAGATGGATCGCCTGGTGATTCCGGCGGGAGTTTTGGGCACCTATCCCAGCGCCGGCCCGGTTCCAGGCAACAACGTCGCCATCAAGCTGGGCAATCAGGATTTTGTGCTGAGCCAGACAACGGCGGCGCAGCCGATTACGCAGTTCTTCAAGATTCATGCAGGGGTGAATGCGGCGCGGGCGGATGCGGGCACGGCACGGGACGATGCGCGGCAGGCGGAGGACGAAGTCGCGCTGAAGATGAAGGAGCTGTACTTCAATTTGCTGTCGGCTGAGCAGCGCAAGCGAGCGGCTGAGTTGCGCATCGCGGCGGGAGAAGAGCGGTTGACCGAGGCGCAAAACGGGGTCGAAGCCGGGGCCGTGCTGGAGCTGAAAGTGCTGGAAGGGAAGGCGCAGATTGCCGAAGCGCGCCATGCGCTGGGGTCGCTGGAAGACGCCATCTCCGACATGAAGGTGGAGTTCAACGATCTGGCCGGATTGCCTTTGGACACTGAGGCGGAACTGGTGGCGCCCGAGCCGGAAACGACGGACCCGACTGCGGGAGACCTGGTGAATGAAGCGCTGACGCACAATCCCGAGGTTGCGGCGGCGCGGGATGCTCTGGCCAAGGCGCGGGCGGGATTGACGGCGGCGCGCGCCGAGTACATTCCCGAAGTGGGAGCTTTTGCGCAGTACGTTTACCAGAACGGTGTTCCGCTGCTGGCCGAGAACAACGGCGCAGTGGGGCTGCGGATGAATTGGACGCTGGCCGAGTTTGGCAAGCGCAGCGGACAGGTGCACGAGCGGCAGGCGCAGGTAACCGAGGCGGAAGAGAATCTGCGCCATGCGGAAAGCCGGGTGCGGGTGGAGATCGAAGAGCAGGTGCGCAAGGTGCGGCGGACCGAGACCGGCCTGGAAGCCGCGCGCGAGGGCGTGGAGGCGCGGGCGGAGATGCGGCGCATCACGGCCAACCAGGTGGAGGCCAAGACGGTGAATGCTTCGGCGTTAAAGGAGGCCGACGCGGAGCTGGCCGAGGCCGAGGCGGAGCTGTTTCAGGCGGAGATGGAGCGGGGTACGGCACGGGCGGAATTGGAACGAACGCTGGGACAGGAGTAAGCTGGAGAGTTTCCAGAAATGGGGGGAACGTGGAATACCGCGTATTGACTGTGAACAGGGAATTCGGCAGCGGCGGGGGACGGATTGCGCAAACCATTGCCGGATGGTTGGGCTGGAAGTTGCTGGACCGGGACATTATCGACGCCATCGCGTATGCGGCCCATGTGGACAAGAATGTGGTGCGCCACTACGACGAGCATGTGGATTCGTGGCTGCGGAGGATCAACCAGCAGGCCATGCGGTCGGCCGCGCTGGCCGCGGGGCTTGAACTGGGCGAAGACTCGGTTTTCGATGCCGAAGAGATGGTGAAGATTTCGCAGAAGATCATTGAAAAGGCGTGGACCGACGGCAATTGCGTGATTGTGGGCCGCGGAGCGCAATGCGTTCTGCAGCACAAGCCTGACGTGTACCACGTGTTTGTGTACGCTCCGCTGAAAGAGCGGCTCCTGCGCCTGCGCGCGCGGCTGGAGAAGGGCGCTGACGTTGAGCAGCGCATCCGGACGGTGGATGGAGAGCGGGCCAAGTACCTGCAGCAGTATTTCGGCAAGAACTGGTGCAATATGCACCTGTATGACCTGATGATCTCGTCGCAGACGGACGAGGACGCGACCGCGCGGGCGATTGTTTACGCGATGCGGGGCAAGGTTTAGGGGGATTGCACGGGGGTGTATTCCACCCCCGGTCTCTGACCACTTGTTCTTGTACCGACTGCGGGTGCCCCAGGTCTCGATTTTGAGACCTGGGAAGACTCATTCCCTTGGGTGCCCCACCTTCGTCGCGTCTTCTACCGGCGCGGAAGTTGATCGCCGAACTGGTTGCTTTCGGTCACTACCGATACGTCTTCATCGAAGGCAAGCTGGCCGATGAGGGATTCAAGGTGCGCCCGCGCCGCATCCCGGTCCTTCTCCGCGCCCGCACGCTCCTTGCGCGCGGCTTCGATTGCATCCTCGGCGCGATTCAACTCCTCGACAAAGCGCTTGGCGTCATCCTTGCCTTTGAGGGCGGTCAGGTTGTCGCGGTCGCGCGCCTCGTCGGCGGCCAGCGTCTTCTCACTCTCCTCAATCTCCTGAAGCCTGCGATTGAGGCCGTTGAGCGCCGTTTCGGCATCAATGAGCGGACGCAGTTTCTGCTCGATGGAGGGGACCAGTTTGCTGACGGCGATCAGGAATTCACTGCGATCGTTGTTGGGATCGATGCGGATTTTTTCAGCGAGCGCGGCCTTTTCGCCCACGTGCAGATCGACGGACTGATGGGGCTCGACCGCGACACGGAAGCGATAGGCCGTGGGCGTGGTCTCGGCCGGCTTGGGTTCGGAATCGAGCACCGCGTCCCCGTGGCGAGCGTGCTCAATCAGCACCGTGCGCGCCTCGTCGGCCGCATTGGTCACGGTGTAGGTGCTCTCGGTGACTTCGCCGGTGGACTCGACCAGCACGCCCTCGTGCATGGCGATGTGGTGCATCGTGCGCGAGTTCATGTAGCCGCCGCGATGGACGCGAACGGCCTGGTCGGCGGCATAGGAGAGCAGGCGGCGCTCGCCGGGATGAATGGGATCGAGCAGGCCCTCGCCGGCAAACTCGCCGCTCTCAAAGATGGAAAAGCTGCCCGCATCGAGCGTGAGCTTCGACTTGTTTTCAAGCCAGAGGGCGCGCAGCGGCATGTTCTCTCTTTCGCTCCACAGAGTGACGTGTTCGGCGGGGAGTTCCTGCTGCAGGATGGGAACCATGGCCGACTCGTTTTTGTGGACGGTGACGGGCTGGGCCAGCGCGTATTCGAAGAAGTCATCAAATGCGTTGGTGGAGACGTCGCCCGGTTGGATGGCGTCGGTGGGGCGAACCACGCCGATGCTGCGATAGAGGCCGCCGCCCACGTTGCCGCCGGAGCCGGGGCCGTAACCGTTGCCGGAGCCGGAACCGATGCCGCCGCCTGAGCCGGAACCCACGCCTTCCATCCCGGCTACGCCAAAAGCAAGGTACTGGCCCTTGAGTGCCTGGGCTTCGGCCTTTACTTGTGGCGCGCCCGGAGCGAGCGGGCCACTCATCACAGGCGCCTCATGCGTCTGCGGCGTGGTCAGTTCGCTGGTGGCAATCGGAATTTCAGGCCGGCGCGTGTAGAGCGGTTGCGACAGCGGCTGGATGAAACTCTGCGGGGCTCCGGCGACCAGCGAGAGTTGGACGTTGTCCCAGTCCGCGCCGACGGTGTTATCGACTACGGCCCAGCCCTGGACAATGGCGCTGCTGCCTGGATCATTCGAGGCCGTGCGCGGAAAGACAATGCGATAAGTCGACTTCCACACCGGGACCTCGCTGATGTAACTCACGCGCAATTCGCGTTCGCCCGTGCCGCGGTCCTCCAGCACAAGGTGGCGCACTTGCTGATTCTGCGCCGACGCAACAATCTCGAGGTAATTGGCAAATTGTTTTTCGAGGGATGGGTCGAGCATGCGCACGGAGACCGCATCCGTCAACTCCGCCGTGCGCAACGCTCCCGCATCTGTCGTGACGATGAGAAAGTAATGGTCCTCGGAGGTCTGGCCGTTCTTGTCGGTCTCTTTGCGGAACTCGACATTGACGATGCGGCCCGTGAAGGAAGAGCCTGCGCCGGTCACTTCCACGCGCTGCCCGCGGAGGGCCTGGTAGACAGCGATGGTCGCCGGATAATCCTTCAATCCCAGGGCCAGCGTTTTCAATTGCTGGTCAATGGGAGTGGTGGAGTTGTAATTGACGCCGGCGATGCGGCCGCCGCCCTCGTCGAGAACGTGAGCGACTGGAGTACATCGTTCAACTGCTGGGAGGTAAAGTCGATGGCCACGTGCTGGTTGCCCTGGACCGATCCGGCGTGCTCAAAGTAGCCGACACCGTTTTTGTAGAGGACAACTTTGCGGACAGGCAGGTCCTTGACCACCTGCGGTGGGGCCAATGGCGCCTTCGGCGCGGGCGGCTTGGGCTCTGCGGCGGGCGGAGTCTGGGCGGCAAGGACTGCGGTGAAGGCAACAAGGAAGAAAGCGGCAGGAATGCGGCGCATTGGGAATCTCCTTGGACCGGCGATCGGGAGTACTACTGTGTTGGACACCGTTGGAAAGGAAATGGCTCCCGGTGGTGTGCTGATTCGCCTGGGTCCCTGACCTGTGAACGGAAAGAGGGCGGATCCTTGCAGGGTTTCTTCTGCGAAGATCAGGGGGAAAGTTGCGTGTGCGCCGGGGTCCCCTAAGACGGAAAGCCCTAACCTGAAAATTCCGGCGGGAAAGAAATGCAGTTATAAATACCACGTGGGACTGCAAAGAAGCCTATTTATAGGTAGTCCAGGCTGTGAACGTATAGGGTCATCGTTAGTCATAGTTATAAATAACTATAGCTCGTCATAGTTATAGATATCCCACCTTAGGCGCAAAAACAGAAACGCGCCGAAGGTGGGGCACCCTGCACGGAGTGAGACTACTCTTCTTCGCTGGCCTGGGTGGAGAGATAGCGCTCGTAGCCCATCTCGTCGATCTGGTGCGTCTGGGCTTCGAGCCAGTCGACGTGATCTTCCTCGTCCTTGAGCAGGGCCACAAACAGGTCGCGGGAGCCGTTGTCCTGGTTCTCGTAGGCGATGCGCACGGCCTCGTTGTACATGGCCACGGCGTCGATTTCGAGCTTCAGGTCGGACTTGATCATGTCCCGGACATTGCCCCCGATGGAGAGGGACATCGGCTCCATGCTGGGCGTGGCGTCGAGAAAAAGGATGCGCTCCATGAGCGACTCGGCGTGTTTCATTTCGCCGATGGACTGCTTTTTAATGTACCGGGCGAGCTTGTCGTAGCCCCAGTTCTCGCACATTTCGGCGTGGAGGAAGTACTGGTTGATGGCGGTGAGCTCCTCGCGAAGCGCACGATTCAACTGCTCGATGACCTTCGGGTTGCCCTTCATGGGGTGGATTCTACCGAACAGCGGGCGGGTTTGTAACGGGAATTTTTTTGGATGGTTGAGGAGAGCGGAGTGCATGGTTTCCCACCCTTTTCGCAAACAGGGACGCGACGAAGACGGGGCAGCCCTGTGGAGTGCGTGTTTTCCCACCCTTTTCGCAAACAACGCGAAAAGGATGGGGCACCCAGCCTGGCTCGCTGGTCCAGTTTTCTATTCCCTGTTCGTTGGTCCACTTTTCTGTTTCCTGGTTCGGTGGTCCGGCTTTCTGTTCCCTGTTCCCTGTTCCCTGCCCCTGTGACTTTAGTCGCTGCTTTGCACCCCGGGAACCTCCTACTCTGGATTCGATCAAATTTCTTCACCCCGGAGGGGGATTCGCCATGTTTTGCTACCAATGTGAACAGACTTCGCAAGGCCAGGGCTGCCAGGTGATCGGCGTCTGCGGCAAGGACGAGAACACCGCTACTCTTCAGGACCTGCTGATCCACGCGGTCAAGGGCATCAGCCAGTATGCGCATCGCGCGCGGCAGTTGGGCGCGGCGGACGCGGAGATTGACGCCTTCACGATCGAGGCGATTTTCGCCACGCTGACCAACGTGAACTTCGACGAGGACCGCGTGGCCGAGCTGGTGTACAGGGCCGCGGGATTCAGGGACCAGGCGCGTGCTCTCTATGAAGAGGCCGCGGCCAAGTCGGGCGTCGTGGGGCAGCCACTGTCCGGACCGGCGGCATGGCAGCCGGCCCAGGACCGTGAAGCCCTGCTGGCGCAGGGACGCGCGCAACTGATTCCGGCGGCGTTCCTGGCTAACGGCTTCACGAGTGCGGAGAACAAGGAGATCAAGAATCTCGTCGAGTTGGTGGTCTACGGGCTGAAGGGAGTGGCCGCCTATGCGTATCACGCCATGGCGCTTGGTTCGAGCGCGCCGGCTTCGTATGCGACGATCCACGAGACGCTTTCCGCACTGACCGAAGCGCACTCTCAAGCGGAGTTGCTGGGGCTGGCGATGAAGGTGGGCGAACTGAACTACGCCGTTCTTGAACAGCTGGATCGGGCGCACACGGAGACCTTTGGCGCGCCTACGCCAGCACAGGTGAGGCTGCATCCGCTCGAGGGCAAGGCGATCCTTGTCTCGGGCCACGATCTGCACGATCTTTATCAACTGCTGCTGCAGACCGAAGGGCTGGGCATCAACATCTATACGCACGGTGAGATGCTGCCCGCGCACGGCTATCCGAAGTTGAAGGCGTTCAAGCACCTGGCGGGCAACTACGGCGGCGCGTGGGTGGACCAGGCGGACGATTTCGACGAGTTTCCGGGCGCGGTGCTGATGACCTCGAACTGCATTCAGCAGCCCAAGGCAAGCTACAAGGCGCGGCTGTTCACAGCCGGGCCGGTCGAGTGGCCGGGCGTGGAGCACATTGCGGGAACGGACTTTGCTCCGGTGATTGCGGCGGCTCTGGCTGCGCCGGGATTTGCCGAGGATGGACCGGACGACTCGATTACAGTCGGGTTTGGCCACAACGCAGTGCTGGGCGTGGCGGGCACGGTGATCGACGCGGTGAAGGCTGGAGCGCTGCGCCGTTTCTTTCTGATCGGCGGCTGCGACGGAGCGCGGTCAGGGCGCAGCTACTATACCGAACTGGCCGAGCAGGTTCCGCAGGATTGCGTGATTCTGACCCTGGCGTGCGGCAAGTACCGCTTCAACAAGCAGGATTTCGGGACGCTGGGCGGGCTGCCGCGGCTGCTCGACCTGGGCCAGTGCAACGACGCGTACTCAGCCTTGAAGATTGCGCAGGCGCTGGCCGGGGCCTTCGATTGCGGGGTCAACGATCTGCCGCTTTCGCTGGTGCTGAGCTGGTATGAACAGAAGGCGGTTGCCATTCTGCTGACGCTGCTGTGGATGGGCGTACGCAACATCCGCATCGGGCCCACGCTTCCGGCGTTCCTGTCGCCGGCGGTGCTGGAACTGCTCAACAAGAACTACAACCTGATGGGAACCACGACGCCGGAGGCAGATTTGGCGGCGATGCTGGGATAAAAGCCGGCTGCTGACGGATGAGGGAAACGGGCTGGATGAGCTTATTGATCCAGCCCGCGATTGGTGTGTTGCCTCCCACCCTTTCCGCAAAGTGCGCGGAAAGGATGGGGCACCGGCCGCCGGGACAACCCTACCGCAGGGTTTAGATATGCCTACTTCTTTGGCTCCTCTTCCTGCTTGACGACCGGACCCTCGCCGGGGAAGGGCCAGTTCTTGTCGAGCAAGACCTCTTTTTCGCGCTGCGCTTTGGGGACGCGGTCGATCTTGAGATTCTCAAAGAAGTGCACGCCGGTTTTGCCCGCGGTGACGATGTCCATATCGCCGTCGCCGTCCATGTCCTCGACCACAAACTGCGTCCCCGCGCCGGCCGTGCCGTTGACCGAGATGGGATAGCGGGTGAACTCGCCGGTCTTGCGGTTGATCTTGTAGTAGTAAACAACCAGCGGATCGTAGGAGCCGGGGTCGTTGCCGGAGTGACCGCGGTAGCGCTTGCCGGCCAGCAGTTCAAGCTCTCCGTCGCCGTCGATGTCGGCCAGCCTGAGCGCGTGCACCTGCGAGAATGACTCGTCGATGGTGTGCTTGATCCAGTGCCGGCCGGCGCCCTCGCCCTGCTGTTCGAGCCAATAGAGACCGTAGCTGTGGCCCTTGCCGTAGATGATGTCCATCTTGCCGTCGTTGTTGACGTCGTAGCCGAGAATGGGGAATCCGGCGTCGCCCAGGTTCCAGTCCGGATGCCACTCCCACTGGTCCTTGTCGGCGTCGATCTGGCGGAACCATCCGTTGGGAGTCAGGATGTCGGCCTTGCCGTCGCCGTCGATGTCGGCCACACCGATGCCGTGACCATCCTGCTCGCGGCCGCCCACGTGATGCACCTTGGGCTCCGGGCCGGAAAAGTCGATCCAGAGAATGCCGGAATGGTTGTAATGGGCCAGGATCAGGTCGGGCTTGCCGTCGCCGTTGATGTCGGCCATCCAGCCGCCTTCGGTATCGTAACTGTCGGCGATGAAGTGGCGCTTCCATTCGGCTCCGAGCTTTTTCGGGTTCTCGTACCACCAGACGCCGTTGAGCATCCAGCCGGCGGTGACCACGTCGGGCGCGCCGTCGTGATTCACGTCGACGGTCCACTCGCCGCAATCGGAAACAAATTCATTGAGTGTTCCGGCCTCGCGATACTGATGGCGCTTCCACTCGCCGCCGTTGGGGCCGGGATTTTCGTACCAATATGCCCCGCTGAGAATATCGGGCAGGCCGTCGCCGTTCATGTCGAGGGTAGTAACGCCTTCGGCGTGGTCGGTGCCCAGGCGATGGACGAAGAAGGTGGCTTGCGGAACGCCGCCCGGGCCGGGGCCGGGGGTGGTCTTGCGCTCCTCCTTCTCCTGAGCATGGACGAGGGAGGGGATGAACGGCGCGGCAAATGCGATCAGGACCAAAGCGGCCGGCAAAGTGATTCTCATGGCGAATTCCTCGATTTACTGTTGCGCCGAAATCTCTCTTGCACGCAAAAAGGGGGAAGGCGCGAATCCCGAAAGACATCCCTCGGGGGCTAAAGCCCACGTCCGTTTCGCGGCATCTTTCGGCACGACTGAAGTCGTGCCCTGACACTTCTAACGCCCCGAAGAAGTTTCTCACAGCCGGTGAAGCCGCTATTTCAGCGGGTAGAGTTTGATGTTGCGGAAGAAGACCTCGGCGCCTTCGGACTGGAAGAGAATCTTGCCGCTGGTCGGGAAGGCGTCCGTGCCCTCGTTGGCCAGCTTGCCGTTGACGTATTGCCAGACGTGGCCGTCGCGGTTCACCAGTTCGACGACGTTCCACTCGCCGTGCGGCTTTTCAAGCTCGTTGGTGGGGTCGCGGTAGCCGGTCACGTTTTTGAAGACGCCCTTGTTGAAGCGGTCGATCTTCATGGCGCCTCCCACGGGTCCAGTCACGCGGACGCCGTCCTTGCCGGTCAGAGCCGCGCCGTCGGTCATCCAGAAATCGCCTGTGCAGCCCTCGTTGATCTGGAACTCGACCGAACGCGGCCACACCTTGTTCGGGCCCTGGATGTTGTAGAGGATGCCGCTGTCGCGGGCCTGGCCTGCGCGCGAGCCGAAAGTGCCCTCGCCCCATTTGAATTCGGCGCGCAGGTAGTAGTTTTTGTACTCCTGCTTGGTGATGAAGTAGCCCATCTCCGTGCCGGAGACGTGGACGACGCCGTTTTCGACCGTGAAGACGTGGTTGGGATCGGCATTGAGACCAGCGCTGGGCAGGAAGGTATCGAACTGGTCCAGGCTGTTGCCGTCAAACAGGACCACCGCCGGGCCGTGCTTGGGAATGCCTTTGGCCTGCGCCCAGGCGAAACCCGTTGCGGCCAGGGCGACCAGGAGTAACATGCCTGCTGTCTTATAGTTAGAGCGAACTCTCATATGTTCTGATCCTCTCGGAATCATTCTGCTCCCCGGCGGCGGGGAGGCGCAAGCAGGTCAAGTCAGGTTGGCTTTTGAGCGCACAACCTTTTCGATCAGACCGGTGATGAAGCGATCCGGCATGAAGCGGATGAGGAACGCAGAGAAGCTTCCGGCAAAGTTGGGAATGATGGTGCGGCGGCCGCTCTTGAGGGCCGCGATGGCCCGTCGCGCGACTTCCGGGGCCGGCTGCACGCCGCGGCCTTTGAAGACGTTGGAACGCGACACGTCGAAGAACTCGCTGTCCGTGGGTCCGGGGCAGAGCGCCGTGACCTTGACGCCGAAGCGGGCCACCTCGGCAGCCAGGCCCAGCGCAAAAAAGCGGTCGAAGGCTTTGCTGGCCGCGTAGGTGGTGAGATAGGGAACGGGCTGAAAACTGGCCGTCGAAGCGAGGATCAGAACCCATCCGCGACGGCGCTCGACCATGCGGGGAACAAAGAGGCGCGACAGGCGGACCATAGCCTCGCAGTTGACGCGGACCTGGCTCATCTCCTGATCGACGGGGCTCAAGTGGAATGCGCCGAACTGTCCAAGGCCGGCGTTGTTGATGAGGATGTCGACGGCAACTCCCGCGGCTTCGGTGGCGTTGTAGATCTGCTCGGGCGCGGCGGGGTCGTTGAGGTCGGCGACGACGATGCGGACTTCAGTTCCCTTGCCTGTTAACTCCGCAGCCAGCTTTTCGAGGCGGTCCTTACGGCGCGCCGTCAGGATGAGTTTGGCCCCGTTGGAGGCCAGTTCCCGCGCCAGAGCTACGCCGATGCCCGCGCTGGCGCCGGTGACCAGCGCCCATTTGCCGTTGAAATCCTGTGTGTTTGCCATCGCGGTCCATGATAGCGGATGGGCTGCGACGACAGGGCTGCGGGATGATGCTGCGCGAACTATTGATTCGCCCCGAGATGAGCGCGTTGCCTCCCACCCTTTCCGCAAACAACGCGGAAAGGATGGGGCACCCGGCACCCGGATCACAGCGTGAATGGACCGCTCTGTGAATCGACGGCTCCGTGAATCGACGGCTCAAGGAAACGCGCAGTTTGGGCGGCTATTTCTTCAGCAGTTTGAATGCGTGCGTCCACTCGTTGCGCAGGAAACCGGGGATGCACCAGAGCATGCAGAGCGGCTCAATGGCGCGCGCCGCTTCCATGGCGCCCATGTCGGCGGTCTCCCAGCCGAACTGGTCGAGAATCGCGCTGACCGATTTCTTGGCGGCTTCGTTGTTGCCGCAGATGAACATGGTGGGCTTGCCGTCGTCGAAGTGCGGATTGACCATGCGGGAATTGCCCACCGAGTTGAACGCTTTGACAAAGTGAGCGACGGCAAATTCGGTCTGAAGATCCTCCATGAGCGATCCATTGGGGCCGGTGAAGAACTGCAACACTCCGTTGACCGGAGGCGCATCCGCAATCGGATTGGTGGCGTCGATGACGATCTTTCCTGCGAGGTTCGCCGAACCGGCCAGCCGCAATACGTCCGTGGCGGCACTGCCTTTGACGGCTAGAACAACGAGTTCGCCGAATTCGGTCGCGGCGGCAAATGTGCCGGTTGAGCCGGCGGGATTTTGCGTCTTCCACTCGGCAAGTTTCTCCGGTGTCCTGCTGCCGACGATCACCTGGTGTCCGTGCTTCAGGAATCCCGAGGCCAACACCCTGGCCACGTCGCCCGATCCAAGAACTGCGATCTTCATTCGGCTCTCCTTGTGTTGCAGGGAGTTAGATGAAGAGATTGAGTGAACGGCTGCCCATCTTCCGCTGGGCTGGGGAGATCAAGCAGCAAGTTAGCGCCGCTGCGCGGCAGAAGCAAGTTAGCGAGTTGGCGAAGGGCTGAACCTTGGGATCACAGGTTAGCAGCCAATAGCTCGCCTTGAAACTCCTCGTTCAACCAGGTTGAAAAGGCCTGAAACTCCTCGTCGCGGCCGAGAAAGTCGCGGACCATCTGGCGGCCGGGTTTGGAACCGCCTTGCTCGAGAACAGTCTTGCGGTAGCGGCTGCCGGCGTCGCAGCCGAGCAAATCCTCAGGATCGAACTGAGCGAAGAAGTCCAGCGCGATGACCTTGTCGAAAGCATAGGTGTAGTAGTTCGACGAATAGCCGGTGAGATGGCCGAAGCTCGCGTACATGCGATTGCCCTCGAGCCAGGTCCAGGGCTGCAGACTCTGGTGGAGCTGCCGCGTGATGTTGTCGAGGTCGAGGCCGGCGGGGTCCTGATCGTGCAGGTCGAGCGAGAGCGTGGTGTAGTAGAGCTGCGAGCGCATCCAGTCGGCGCGGCCGAAGGCTCCGGCGAGCTTCATTTTCCTGATGGTCTCGGACGAGAGCGTTTCGCCCGTCTGGTAATGCTTTGCGAAAGCCTGGAGAAGTTTCTCGTCGCGGAAGAATTCTTCGAGCATTTGCGACGGGACCTCGATGAAGTCGCCTTCAGTGGCGAAGCCCGAGAGTCCGGCCCACTCGGTGTGACCGCCGAGAATGGCGTGCATGAGGTGGCCGAATTCGTGGAAGAAAGTCACCACGTCGTGGTATTGGAGGAGGCCAGGATCGCCGGCCCCGCCGCCGGGGAAGTTGCAGATGAGGGCGGCCTCGGGCAGTGCATGGCCGCGCACGCCGGTGACCACCGGGGCGGCGGAGAACCACTTGTCCTTGCCGTCGCGGGGGTGCATGTCGAGGTAGAAGCGGCCCACGGGCTGGCCCGCGTCGAAGACCTCGAAAACCGAGACGTCCGAGTGCCAACCTCGAGAAATGGAACGGCGGAATTCGATTTTGAACAATCGCGCCGCGGTTTCAAGCACGCCCGCCTCCACCTGCGCGTAGGGGAAATAGGGGCGCACGGATTGCGAATCGAAGTCGAAAGCCGAGCGGCGGAACTGCTCGTACCAGTAGGCGCGGCTGGTGATGTCGATGGATTGAAGGCCCGGCTGGCGCTGGCGGGCGAAGTCGACGATCAACTCGTGCTCGCGGCGGGCTCCGTCGCGGCTGGCTTCATCCAGTTTGGCGAGGAAGGTGCGCACGTTGGCCGCCGATCCCATCATCTGATCGGCGGTGGCCAGATCGGCCCAACTGCGGAAGCCGAGCACCGTGGCGATCTCCTGGCGCGTGGCCAGCAGGTCGAGAAGGATCTGGCGGTTGGCGGGGTAGGCGCGGGTGTTGTAGGCCAGGAACATGCGTTCGCGCAGAGCGGCACTGGAGGCAAAGGTCATGACCGGCTGCATGTCGGGCTGGTCGGTGGTGAGCGTGATGGGCGCGACAGTCGCGGAGCCGGGCTCGGACGGCGCAGGCTGATGGCGGGCGAGGTAATCGGCGGGCAGGCCGTCCAGCTCGGCGGGCGTGGCCTCGATGGTTTTCGCGCCTTCCTGGATGTTGCGGGCGAAGTCGAGCGAAAGGCGGGTGGCCTTCTCGTGCAGGGCCTGCAGGCGGTCGCGCGTGGCCTGATCCTTGTCCACGCCGGCCAGGCGGTAGCTCAGAAGGGTGCGCTCGACGTAATGCTTTGTTGGGGCGCTGGCGCCCTCAAGGTCGATGGCGGCGAGAGCCTCGTAAACCTGGCGGTTGAGGCTGAGGGCGCTGCCGGCCTGGGCCACGCGCTGGGCCTCGGTCTGCGCCTGGTCGCGGACCGCCTTATCGGCGGCCACGGAGTTGAGCACGCCAGCCTGCGCGCCGGCCAGATTGAGCTGCTCGATGGCCGCGTCGTAAAGGCGGAGAGAGTTTTCCGGGGTGCGCGGGCCTGCAACGGCCAGCAGGGCGGCGAGCGCGGCCTCGTGCGCGGCCAGGCGAGCGCCGACCCAGGCGGAAAGCGACTCGGCGGACAGGACTTCAGCCGCCTCCCAGGCATGAAGGACTTCCGGTTGGGCGGCAGGGGTGGGGTTCAGATGAGGCATTGTGGGCAAACTCCTCCAGACTTCCAGGGTGCCACAACCGGATGGGCTGGGATTTGCTCCCCATGAACAAGGCCGGTTGAGGCTTATGTTTTCCCATCCTTCTGCAAAAAACGCTGAAGGATGGGGCACGGATACGGTTTGCGAGAGCCCTCGCGAGCGCATTTCTGACTATAGCTCGCCGCTCTGCAACTCGCCGATGCGTGCCTGGCGGAGCCCAAGCGAAAAGCGTCCCTGTTGCATCCGCTGCTGAACCCCTTTAAGATGCGTCAATCGACCGCTATGACACAGAGTGTTTCCAGCTCGACCGTTTCCGCTTCATCTCCGGCAGCCCCGCGGGTGCGCGTGGGCAAGCTGTGCGTGGCCATTCAGGCCGGCTCGGCGGCGGAGTTGATGGAGCGGGCGGAGGCGGCGCTCGGGGACTCGAAGTTCCTTGAGTTCCGGCTGGATTCCTGCCCCAAGCCGGCGGCGGCCCTACCCAAAATCAAGGAATTTCTGGCGGAACACCGCGAGGTGACGGCCATCGCTACCTGCCGGCGCAAGGAGTTTGGCGGGAACTTTGCGGGCAGCTTGACCGCGGAGCTGGATCTGCTTTTGAAGGCCGCCGAAGCCGGCTGCAGGATTGTCGATCTGGAGGTCGAATCGGCCGAAGAAGCCACGGCGGCGCAGATGACGAAGCTGCGGGCCGGATTGCGGGCCGCGGGCACGGCGCTGCTGGTGAGCTTTCACGACTTCATGAAGACCAAAGGCCTGGATCATGCGGCGCAGCGGATCGAGGCATTCCAGCCGGAGTTTGTGAAGGTGGTTTCGACCGCCCGTTCGCTGGCTGACAACCTGGCCGTGTTGAAGCTGATTGAAGACCGTTCGCTTTCCGCGCAGGTGGTCGGCATCGCCATGGGCGAGGAGGGCCTGGTGAGCCGCGTGCTGGGACCGCGGGCGGGCGCGTCGTTTACCTTTGCTTCGTCTTCCGCCGGGGCTGAGACGGCTCCGGGCCAGGTGACTGCGCGCACCCTGCGCGACCTTTATCGCGTGGAACATCTTGACCAGGCAACCCGCGTTTTCGGCGTGGCCGGCAACCCGATTGCCCACTCGCTTTCGCCGCTGATGCACGCGACGGCCTTCCGGCGCGAAAACGTGAACGCCGTTTTGCTTCCGCTGAAAACGCGAACCCTGGACGACCTGCTGGCCCTGGTGCGCGGACTCCCGCTGGCCGGGGTGGCCGTGACCATGCCGCTGAAGCAGCAGGTGCTGCCCTACCTGGCCAACATGGACCCGCTGACCGCGCGCATCGGCGCCTGCAACACGCTCAGAACCGGGGCGGACGGCAAGCTGTACGGGTTCAACACGGACGTGGCAGGAGTGGTGAGGCCACTGGAAAAACGCCTGCGGCTGAAGGGCGCGCACATCGCCGTACTGGGCGCGGGAGGCGCGGCGCGGGCCGCGGTGTTCGGGCTGGTGGACAAGGGCGCGGAGGTTTTTATTGTCAACCGGACCCATGAACATGCCGTGGCGCTGGCCAAGGAAGCGAAGGCCAAAGCGCTCAAGCACGAGCAGTTCGCGAAGAGCCGCTTCGATGCGGTGATCAATTCCACTCCCTGTGGGATGGCGGGGTCGAAACAGGCGATGCCGATTGAAGAGAAAGAGCTGAACGCCGGGCTGGTCTTCGATATGGTCTATAACCCGCTGGAGACGCCGCTGATCAAGCTGGCAGTGGAGCGCGGAATTCCGGTGATCACGGGGCTGGAGATGTTTGTGCAGCAGGGCGCGCGGCAGTTCGAAATCTGGACCGGAAAGCCGGCTCCGGAGGCGGAGATGCAGCGGGTGGTGGAGTTGGCGCTGCGCAAACGCGGGTGAAGGTGCGGGTCCGCACCGTCCCAATCGGGTTCGGGAAACAGGCATCCCTGCCTGGTGGTTGTGCCCTCGAATGGGAAACAAAGGACTTCAACACAGCACGTACTTCGACGAGAACGAAGCTGGTACGGAAGTACCCTGAGTGCAACGCCCGCTGGTTACATCTCCAAAAAAGAAGCCCATTTCGGGCATCGCTAACGGGGGTATAGTTGGTCTGGTTTCGCTCTTGAAAGGAGCTTCTTATGGAACGCTTCTCAAGGATTTTTCTTGCGGCTGCCCTCGTGTCCGCGACGATCGCTTGTGCCGAAGTCGCGTCAAACTCGAGAAATATCGTCGTCATGCAGCCGCAGGATCTGCCGCAACTGGCCAGGGTCGGAGGGCAGTCGATGGTGCTGCATCCGCTGGGAAACGGATTGACTTACCTCTATATCGAGCAACAGCAGCTGGGGCGCGTGGCAATTCTGGATGTGACCGACATGGCGCGAATCAGGGCCGTCGGTTCAGTCAAACTCGATACTGCGGTGGCGTTCGACTTTGCCGAGCCTCTCGGCGACCGAGCGATCCTGGTGCGTTTCCGTGACGGGTCCGGAGCCGCGGTGATGGATCTTCGCAAGCCGAATATTCCGGTATTCTCGCCGGCGAGCCCCTTGCTGCAAGGCATCGATTCCGGCACGGTCGGCAGTTTCGGGTTGTTGATTTCGAGCGCACCTCGCGCCGTGGGCGGGCCGGCTGTCGAGGATTACCGCATCGTGGACTCGTCCACACCCGCGGCCCCACAGCTTCTGGGCACAGTGGCCGGAGTGCAGTCGGAGCTGGCGAATGAAGACACCGGCGCGACATTTCTGCTGGGCTCGAACGGGCTGACGGTGGTTCGCCGGCCGGCGGTGGAATTGCAGAATTATCTGCAAAACAGCTACACGGATTGAGCCGAGGCAGGCGCGAAGACTGAAGACCGAATCGGGCCCCTCCGGGTGGATGGACCTGCCGGAATCCCAGGTCTCAAGGTCGAGACATGGGGCACCCGACTTGTCTCATCTGGCTTTCTTTTTCGCTGGCTTGGCGGATTTTCCCTGCTTGCCGGATTTGGGCTTGTCGCCTTCGAGGTGGCCGACGGGGATGGGCCATAGATCGGGGCCGGTTCGTTTGACCTGGGTGTCGATCATCACGTAGCTGATCGTCCGGGGCGAGACGGGCCGGGTGATGCCGGTGGTGGCATCGGTGGTGAGATTGGGTCCGCTGGGAATCTGGAAGCTGAAAGTGGGCGCGCTGCCGCCGGCCGCGGGCTGGGTGCCGGTCTTGAGCGGCAGATAACCCTGGATGGGATGAATGCGGAAGGCCGTCTCGTAGCGGTGGTGGCGGAGACTCCAGGTAAAGACGCGGACCTGGTCGAAGTCGAAGGGCAAGCCGTTTTTGGGCGGCGCGAGCACGGTTACGTATTGCGGAACCTGGTGGTCGGGCGTCGTGGCCGCAGCATCGTAGACCTTGTTGAGAACGTAAGCGCCCACCATCCGCTGGCCCTCGGCATAGGTGCCGATCTCGTCGGGCACATCAACATCGAGGCGTCCTGCCAGCAACCATCCGGCGCGGCCCTGGGCATCGCGTACCAGCCACCAGTCTTCCATGGGCGGCGGCTCGGGCTCCAACTTGGCGGGGAGAGACGCGGCGGCTGAGGCAGGGAGCGGGGGCTTCGCGACTGGCTTGACGCCGGCAGCGGGAGTTTTGGGCACGGCGGCAGACTGTGGAGCGGGCGGTTTGGGGGGCGCACTCTGGCCTGGCGCGGCCGTCTTGGGGACCGAGGCGCGGGCCAGGAGCTGCACTTTGGCGTTGGCCGCCAGCAGATAAAAGCGCTCTGTCTCCCGGCCGGGAAGCAGATGCAGGTAGATCTCATCGCGGATGACGCCGGTGGCCACGACCGGGTCCTCCTTGTGCTGTTTATCGAGCTGGGTGAATTCGGCGTAGGTCTTGGCGTCGATGACCGCGCGTTCTTCAATCCAGCCAATCTCGTTCTTCTGTGTTTTCACCTTGAGGAAGCGGCGGCCGTGTTCCAGAACTTCAAGCTGCTGGCCGTTGGTGACCTCGGCCACGCGGTTGGAGACGGCGGCCACGCGGTCGTGCAGATAGGTTTGCCGCGTGGAGACGTAGACGGTATCGTGCCGCTCGGGGCGGAAGCGGCTGCACCCGGAACAAAGTGCCAGCAGACACAGCACGAGCAGCGGCAGGACAAGAGTCCCGCGACGCCGGAGGGATGAGACGAATGGGATTGGAGATTGCGTGAGCACAGCCGGTGGCGATCCTCTTGAGGATAGCACCTTGAAGGCAGTGGACAGTGGAAAGAAGCCGGTGACCGACGATTGCCGGGCAGTAACCGCTCGATCCGAGACCGCTGTCCGCGGCCGCTCACAGCAATTTACTGTTCACTGTCCACTGTCCACTGTTCACTGTTCACTGTTCACTGCCTTACTGCGGCTGAGCGACGATGGCGATGGAACCGGTGGCTGTGGAGGAGGTGATCTGGGTGTCCAGTTGGCCGGCTGTGGTGGAGTCGAAGGTGAATGAGTCGAAGTAGGGGCTGCCGGCCGAACCCACTTCCATCAGGAACGTGCTGGTTGAGTCTTCCGCCAGGCCAAGAGGTTGAGAGCCGACGGCAATGGTGGGGCCAGCCGTCAACGAATAGGTGGTGCCGGAGGACGTAACCGCGAATGCGGCGATATTGCCTGCGTTGCCCGCGCCTGTCCCGTTGGCGACATAGACATAATCGCCGGAGGAAAGAGGCAGGACAAAACCCGGCGAGAGCGCACCCGTCGCGATGGGGGATCCGGTCAGTTCGCTGATCGTACTGTAGTTGAAGAAACGCAGACCGCCGGAGGTGCTGGTGGAATTGGCCAGGGTCTCGCCGATGTAGAACAGGCGATTGGTGGGGTCCACGGCCACAGAAAGAGCCGACCCGCCGTTATGCAGTACTTTAATCGGGGTGTACCTGGTTCCGAACGGGCTGGTTCCCGAAGCCACGCCGGGACTGAAAGGGACGACGATCGTGCCGCCGGTGCCCAGGGCTACGAAGATGTTGGCGTTATCCGGCGAAATGACCATTTGATCGACGCTGACAGTCGTTGTCGTCGTAACCGGAATGAAAACAGTAAATTCCTTGCCATTGCCGGCGCCGGTGGTGTCCAGGATGGGGACGGCGGCGATTGTCACTCCCCCGGTGCCGGGGATGGCCTCGATGAGCCAGGAACTGCTCTGGTCCACCTGGACGGCCGCGGCGTCCAGGTCGGCAGACGAGGTGACTCCGGTTCCCAATGCGCCGACGGAAATGGGATAAGCAATGACCCCGGAGCTGGTGGCGACACAAAGAAAATTGTCGTTGGGAGCGATGGACATTGAGTACGGAATGCCGGGCAGGGTCAGTGGACTTCCCGTGAGCGTGGTCAGAGTGCCGGAGACGATGGACTCACTGACAATGTTGGGGGAGCCTGAGGCTGGACTGTTGAGAATATAGAAGTAACCGCTGGTGGCGGTGCTGCAGTTGGTGGTGCAGGAGCCGCTGCCACCGGTGCTGCTGGGCGCCTGCCAGAAATCTCCGCAACCCGCCAGAAACGGCGCCACTGCCAGCAACACACCTGCCCATCTTCCGATTCTCATCGCCGCTCCTTTGCGCTTTTCCCGGGCTTCGACCTGCGCGCTCATCCAAATTCGACGTGCGCGCACATCCGGCTGCGCCCTTTTTCGGGAACCCGTTGACAGGGTATCGCCTGGGCGCACTTTCTGTCCCCCATGCGCGTCAGTGCTTGCATCCCGTTGGGAGGCAGGCAGGCTACCCGGTGCCTTGGTAGAAGAGACGCAGGCAGGCGGCGATTCGCTTGCGCGGGCGATTGCACCCGCCAGGCTGGGAATGCAGCGGGTTGGCGCTCAGGCGGTCGCGGCCACGGCGCCGGCATCGACCGTAGCCTGGACCGCAGTTGCCGCATCGATGGCGACGCCGAGAGCGTGAACCACGGCAGCTACGCGCACCACGGCCAGCACCAGTTCCTCGCTGGCGCCTTTTTCGCGAACGACTCTTTCATGGGCGTCGAGGCACTTGCCGCAGCCGTTGATGGCGGAGACGGCCAGCGACCAAAGCTCGAAGTCCACCTCTTCCACGCCGTGGCCACGCAGGCCGTTCATGCGCAGGCGTGCTCCCATGGCGGAGTACTTGGGATTCGAGCTGAGGTGCTGAAAGCGGTAAAAGATGTTGTTCATGCCCATGACGGTCGAAGCGGTGCGGGCCGCTTCAAGGGCTGGAGCGGAGAGCTGCGCCTGGGCGGCCTCAAGCACGGCCGCGGTGAGCGAGGCCGAACGCGTGGCGATGGCGCTTGCGACCACCGTCCCCCACAACTGCTGCGGAGTCAGTTCGGTGTTGTTGCGCACCAGAGAGGAGTAATTCAGCTTGAGGTCCTTGGCGGACGAGGGAAGACTATCGATCAAAGCATCAAGACTCATGGGGTGTACTCCTGGTGAATAGTGAACAGGGAACAACGGACAGTGAACAGTGAACAGTGAACAGTGAACAGAGAACAGGGAACAGTGAACAATGACCAGTGGCGAAGGAACAGGGAGCAGTAGGCAGTCGACGGAGAACTGATCCCTGATCCCTGTTCCCTGATCCCTGTTTTTAGACGTGCAGGGTTTCTTCACCCTTGTGCCAGTTGCAGGGGCAAAGCTCGTCGGTCTGCAGGGCGTCGAGTACGCGCAGAACCTCCTGCGGATTGCGGCCCACGGAGAGGTCGTTCACCGAGGCGAAGCGGATGATGCCTTCGGGATCGACGATGAAGGTGGCGCGCAGGCAGACGCCGGCCTTGAGGTCCAGAATGCCCAACTGCTCGCTCAGATCGCGCTTGATGTCGGAGAGCATGGGGAAAGGCAGGTTCTTGAGATCGGGGTGGTTGTTGCGCCACGCCAGGTGGACGAACTCCGAATCGATGCTGCCGCCCAGAAGCTGCGCATCGCGGTCCAGGAACTCCTGGTTGAGCTTGCCGAAGGCGGCAATCTCGGTGGGACAGACGAAGGTGAAGTCCTTGGGCCAGAAAAAGAAGACCTTCCACTTGCCGGCAAAGCTCGCGTCCGTGATGGTTTCAAAGGCCTTCTTGACGTCGAGATCGACCACGGCGGTGAGTTCAAAGGCGGGGAACTTTTCTCCAACAGTAAGCATGAATGACTCCTTTGCGGGTTAATTGCGTTGGGTGCGATGCGCGAACGTGCAATCCGCTGTCCGCGACAGAAAAAAGGTAGATAAAGCCGTTCGTCCCGCGGGTAAGCGCGAGGAGTTCCAAGGCTGTTTGCAGGCCTGTACTAGAGATGCCCGCAAGCCGCGGAGGATTCTGGACTGTGTTGGTCCGCTTTAAAAAGAATACCGCGAAACGAGAGAGACTGCGAGGGCTGGAGAGGACTGGAGCCCAGACCCCGCCCAATGCGGGAAGCGGCTTCAGTACGGGTGCTGTATTGCGCGGGTGGCGTAGGCCTGCCAGACCAGACGGGCGGCGACCAGGTCTTCAATAGCCATTCCGACGGACTTGAAGACGGTGCGGCGGGCGGGGGCTGCGGAGATGGATTGAGGAGCGGCCAGGATTTCGCCGATCTCGGCCTGGACTTTGACGCCGGAGAGGAGAACGTCTCCGGATTCGCGCTCGACGCCCTGACGGGACTCAGCCACGAGGTATGCGCCCAGCATGGCTTCGTCGTCCAGTTCGCGCAGGTGCGCGCCCACCGCGCCCACGGCCAGCACCAGGGAGTGAGGCGCGAGCCAGCGGCCCTTGAGCAGCGGCTCGGGCGAGGCGGTCACGGTGAGGACGACGTCCGCCGCGCAAGCTTCTTCAATGGCAACGGCGCGCGTGCCGGTCTCCTCTGCGAGTTTTTGGGCGTGGGCCGCGGTGCGGCTCCAGATGCGGATGTCGGCGAGGGCGGGACGGACCAGGCGCAATGCCTGGATGTGCGAGCGAGCCTGAACGCCGCTGCCCAGAATGCCGAGGCTTTTTGCCTCGGGCCGCGCAAGGGCCTCAAGCGCGACAGCCGATACCGCGGCGGTGCGCATTTCGGTGATCAGGCGGCCATCCATGACGGCCAGCGGTTCGCCGGTGGAGCGGCTGAGCAACTCGATGGTTGCCATGTGGGTGGGAAGTCCCAGGCCGGCATTGCCGGGGAAGAAGGTGACTGTCTTGACGCCCATGACATCGCCGGCCACGACGGGCATGACGGCAAACCAGCCGTTGCTGTGGCCCTCGGCATTGCCGGCGCGGAGGATGGTGCGGGGCGGCTGATTGACCAGGCCGGCCGAGTAATCGATGAGGGATTGACGGATAGCGGGGATCAGTGCGTCGCAGGTGAGGACGGCGCGAACTTCCTGCTCGGAGAGGTACACGGGGTCAGTTGGGACGGCCGCCGGAGGCGGAGCGGCGACGGAAACGGTCGTCGACCGGCTGGCGGTCCTTGAAGCCGGTTTCGGTGGTGTGCCAGTGCTCGATGGACGGCTCGCCCATGCGCCAGCAGAGGAGCACGACCTGATCGTCGAGGCGATAAGGGAAATCGAGCAGCCCGGTATCGAGATCCTTGACCTGGACGCCGATGGAGTCGATCTCGGAGATGCTCTCACGCACCAGTTGCAGATGGGATTCCATCTCCGCGCGCAGCTTGGAGACATTGCCCACGTCCACCTTCATGCCGCCGGAGAGATAGATGCGGCGGGAAAGCTCAGAGAGGACGGACTCGACGCGCTCGGCCGCCTGCTTGGCTTCAATGGCGCGCTTCAACAGCGACTCCAGCACCGGGAGCAGAGACTGCGCTTCGTCGAGAGTGAAGGTCTTCATGGGCGTGCCCTTGCAACATAGGATACGACAAAAACAGGGAACAGGGATCAGGGATTAGGGATCAGGGATGGGGCAACAATCGACATTTATGCGATTGCCGTGGGAGATGGTCCAATTTCCGCGCTAGCCCGCAAATATCGCCCTATAATCGCCGCATGGAAGATATGCCATTCAGCCATCCCTGTCCGAAGTGCGGGGCAAAACCGGGTGAAACCTGCAAGAACGAAAATGGAAAAGTAATTCGCGGGGTCCACGCCGAACGCTGGCCGAAGAAGCAAAGCTGAAGGACTCGCCGCGCTGATCCCTGATCCCTGTTCCCTGATCCCTGCCTTTACCCCACTTCCAACATGCGGTCGAGCGCCACCCTGGCCCAGTGCTTGACGGTGGGACGAACCTGGATGCGGTTGACCACGCGGCCCTCGACCAGGTTTTCGAGTGCCCAGGCCAGGTGCTGCGGGCTGATGCGGTACATGGTGGTGCACAGGCAGCCCGTGTCGTCTAGAGTAATGATGCGCTTGCCTTCCTCGGCAAAGCGGCGGGCCATGCGGTTGACCAGGTGGATCTCCGTGCCGACGGCGAACATCTGGCCCGCGGGAGCCTGTTCCACAAGCGCGATGAGGCGTTCGGTGGAACCCAGGGCGTCGGCCTTCTGGCAGACTTCCCAGCGGCACTCGGGATGCACGATGACCTGGATGCCGGGATACTTGGCGCGCACCGCATCGACGTGGCTGGGCAGGAAGCGCTGATGGACGGCGCAGTGGCCTTTCCAGAGAAGGACGCGGCTCCCGGCGAGCTTTTCCCGGGTCTGGCCGCCCTGCAGGCCCCACGGGTCCCAAACCGGCATTTCGTCCAGCGGAATGCCCATCGCGTAGCCGGTGTTGCGGCCCAGGTGCTGGTCTGGCAAAAACAGAATGCGCCGGCCTCGGGCAAACGCCCACTCAAAGGCCGCGCGGGCATTGGACGAGGTGCAGACCAGGCCGCCGTGCTCACCGCAAAAGGCTTTAATGGCGGCGGTGGAGTTCATGTAGGTGAGCGGAATGATCTCGTCCGCAAGTCCCAGGCGCTCAAGGGCTTCCCAGCAGGCTTCGACCTGGGAGATTTCCGCCATATCGGCCATGGAGCAGCCGGCGTTGAGGTCGGGCAAGATCACCTGCTGGCCGGAGCGGCCGAGCACATCGGCGCTTTCGGCCATGAAGTGTACGCCGCAGAAAACAATATACCTGGCGTCGGTTTCAGAGGCGATTCTGGAGAGCTTGTAGCTGTCGCCGGTGAAGTCGGCGAAACGGATCACTTCGTCGCGCTGATAGTGGTGCCCGAGCAGGATGGTGGTCGAGCCGAGCCGCGCGCGCGCTTGGGCAATGCGCTCGTCCATCGTGTGGTCGGGGAGGGCAAGATAGTTCTCAAGACTGCAGAGGCTTTCAGCCTCCGGCCAGGCCGTCGTTGGTGCGTCGATTACCAGGTTCACCGTATTCCGCCTTCAGTCCTGCTCACCCTGAGGGGGCGGCGGACGGGGATGTTGAAAGCTAGCGCGGCTGCAGTGGATGCAATGGCCAGCCTGAAGGTTTTCGGCGTTGCCGCCGGAGCCTTGAGGAGAGCCCCCACCCACGGGGTTGTTGCAGCCCTCTCACGTTCATGGATGCCGGCGCGAGCGGTTGGATTCTGAAAGCTCCAACCCGGACCAAGCCGCACCCATTGGAAGATAGTTTAACGCAGGCGTAACAATGGCCCCAAAAGGCTTGTGCCCCAAGAGGCTGGTGCGGAGTTGGAACTGGCTGATTGCAGGCTGGTTCGGGACGGCTTGCCCCTTTTGATTCGCGATCGGGGGGCGCGGCGGCGATATTAGCCGGATGGGATAATGTGCATCATCCTCCCGCTGCCTGGGGAGGACGGCGGAGGCGAAGATGAGCGAACTGGAACTGGTTTTGGCAGGCGACAGCGCGGCTGCGCCGCCGGCTGCGATTCTGGAGGGGCTTGGCAGTGAGGCCACGCATCGGGTGATCGAAGGCGCGCCGCACACGATCTACCAGGAGCTGTGGCACATCACGTTCTGGCAGCAGGTGAGTCTGGACTGGATTTCCGGAGTGGAGACGCCGATCCCTGAGCACGCCTCGGCGGGGTTCCCAAGCGAGGCCGACGCGACAGGCGAGGGTTGGGACGCGCTGCGGCGGCGTTTCTTCGCGGGCAACCAGCAAGCGGTGGTGGCGGCTCGGGACATGAACCGGCTGGAGCTGCCGATTCGCTGCCCGTCGCGGCCGGGATTGCCGGTGCGCGTGATGACGGTGCGCGAGCAGTTGGAGAGCCTGGGAGCGCACAATGCGTATCATTTTGGCCGGATCGTGCTGCTGCGGCAGCTTTGCGGATTGTGGCCGCCAGCCTCGGGGGGTTACAGCTGGTGAATTCGGTTCGTTTGAGGCAGTTGTGCTAGCGGAAGTTTGTGAGCGCGGTACGCGGGCAGTTATCATTACCCTTCATGACGATGCCGCCAACAATTGAATTTGCAAGTCTGGGCATGTGGGATTCGCTGATCCTGATGGTGATGGCGCTAGTGGTCTTCGGGCCGCGGCGGCTGCCGCAGATCGGCCGCCAGATCGGCAAGCTGATGTACGAGTTCCGCAAGGCCTCGAACGACTTCAAATTCCAGATGGAAGAGGAACTGCGCAACGCGGAAGAGGCTGACCGGCGCAAGAAGGAAGAAGAGCGGCTGCGCGCGCTGACTCCGCCGGCCGCGACCACTGCGCAGGGAACGGATCTGGTCTCACCGGTTGCGGAGCCGAGCGCTGGAACACCCGGCACTGAACCCGCTGTCAGCGAGGAGCGGGTGGTGGATGCGCAGTTCCCTGTGCCCAGCCCCTACCCCGGAGAGGATCTGTATCCTTCTTCCCTGGCGCCGGCAACAACCCCGGCTCCCCCGGCTGAGGAGACCTACCCCCGCATTCAGCCGCCCTCGACCGGCGTGCCGGTGCCAGCGGCGTGGCCCACCCTTCCTGAGGCTCCAGTGGAGATTCCAGCACCCGTCGAAGAAGAGCGGACCCCATCGGCCAGCGACATCGCCTACGCCGAGGCGCGCGCCGAAGCCTATCGGGAGGCTGAAGCCCGGTCCGATGCCGCCCGCGCACGGGCCGAAGCCCTGGCCAAAGCGGAAGCGGCAAGAGCTCGGGCCGCGGCGACTACGGAGATTGAAGCAGAAGTCCGCGCAGAGACCGGCCGTAATGGACCTGCAAAGGCTGCCGAGGCGAGTGCTGCTCAGGAAAAAAGCTCCAGCAAGCCGGTGAAACACAATGGTTGATCCAAAGGACGTGATTGACAAGGCGCGGAACGCGGTGACGCAACGCGCGGAACTGCCCGGAATGAGCCTGATGGAGCACCTGGACGAACTGCGCCGCCGCATCGTCCACTCCGCTCTCTACCTGGCCGCTGGATTCATTGTGGCCTGGACATTTCACGACCGGTTCGTGAGTTTCATCCAGGCGCCGCTGAACCACATCGGCAAGACGCTGGTCTTTACCCACCCCATGGATCCGCTGAACCTGGACCTGCAGGTTTCGCTGGTCGGCGGAGCGATCCTGGCCTCGCCCTTCGTTCTTTACCAGGTGTGGCTGTTCATTGCGCCCGGACTCTACCAGAAAGAACGGCGGTTCGTAGTCCCGTTCATGTCGGCCACGGTGGCCCTGTTTCTGGCCGGCGCATCCTTCGGCTACTACTATGTGCTGCCGGGCGCGCTCAAAATCCTGATCGTGGGTTTTGGGCACAATTTCACGCCCATGGTCACCATCGAGGAGTACAGCAGTTTCTTTCTCTCCATCATCCTCGGCCTGGGCGTCAGCTTTGAGATGCCGATCCTCATCTTCTTTCTGGCCATGTTCGGCATTGTGAGCCCCAGGTTCCTTTGGAAGAACATTCGCTACGCGATTCTGGCGGTCTTTCTGGTCGCAGCCTGCATCTGCCCCAGTCCCGATCCATGGACCATGTGCATCTATGCGGTTCCAATGCTGGCGCTCTATGTGATCGGCATCGGCGTAGCGTGGTGGGTACACCCCTCGCGCCGCAAAGCCAAACTGGCCAAGGAGGCCGCAAAGTGAACGTCTTCTCGTCGGGTAAAAGGCTGGCCGCGGGTCTGCTGATGGCCGCGTTCCTGGCCGCCCCCATGGCTGCCCAAGCTCAGGCTCACTTCAACGGCGCCAAGGCCCTTGAGTACGCGCGCCAGTTTGTGGCTATCGGGCCGCGCTGGCCCACCAGCCAGGGGCACATCAAGGCCGAACAGTTTCTGCGCACGCATTTTCAGCACGACCAGGTGGAAGAGGATACGTTCACGGCCAACACGCCCATCGGGGCCGTGCCCATGCGCAACTTCATCGTGCGCTTTCCGGGCAAGAAGAATGGCGTGATCGTGCTGGCCACGCACTACGAAACCAATTACCCGCTGCGTACCATCAACTTTGTGGGCGCCAACGACGGCGGCTCGACGACCGGCCTGCTGATGGCCATAGGCGACCAGTTGCGGGACACCGTGGCGAAGAGCAAAGCGCTCGACGGCTATTCGGTGTGGCTGGTCTTCTTCGACGGCGAAGAGGCCATTCAGAGCTGGACAGATTCCGACTCGACCTACGGCAGCCGCCACCTGGCCGCACGATGGGCCGGCGACGGAACGCTGGGCAGGATCAAGGCGTTCATCCTGGCCGACATGATCGGCGACAAAGACCTCGACATTCAGCGCGAATCGCAATCGACAGACTGGCTGGTGGCGCTGGTCAGGCAAGCGGCCAAGAAATTCGGCTACGATCGCTACTTCTTCCAGAAGGAAGAACCGGTGAGCGACGATCATTTGCCGTTTGTCCGGCGCGGCGTGCCGTCGATCGACGTGATCGACCTGGACTACGGCCCCAACAACAGCTATCACCACACGGCGCAGGACACCATGGACAAAATCAGCGCGCGCAGTTTGACGATCGACGGCGACGTGTTCATGGAGACGATTCGGCTGGTGGGACAAAGATAGGGGTCAGGGATCAGGGGTCAGTCGTCAGTGGACAGTGGACAGTGGACAGTGGACAGTGGACAGCGGTCAGTGAACTGCCGACTCCCGCCTCCTGCATTCTCCAGTTCACTGATTCCGAGCTGTTGAGCTTGTTCGCTGACAGTTGAATCCTAACCCCTGACCCCTGATCCCTGATCCCTGACCCCTTCCTGTACCATCCAACTATGATTGCCGGCGTTTCGTGGGTCTGGTGGGTGGGGTTTCATGCGGCGGTGGCTGCGCTGCTGTTGGCCGATTCCCTGCTGCCCGGCCATCGGCGCGAATCGCGACATGCACAGACTGTCGCCTGGCTTTGGACGGCTTTGCTGGCGCTGGCCGCGGCCGTCTTCGCGGGCTGGATCGCGGTAGCCAAAGGCCGGCAACCGGCGCTTGAATTCGTGGCCGGGTACGCCATTGAAACTTCGCTGAGCGTGGACAATCTGTTTGTCTTCCTGGTCATCTTCCAGGGGTTCCGCATCAGCGCGCGGCGCCAGCACACGGCTCTTGTGTGGGGCGTGGCCGGAGCGGTAGTGCTGCGGGCGCTGTTTATCGCCGCGGGCATTGCGCTGCTCCGCCGCTTCGAGTGGATCACATGGATCTTCGGGCTGGTGCTGCTCTATGCGGCCTGGCGCCTGGTACGCGGCGGGTCGGCAAACGCGGCTGTCCCGGAATGGATTCGGCGGCTGCAACCGGCCAAAGGATCGCTGCTGCCGGTGATACTGGCCGTCGAATTCACCGACGTGCTATTTGCCATGGATTCGATTCCCGCGGTGCTGGCCGTATCGCACAATCCCTTCGTGGTGTACACGTCGAACATCGCGGCCATCCTGGGCCTGCGCTCGCTCTACTTTGCGCTCGCTGCGCTGCTGGACCGATTCCGCTACCTGCATTACGGGCTGGGCGCACTGCTGGCGTTTGTGGCCTTCAAGATGCTGGCCGCCCGCTGGATCGAAGTGCCAATCACACCGTCTCTGGCGGTGGTGGGCGCAATTCTGGCGGTGTGCGCGGTGGTGTCGTGGATGGCGGGAAGCAGGGAACAGGGATCAGGGATCAGGGAACAGTAAGACCTGCTGGGCGAATGCATCGATGCCATCGGCAGTTTTCCGGGGCGGACGGAATGGGTGGAATACTCGTGCCGATGAAAGCTTCATGCTTTCCCACCCATGCGACACAAAAAGTCGCATGGGGCACGGAGCCTTTTGCGAGTTGGAAACGCCGGTTGAGTTGGGCTTTTCGCTATTCTCCGTTCCCTAATTCCTAGTCCCTGTTCCCTGTTCCCTGTTCCCTGAGAACGCTACCACCCCTCGAACGCGACCCGCCCATCGCGGCTGAATATCGAGTGCATACGAAGATTCGCATCGTCACGCCTGGGGAAATCGTTGCGGTAATGTGCGCCGCGGCTCTCGGTGCGGGCCAGGGCCGACGCTAGAATGGCCTGGGCTACACGGCTCATGGCCTGCGCTTCGGTCAAGCGACGGCTTCCCTTCCCTTGCGCTGCCAGAGCTGCCAGATCTTGCGCACAATCCTGTTGCGCGCGAACTCCGTCGCGCAGCGTGGACTCCTGGCGCAGCAGGCCGGCGCAGGCCCACATGGAGGCCTGGAGTTTGGCGATGACTTCTTCGAGGTGTGCCTCGTCTTCGGCGGTCAGGGCCGCAGGAACGCTCGCCGGTGAATCCGCCGGCTGCAAGACCAGGCCGTCGGCCAGCATGGACTGCGCAGCGCGGGCGCCGAACACAAGACCTTCGAGCAGCGAATTCGAGGCCAGGCGATTGGCGCCGTGGACGCCGGTGCAGGCCGCCTCTCCGGCGGCGTAGAGGCCCGGAAGCGTGGTGCGGCCGTCAAGGTGAGTCTGAATGCCGCCCATCAGGTAATGGGCCGCGGGGCGAACGGGAATGAGGTCGCAGGCAAGGTCGAGCGCGTGCTGCGCCAGAAAGGCGCTGATGCCAGGAAAGCGGTGATGCAGATCGATATTTTTGATGTGGCGCATGTCGAGATACACCATGCGCGGCGCTCCGGGCGCGGGGTCCGGCGATGAAGTGGAGATGGAGTCCGGACTCGCAGGCATTCCTTCGCGGGCTATGGCGCGGGCCACCACGTCGCGGGGCGCGAGTTCGAGCAGTGGGTGATAGTGCTCCATGAAGCGCTCGCCGCGATCGTTGCGCAGGTACGCTCCCTCGCCGCGCAGGGCTTCAGAGAGCAGGAAGCGGGGCACGCCGGGCAGCGACAGGGCGGTGGGGTGAAACTGGTAAAACTCCATGTCGGCGAGAGCCGCGCCGGCCTGGGAGGCGAGGGCGATGCCGTCGCCCGTGGCCACGGCGGGATTCGTGGTGTCGGAGTAGACCTGGCCCGCGCCGCCTGCGGCAACGAGCACAGCGCGGGCGCTGACGCGCTGAGGGGTGTCGCCGGCAGCAGCCGGATCGGCGCTGACGAGGTCGGCGCCGATCACGCGGCCATCAGCGACAACCAGGCCGGTGACCGTGGTCCACTCGGCAAAGCGTATGCGCTTGTGGGCGCGGGCAAAGGCCACCAGCGAACGGCTGATCTCTGCGCCCGTGGCGTCCCCGTTGGCATGCAGGATGCGCGGCAGGGAGTGCGCGCCCTCGCGGGTGCGCAGCAATTCGCCGCCTTCGGTGTCAAACGCCGCGCCCCACTCGATCAGTTCGGCGACCCGGACCGGCCCCTCGGCCACCAGCACCTGTGCGGCCGGGCGATGCACCAGTCCATCGCCTGCATTCACGGTGTCTTCAAGGTGCAGAGCGATGTCCTCATCGCCCTCCATGGCCACGGCGATGCCGCCCTGCGCATAGTGCGTGTTCGACTCGCCCAACGACTCTTTTGTGACCACCAGGACATCGCCGTGGCGCGCCAACTCGACAGCGGCGCGCAGTCCCGCTACGCCCGCTCCCATCACCAGATAATCCACTTGAGACGATCTTGCCATAACCTTTGAGGCTATCACCAAGGGGTGGGGCGAGAGGCACCGTGATCGGTGGGCCACCATGCGGAATGGTCAGGCTGAAGAACTTGTGCGTAACACGATCCCGCGGGATCAGTTTGCCAGCCGATAGACCTCTGATCCGGCGAGAAGAAATGCTCCGGTGCCAAAAACATAACTCGCAGTCGCGGGGTAATCTCCGGGGGCGGCTCCCACGGGCTGGATACAACCCAGCCGGCCGTCCTGATAGATATGCGACACGAGTCCGGCCCACCCTTTTTCGATGACCGGGAGATAACGCGCGCGGTCGAGGATTCCAGAGTTGACGCCGTATGCCAGCGCATAGACATAAAATGCAGAACCAGAATTTTCCGGCAACTTATAGGCCTCGGCATCGAGCAATCCCGCGCGCCACAAACCGTCGCTCTGCTGCAGCGAAGCGACTTCTTCAGCCATCTGCCGAAACTGAGTTACATATCTCGCGCGAGATGGATAGTCGCCCGGCATCTGGGCAAGCACGCGCGACAGGCCAGCCATGACCCAACCGTTGCCGCGCGACCAGAACAAGCCTTTGCCATTCGCCTGGCGCGCGCGGAGAAACGTTGCATCGCGGAAAAAGAGATGCGCGCCGGTATCGTAGAGCAGATCGGAAGTGATCCACCACTGGCGGTCCATGAAATCCAGATACTTGCGATCGCCGGTGATGACCGAGAGTTTGGCGAATACGGGCGGGGCCATGAACAGCGCGTCACACCACCACCACAGCGGCTTCTCCTTGTCATCGGGGAGTTGCATCACCGCATCCATGCGCGCGCGGATGGGAGTGATCATGGCCGGGTCATGAAGCCTTTGATATAACTCGAGGTAAGTTTGTCCGATGGCCTGATCGTCGGCGTGCGCAATGCGTGGGCCGGGCTGCCAATCGAATTTTTTGCCCATGCGCGCCATGGCTTTGCGATACTTGTTTCCGCCAGCCTGGTCGGGGACAGACATATAGCCCGCATAGAGAGCAGCAAAGGTCCAATCCTGATCGAAGCCCGGTTCGGCGCGACGCAACTGCCAGTCGGCCACTTTGCGCAGGACGCGGCTTACATCGCGATGCGTCAGGCTTGCGGAGAGATCGGTGGCCAGTGGCAATGCGACGGCAGGCGCATCGCCCACCCAGGATTGATTCTCCGCAACCGAGAGTTGTGCGGAGAGCAACGAGGCGAACAGAAGCAAGGCGCAACCGCAACAGGTAGGGGCAATCATTAGAATGCGCTCTCTTCGACCAGGTTCACGATTGAATAACCGTCCGCCAGCGCTCCGTTTACTACACTCAGGGAGCCAGGCACGTACGTGAGGGCATACTGCAAGCGCACTGCAACACTGTTCGACACCTCGGCGCCCGCTGGCACCGGGCGAAGATGCGGCGGGCCATCCGCGGGCGTCCACGTTTCGCGAATTGCATCGAGAGCAACCTCGGCAGAGAAGGTGGCGTACTGGGCCAGGACCGCGGGGTCGATCGCAAGGCCAAGCGCCTGCGCCTTGGAGAGCATCCAGCCCAGCGTGATGTCGCAGAGCCGGGTCCCCGCATCCACCGGGCCGCCCACAGCCGTACCTCCGCCCACATCCCCATGGCAGCCGGAAAACCAAACCTGCTCGATTGTCTGGCCGGCAGCCGGAGTTCCTTCCCAAAGCGTCGCCGGAAACTGCGCGCGCTTTTCGTCGAGGGCGACACATTGGTATGCGTTCTCTATATCCGGATGCAGGCTGGTATCGAGAAACCCATAAGCCTTCTCGTCCACTCCGCCGAAGATCGCCGGAATTCCAAGCGAACCCACTGTGTCCCACACTCCGACCATCTTGATGGTTGCCGGCCCAAGACCGCACGCAGTCAACCCGGCGAGGATCGACGCCCGGTTCGCGGGATTGCGATAGGCCGCAAAGGCCTGCGTGACGCAGTCGTCGCTGAAGTTCCCGGTCGGCAGGCCGCAACATGCGATCATCCCCGCCAAACTCCGCACCGTATACGCGCCCCTGCTGAATCCGAAGAGAAACAGTTCATCGCCCGGTTCATACACATGCGCGATCTTCGTATAACTGTCTTGTATCTTCTGGAGAATTTCCTGACCAAAGGCTCCGTCGAGGATTCGGCTCAATCCCGCAGCGTCTGCGCCCACTCCATCGTCGTAATAGGTAACTTGATCGGAGGCCACGGTCAGCGCCTTGTATAACTTATAAACGTTGGTGTTGTTCACCGGGGCCTGCCATGTCCCATCCGCGCAAAACACGATCCGTTTTGACATTGGAGCCTTCTCTCTTGCTGACTGTTCGCCGCCAGCATACGATCGCCCGCCAACCGCGCTTGGTATTCCGGAGCAAGTTTACACAAAATCGCAGACTTTTTTTATTGACAATCGCAGAGTGCCAGTGTCGGATGGTTCCATGCAACAGGAGCAATTTCCCCGCGCCACCGGCGCCTCTAGTTCCGTGTTGTCGAAACTGCGCCTTCCGGGCGCGCTGACATTGGGAACCGCGCTGTTTATCGGCGTCTTCTCCACTGGATGTTCGGTCTCCCCAATCGCCAAGCACGCCACGGCGCTTTCAGCAGTCGTTGCGCCTGTTGTCGACCAGTCGACCGCGGCATATCGAGAAGCCGTAGCGCTTGATGATTTGCGCTGGGACTACGAAGCGGTTGTCGCGTACGAGAAGAAGGACGCAAGTTACAATCCGCGCAACACGCCAGAGTTGCTCTCCGAAAAAGATCTTCAAACCAGGCTCGCGGTTCTGGCCGCTCTCCAGGTTTATTCCACTTCCCTTGTCGAGATCACCAAGAGCACCGACTCATCGGAACTCGAAGCGGCTTCAAAGCCCCTCGGCAGCAATCTGACAGCACTTGGCAACAACCTGGCGCCGTCGATTGAAAGTGTGCTCGGAATCAATGCAGCCGCAAACACCACGACCGAAACGATTGTTACAACAGTGTCGGGGTCCACCACTACAACCAATTCGACCACTACATCGAAGCCTGCTCCGCTTCTTTCGCCGGAGGCCAGGAACGGCATCAGCACAGGCATCGACGCCCTTGGGCAGTTTCTGGTCGGCAGGACCATCGAGAAAGAATTGCCGGGCAAGATCGAGGAGATGGATCCGCATGTTCTGGCGCTCTGCAAAGCGCTTTCCGACGACATTCAGACACTTCAGAGCATTGAAGAGCGCGATTATGACAGAATTCTCAACCTGGAGAAACAGTTCATCCTCGACGACGAGCAGCCAGGGAAAAACGTGAATCCGCAGGAGCATCGCGCGGAGATCATGAAACTACCTGAGATTGCGCGGCAACAGCGGGAAAGCAATGAGAAGCTTACATCGCTGCGCGAAGCCCTCAACAAGCTTGCGCTGACCCATCATGCCCTGGCAGCCGAGGCGCAGCATAACAATCCGGAGACCTTGAAAGAAAAACTCGCCGACCTTGCCGCTGCGGGAAGCAGTCTGGGCAACTTCTACTCTTCGCTGCCGACAAAATAATCGCAAAGGAGCCAGACAGTGTCCACTCCGCCGGTAAGTAATCTCCCTGCCAATCCCAACATTCCGCTTGCGCCCGAGGTAAGAGCGGCCTATCAGGATTTGTATAACAAGATTCAGGCGGGCATCGACAGCACCATGGATGAGGCAACGATTGAAGCCTTGAACACATGGCAGCCGCAGGTAGACGATGTGCTGACGAAAGACGATCTCTACAAGCTGAATGCGGACACGGCTGTCTTCAGCGCACTGCAGCAGCAGATCAACTCAACCAATCAGGGACTCACAACATTACGCGATCAGATTTCTTCCATCGCCTCTCATTTCACGATGGCCGCGGATATCATTGGAGCGATCGATACGGTTCTCAAGCTCGTCCCGACAGCATGAGCCTTG
>JBEKTB010000010.1:0-42533 GCA_049516495.1 Occallatibacter sp.
ACCGTGGTGATTATTCTGGTGGTGGAGCTGGTGTACCTGTTCCGCGGGAATGTTTTCTAGAGTGTCTTCAGGGTTTCGGAATCTGTATGGAATGCGATACTCAAGCCACATGAGTCACAGTCACATTCGCGGGCCGAAACCTGAATCTCAGCCGACGACCAGCTTTTGGATACTGGTCACCGCTGGCGTCGGCGTGGCGCTGTTGTTGGTGTTGATCGTGGCGGCGAAGATTCGGGATGGAGCTTTCGATACGAGCCATTTAACAGCCGAGGGAAAGATTTCCGAGACCAGGATAGTAGTCGACCATACTTTGGAAAGCATGTACGGAGGCAGAATCTATTACCGAATTGAAGCGCATGTGGCGTTCGATATCTCGGGAAAGAATCAAGATCGCTGGGTGACTGCTTCAGAAATCACGCCTTCGCGCGAGATGTTGGCAGCCGAGCTAGCGCGCCTTCCTCAGAGCTGTCAGATTTACTGGACACCGGGTCATTCAGATAGCGTCAAGTGCAGACTGCACCCGTGACGAATCGTTGTTGTTTCCCACCCTTGAATCAAAAGCGATTCAAGGATGGGGCACCCAAAGTTTTGTCGACACACGACCGGAAAACGCCTTAGCCCCTCACGCTGCCAGCCACAAGCATCGACTCGAGAATCTGGTCCGAAACATCCTTGACGGCCGCGGGCGAGTGCGCCAGAAACAGAGTACTTGTCTTGTCGTTCTCGCCGATTGACTTGAGAGTATCGAAGTATTGCGTCACCAGCACCAGCTGCATGACTTCTTTCGACGACGCTCCTTCCACCGCTTTCTGGAACTGCTCGACAGAAGTCTGCAGACCTTCGATGATGGCCTTCCTTTGATTGGCAATGCCCTGGCCTTGAAGCGCCTTGCTCTCCGCCTCGGCCTCGGCTTTTTTCACCACAAGGATTTTTTCCGCTTCGCCCCGGGCGTTGGCTGCCACCTGCTCGCGCTGTGCGGCGTTGATGTCGTTCATGGCCGACTTGACCTTGTCATCGGGAACGATGTCGGTGACCAGCACATTCACGATCTCGTAGCCGAACAGGGCCATGTCCTCGTCGAGTTCCTTCTTGACGGCGGCGGCGATGGACGATTGCGAAGCGAATACTTCATCCAGATTCATTCCCGGCACGTGGCCCAGAATCACCTGCTCCACATAACTCTTGATCTGCGCCACTGGATCCGACAGCTTGTAATACGCGTCATACACCTTCTCGGGGCGGACGCGATTCTGCACGGAAATCGGAATGGTGACGAACACGTTGTCTTTGGTCTTGGTCTCCATGGTCAGCGTGATCTGGTTCACGCGCAGACTGACCATACCCGAGACTGTGTCGAACAGGGGGCGCTTCCAGTTCAAGCCGGGCTCGGCCACCCGGAGGAACTTGCCGAAGCGCGTGATGACGGCCACTTCGGCCGTGCGTACGGTGAAAAAGCTGCCCAGAATCAGAATGAGAAGAATGAGGGCTACAACTCCCAACGGAATCAAATACACCACGTCCATGTGTTTCCTCCGCCGCTTCAGCTTGAAGCAACGCACGATTATATAGGACAGGCAAGTCAGCCAAGTTACATGGGACGCCGGGCTTTGCAGGATGGAAGGGGCTCTGTATTGGGCGCGACGCACGGAGCGTGTTTCAAAGTCGGCCTAACGGACATTGACGGTCATTCTCATAGACTAAACAGATCGCGGAAAAACCCTGAATGAATGACCAAAAGCTCGAAGAGCGTACCGCAGGGCCTGAAGGCCGCGCTCATTTTATGGCATTTGCGGCACGACTGAAGTCGTGCCCTGACGCTTCCTGGGGCGAGAAACGAGTTTTTCCGCAGCCTGCAAAGCCCGTTGTTTTTGCGGCGTTTTCGGCAGGACTGACGTCGCGCCCTGACACAAGGCGGATTTCTTGAGCAATCCCGGCATTACGCTACCGCGGGTGTTGCAGGATCAACCCGCAAAACCACCGAGAACACCGTTCCTCTGCGCGCTCCGCCGGTGCAGGAACGCACGTGAATGGTCCCGGAATGCTTGTCGACGATCTGCTTGGTGACCCACAATCCGAGCCCGGTTCCCACCGCGCCCTTGGTGGTGAAAAACGGCTCGAAGATGTGCTTCCGCGAGCTTGGCCCGATGCCGCGGCCATTGTCTGCAATGGTGACGCGAATGCGGCGGTGGCCGTTTTTGAAGTCAGGGCCGGCGGTCGATATGCGGAGCTTGATGGTGCCTCCCTGGTCGATGGCGTCGAGGCTGTTGGCCATGAGGTTGGAGAAGACCTGCCGCAGTTCGCCCGGCAGAGCGGTGACCTCCGCGTCGCCCTCCCAATCCCTTTCGATCACGGCGCGCTTGGCCTTGATTTTGCTCTTCATCAAATCCACGGCGGATTCCAGCACCTCGTTGAGGCTGACGATGGATGCTGTGTCGGATTCGCGATAAAAGCCCAGCGATTGGCGCGTGATGTGCGCGATGCGTTTCAATTCCGCATCCACCATCTCGAGGTAGTGGCGCGCCGGCTCCGGCATGCCCTGGGTTTGCTGCGCCAGGAAAAGCAGATTTGTGACCGCTGCAAGAGGGTTGTTGATCTCGTGGGCCACGGTTGCCGCCATGCGCCCCACAGAAGCCAGCTTCTCGCTTCGGATCAGAGCCTGTTCGGCCCTTCGTCTCTCGGTAATGTCGCGCACGATGACGAAAGACCGTGGATGTTCGCCCGGAAGCATGACCGAACTGACTTCTCCGATGAATTCCGTGTCGTCTTTGCGAACCAGGGTCAGTTCGCCCTTGAACTTGCCAAAGAGGGACCGGTCCGCGAGCGCGCGATTCAGCTTGGGGTCGGCAACGCGACTGGGGCGGCCTCCGCAGCACAGTTCCTCGCTCGTCATGCCGAACATGGCGCAGGCGGCGGGATTGGCAGACAAGATGGTGCCATCGGGGACGCACAGGAAGATGGCATCCATGTTGTTCTCAAAGAGCGCGCGATAGGCGGCCTCGCTTTCGCGAAGCGCTTCCACTGCCTGCTTCTTGTCAGTGATGTCACGAATGTTGCCGTCCCGGTAGAGCGGCCGGCCAGCGCTGTCCCGGACGAGAGACATGTAATTTGAAACCCAGTGGTAGTTGCCGTCCTTGAATCGCTGGCGGTATTCCATTTCTTCTTTGCCGGCTTCCTCAAGGCGTGCCCATGCCGATTGCAAGGCACTCAGGTCGTCGGGGTGAACCTGCGCGATCATGCCCTCGAGGTTGAACTCCGCCAACTCACTGCGCGAGTAGCCCAAAACCGCTTCGGCGGAGGGGCTGATGTACTCGAAGCGGCCGGTCTGCAAATTCATGCGATACATCAGATCCCGGGAATCCTCCAGCACCGAGCGGAAGCGCGCTTCGCTCTTGTGCAGAGCCTCCTCAGCCCACCGGCGCTCGGTGACATCGAGAATCAGCGAAATTCCCTCCCTGCGATCATCCTCATAGGCCGCTGCCGAGAAGAGTCCCCAAACCCGTGCGCCATCCTTGCGGATGAACTCCTTTTCGTAAGGACGGTGAACGCCCGTATCTCGAATCTGACGGCGCGCATCTTCATCGGCGGCCTGGTACTCCGGGGGTGTGATCTGCGCCCAATTCAAAAGCCCGGCGCGGAGATCTTCGCGCGTGTATCCGGTCATTTCCAGGAACCGGTCGTTCACGTCGACGACGACGCCATCGATCTTCCAATGGAGGATTGCGAACAGGTCGGTCTCAAAGAAGCGGCGCAGCCGGGCTTCAGCGCGCTTGCGCTCGGTGATGTCGCTCGCGGTTGCAAGCCACTCCACAATTTCGCCCTTTGCGTTTTTCAGGGGGATTGCGCGGGAAAGGGTCCAGCCCTGGCTCGAATCCGTATGGACCACCCGGTGCTCCAGTTCGATCTTGCTCTGGGCCCGGATGGCCTCGGCGATGGCCGTCCTCATCAGCGCCCGATCGTCGGGGTGAACGTATTTCTCAATCCAGTCGCTCTCTGGGGGATCCGTGCCTGGGATGAGATCGCGGCCCTGCAATTGGCGCATCCGGGTCCAATCCGCGCTCATCAGGCAGACGGCATCTGTACTGGCAGTCACCAGGGCGCGGAAACGTTCCTCGCTCTGCTGCAGCACCCGCTCTTTTTCAAGAGCTGCTATCCGTCGCTGATGCCTGCGGTGGCGCCCCGCCACCCCGCTGACGAGGATGCACATGCCAATGAAGATGGCCAGAGAGAGGGCTTCAGTCCTGCTGGCGATGGCCAATTTTCCAAACGGGGGGAAGATCCAATAATCGGCCAACAATGCGGAGACAGCAGTGGCGTACAACCCGATCCGAAAGCCGCAAAGCATGGCGATGATCATCACCGCAGGGAAGAATGTTATGAAAGGCGGGAGGCCGGCGCCAGAATGCTGCTGCAATAACTGCCGCAGCAGAAGGGCCGCCACCACCACCAGAGTCGCGAAGGCAACGCGCAACGCGGGCTGATCAAGCTTGCTCTTTTCAACTCCCGACATACGACCATCCTCGGAGATGCTTTATCTCCGGAGCGAACCAGGGGAAAGTGAACCAATACAACACAGGGGTCTTCGGCAAGGTCGAATTTGAGGAGCGTGCGACGCGGCCCTCAGCTTATCTCTGTTTTGATTACCCTGAAAACTCTGAGAACAGTTCAAGGAAAGCCGCGCCTCTTTGGCCGCATTCAAAGTCTCCATCCGGGGATGCTTCTGTGGAGAGTTGAATGAGCTGGTTTTGAGATACGACATTCCCAGAACCGTGATAGGCTCGTACCGGCGCGGGCCTCCTGAAGGCGGGGGAAAACGCCGGAGACGTGGATATCTGCGACACTTTTACCATCGCGATTAGAACAGGAGTGTATTGAGCGGAGTGGATGCTCGACTGTGACGAATATCACAAGTGAAACGATTAATTTTGTCCGTCTGCCTTGATGCGCCAAGCCCCTGCATCCGCTTCAAAGAAAGCACCGGCGGTTCCCCCTCAAAGGGAAACCGCCGGTGGTGTTTTCGAGTGAAGCAAGTTGCTGTGACTATTGCACTTCCCCGATATACACGCCGAAAGGTCCCAGTTCGATGCGATCCAACGAAACCGGATCGACCGCGCCGGGAGTTTTCAGCAAGGTCTTCAGGCGAGCTGGCGCGTGATCTGCACCGCTGGTCGCCAGATTGACGGTTTGCGGCTCGGCCGTGAAGTTGACCGACACCACCACCTGCGATGCTCCGGGCGCCTGGCGCGTCCAGCTCAGCACCTTGTTGTTTTCCGTGTCGAGCATCTGGTCAGCGCCGCCGGCGAACGCCGCGTTGGTTTTCTTGAGGCGAATCAGGCTCTGGTACCAGGTGAAGAGCGAGTTGGGGTCGCCTTTTTCGGCCTGGACGTTGACCGTGGTGTAGGTGGGCGGAACGGGCAGCCAGGGCGTGGCCCTGGAGAAGCCGGCGTTGGCCGTCGCGTCCCATTGCATGGGCGTGCGCTCGCCGTCGCGGCCTTTCTCCTTGGGCCAGCCGGTCACGCCGACCGGGTCCTTCACATCTTCCTTGCGGGTGGGCGGCGTGGTTTTCATGCCGATCTCGTCGCCGTAATAGAACAGCGCCGTTCCGCGGCTGGCGAAGAGAACGGTTGAAAGCGCGCGCTGGATGTCGGTGTCGTGGACGCCATCGCCGTAGCGCGCATCGAGGCGCGGGTTGTCGTGGTTGTCAAACAGCAGCAGCGGAATGTTGCCGCCGATCCGCGTCTCGACGTCGATCAAACGGGAGCGGAACGTGGCCACATCCAGCTTGTTGATGAACGCCACCTGCGTGTCCATGGGCAGGTGAAACTCGGGCTTGTCCGCCGGCCCGTACTCCTTGGCGAGTTCGGCGATGTTGGGCAGATAAGTCTCGCCGATCAGCACCCGCGTGCCGGGAAACGAGTTGGCGGCAAAGGAGTCCGCAACGGCCCGCATTTCCTGCATCACCGGGTGTACGGCGGGCAGGTTGTCGGTTTTCGATCCGTCCACTTGCGGCTCGCCAAAGGCGTCGATCACCGGGTTGCCATTCTTGTCCTTGACGATGCCTTCATCGGTGAGATTCGGGTCCTCGAACAAGGTGGTGATGGCGTCGAAGCGGAAGCCGCCCACGCCGCGCTTCAACCAGAAGCTCAGGATGTCTCTGAAGGCCGCGTGCACCTTGGGGTTGTCCCAGTTCAGGTCGGGCTGCTGGATATAGAACTTGTGATAGTAGTACTGGCGGGTCTTTTCGTCCCACTGCCAGGCCGTGTGGCCAAAGTCCGATTGCCAGTTGTTGGGCGGCAGGCCCTTGTCGGTGGCCGTTTCGCCCTTGCCGTCGTGCCACATATACCAGTCGCGATAGGGGTTGGTGCGCGACGAGCGCGACTCCAGGAACCACTTGTGCTGATCCGAGGTGTGGTTCATCACCATGTCCATCAGCACGCGAATATGCCGCTTGTTGGCCTCGGCCACCAGGTGGTCAAAGTCCTTGAGCGTGCCGTATTGGGGATCGATGTTTTTGTAGTCGGAGATGTCGTAGCCGAAATCCGCCTGCGGCGAGGGATAGACGGGCGTCAGCCAGATGGCGTCCACACCCAGTTCCTTCAGGTAGTCCAGCCGCTGGGTGATGCCGTTCAGGTCGCCGATGCCGTCTCCATTCGAGTCCTGGAAACTGCGCGGGTAGATTTCGTAGATGACAGCATTCTTCCACCAGTCCTGCGGACTGGTCTGGATTGCCGTGGCGGGTTGGATGACGGGTTGAGCTGCGGATTTCATGGCCGCGTTTTGCCCTCCGGCGCCGGGCATGATTGCCGCCAGCGCCAGGGTGATGGCACAGCTTGCGATTAGTTGGGTCCGATGCATTGCAAACTCCTTTGTTTGTGGGTCCGCTGCTCATGAATCCGGCAACGGTGTGAATAAGGCCCTAAGCCAGACGAACACGCGCGGCGCGCCCGCCGGGGAGATGCTTGCTTCATTCTGCAAGTTCACCCCGGCGGCCGCATCGCAGGTTCTTACTTTACTTCGGCAACCAGCGCGCCGAACGGCGCAAGCTCGACATGATCAAGCCCCCGGGTTGCCTGGTTTTGCGCCGATGAGCTGTAGAGAGTTTCCAGGCTCGCGCCCTTCACTCCCCGATCATCCAGGTGAAACGCCATCTTGCGCGGTTTGGCGCTCATATTCAACGCAACCAGCACCGTGCGGTCTCCGCTGCGGCGCAGGAAGGCAAAGACGTTGGGGTCGTTTTCGTTCACTGCTTCATAGGAGCCATCGCGCAGCGCGGGGTCGGTCTTGCGCAGCGCAAGCAGCCGCTTGTAGGCGTTGAAGATCGAATCCGGGTCCTTCCGTTCTACCTCGACGTTGTATTTTGCGGCGCTGGGCGGCACCGGGAGCCAGGGTTTGCCGGTGGTGGTAAAGCCCGATTCGGCTGAAGCGTCCCACTGCATGGGCGTGCGCTCGCCGTCGCGGCCTTTCTCCTTGGGCCAGCCGATTTTGCCGATGGGATCGTGCACGTCCTCGACACGCGCCGGGTCGGTGGTGCGCATGCCCAGTTCCTCGCCGTAATACATCTGCGGCGTGCCGCGGGTCGCCAGCAGCAGCACGGCCATCAGCTTGGCGATCTGGTCGTTGTGCACCCCGTCGCCGTAGCGGTCCCATTGCCGCGGCTGGTCGTGGTTGCTGAAGAAGTACTCCGGCTGTCCGTGAGCAGTGTTGTTCTCGATCTGGTTGAAGAGTTCCCGGAAGCGCGGCGCCGAAAGTTCGTTCACGTCGGCAATCTGGAAGTCCATGGGAAGCTGCACTTCGTCGTTGTTGCCGTACATTTTGGTCAGGGCTTCCACATTCGGCTCATCCGCCTCGGTCACCAGCACGGGGTCCCCGGGAAAGCGATCAACCACGCGGCGCACTTCCTTGAGCACGTCGTGCACTTCAGGAAGGTCGTCGGTGTATTTGTGCTCGATGTTCCGGTCGCCATAGGCGTTGAATCCCGGCCTGTACGGGTCGTCGTGCAGGTTCGGGTCCTCGAACAGGCGCGAAACAGCGTCGATGCGGAAACCGGCCACGCCGTGCTTCATCCAGAACTCAAGCACGCCGTCCATGGCTGCATGGACTTCAGGATTGCGCCAGTTCAGGTCCGGCTGCTGGACGTAGAAGTAGTGGTAGTAGTACTGGCCGGTCTTTTCGTCGAAGGTCCAGGCGGAATGGCCGAACCAGGACTGCCAGTTGTTGGGCGGCTCGCCCGGTCCCTTGCCGTCGCGCCAGATATACCAGTCGCGCTTGGGATTGGTGCGTGAGGAACGCGACTCCTTGAACCACTCATGCTGGTCCGAAGTGTGGTTGATCACGTAGTCCATGATCACCCGGATGTCGCGTTTTTTGGCTTCGGCAACCAGCCGGTCAAAGTCCGCCATGGTGCCGTAGACCGGATCGATGGCCGTGTAGTCGGAAATGTCGTAGCCGTAGTCGACGCCGGGCGAAGGATACATGGGCGTGATCCAGATAGCGTCAATGCCCAGGTCATGCAGATAGTCGAGCCGCGAGGCGATGCCCTTGATGTCGCCGATGCCGTCGCCGTCGGAATCCTGAAAGCTGCGCGGATAGATTTCGTAAATGACGGCGTGCTTCCACCACTCGCCTGATTTTGCAGATCCGGTGCTGGAAGATCCGATATTGGCCGATGGGTTTCCGGCCGCCTGGTTGGTTGCCTTTGCAGGGGGCGCTTGCCCGCCTGCGGTCAGCGCCGTGGCCCCGAAAGACAGGGATAGGACGCAACTTGCCAATGCCTTGGTCCAGTGCATTGCAGTCTCCTCGTCGTGTTTCCGCTGCTCGTGGAATCGGCAACGGTGTGACCTCAAAACGCTAACACACTGCCACATGCCGAGGGGAGACGCGCATCACCGGTCGCTGTGCGCAAGCCGGCTGCCGCCAGGACACTCCGTGCCCTGTGCATTCGCATTTTTTGGGCGAAGGGTTACGATACCCCGAAATTCCTCTACTGTTGCTCTGCCTTCTGCTGCTCTGTCTTCCGCGCGGACGGCTTCATCCGGTCGAAATCGATCCCAAACTTCGGATCCTCGCGCGTTCCCTCAATGTGGATGGGAATCTCGGTCCCGGCTCCGTCCTTCTTGAGGAAGCGGTCGGCGGGCTTGAGCAGCAAGCCCTTCCACCCTCCGACCATCTGCGAAACCGTGGCGTCCATCTTCGCTGTCCCGGCAAAGTTCAACGCGCCGCCGTCCAGTCCATAGGTGCCTCTTAATTGAATGTCCGCTCCCGGCACCGTGAAGTCGATGGCCGGCAGCGTCACCACCCCACCGGCGACCTGGAAGCCGCTTTGCAACTCCGCCGGAATGCTGGCCGGATCGGTGGTTTTCAGCTCGTCCGGCCGCCCCTGCCCGCGCAGGCTCAGCTCCGCAATGCGCCCTTGGACCTTGGTGCTGGCAAACCGCGCCTTGCTCAGCGTAAACCGCCCATTGAGATTCAGCCGCTCATACACAGGCGCCGGTCCGGGCGGAACGTGCAGCTTGGCGTTCGCCGCCACATCGCCGGTCATCAGCACCGCATCGGAACGGCTGGTCAACCGCAGAAAATCCTCGATGCGCGCCTTGTCCACGTTCACCGTGAGCGCGATATCGTGGCCTTCTCCCCGTTGCGCACCCCCAGCTACCACCGGCACGCGCACGATCTGCCCCTGCGCGGTAAAGTGCGACCGTCCCATGGTGCCATCCACGGGGTCCAGCCAAGTGTCTCCATCGGTGCCGTCCACCTTGGCGTGGAAGTGCGTTGTGAGGTTCACAGCGTTGCCAAAGTGCGTCAGCCGGAAGTCAGGCGTCTGCGTGTCCCCATCCACCATCAACGCGCGCAGGGTGCCCTGGTAGTGGCCGGTCGAGGCGAGGGTCCCGGCAATCCCCTTGAAGGTGGACAAATCGGCGTGGTCAAAGCGGTAGTCGCCGGAGATGGGCGTTTCTCCGGGGTCCCCAAGGACAGGTCGTTGCCCTTGAGACGAATCGCCTGCGACGGCCGTTGGCCACGGCCCCAGCGAGCCCGTGGTGTGAATCGTTCCGCGGGGCCGGGGATTGGTCAGCTCGGCTTCGAAGTTCATGGCGCCGTTTGAGGTCGCATTGCTCACCTTTAACTGGGCGATTTCAAAAGTCAGCGGCAGTTTGCCGGGCTTGCTGGTTTCCATCACCAGTTCCGCCCCGGTGCACTCCACCGATTCGACCACAAAACTTACCAGCCCCGCGATGCCGCCGGGCTTGCCGGCCGGCGCCGAGCCAACGGCCTGCTGGCGCTGAAAGTGCGACTTCGGCGGCACGTGCACCGACAGCCCTTTCAGTTCCATCAGCGAAATGTGAATCGGCTTGCCCGGCTTGTAGCTGAGCGACGCATGAAAGCGAAACTCCGCCAGACGAATCATCGGCTCGCCTTCACCAGCCTGATCCGCCGAGGCCGAGCTGTCGGCCCCCGGTTGGGTGTCGGGTGGCCAGATGCGCAGCCCCTTGCCTTCGGCCTGCAATCCGTTCGCCAGCGACACATGAAGAGTGTCCAGCTCGACCCGCGCGCGAAAACGCTCCGAGAGCGCCTGCACAATGCGGGCGCGCAGGAACGGTTCTGTCCGGCGCAGCGCCAGGTTCACCACGAAAGCCAACCCTGCCAGAGCCACCAGCAGCCCTCCCGCAACCCACTTCGCCCACCGGCGCCTGCGCCAGAACGATTGCCTCGCCTCAGCCAAATCCGCCTCCTGAATGGCTCCCATTGTCGCAGAGCAATGACGCTACAGCAGATAGATGCCGGTGACGCCTATCGCGCTTCCAAGCAGGAGCGGCGCTCGGAAGTTTCGCACCTCATGGCGGGCGCCGGGATATTCCTGCCTACCGGTGGGTGCCCCACTTTCGCCGATTCGCGCCTTTTGCGAATCGGTTAAGGTGGGATATTCCTATCTACCGCTTCTTACAGCCTTTCCCCGGGTCCCGATAGGCTGCCCGGGGCAATCGCATGAACGATATATTGATGGCAATTTCGCCTTTTGCGTCGCCCCTACGGGGCTGAAATGCAATTCTGGCCTCCCTCCCCACGCTGAAGCGCGGGGCTAGCGACCGTTGCGCCTCCGGCGCGATAGAAATCGGAACCAGGCTCGTCAACAAGATGGATGCATGCGATTGCCCTGACAGGCTGCCCAACCTCTGTGGCCTCTCTTCCGCCGCTCCGCACGGAAGCCGCGAGGCCAAATCCCCTGATGCGGAGGCCGCCCCATTTTCTCAATAGACGGTGAATGCCGTAAACTTGCTGGCACGGATGCAAGAGCACATTGAAAACCTCGTAAAGCTGCAGGCAGTGGAACTGGAACGGACCCGCCTTGCGCAGGACGCGCGGGCGCTGCCCGCCGAACTCGCCCAGGCCCAGGGCGCACTGACGGCAGCCGAGCGTCAGGCCGCCCAGGCCTCCGACGCATTGAGCCGCGAGGAGACGCTCCGCACCCGCCTGGAGCGCGACATCGACGCCCTGCGCAAAAAAGCCGCCCGCTACCGCATCCAGTTGGACGCCGTGACCACCCCGGCTCAGGCCGCTGCCATCGAACATGAAGTGAACTTCTCTGAGTCCGAAGCCGATCGGCTGGAAAACGAGGAGTTCGCCAGCCTGGAGCGCACCGAGACCCAGGAAGCCGCACTCGCGGCCGCGCGCGCCCAGGTCGAAGAGCTGGCGATGGTCCTCGACAAGACCCGCGCCCGCCTTGGCCTTCGCCAAGCCGAAATCGCCCGCGAACTGGCTGCGCTCACTGCCGAGCGCGACGCCCTCCGCCCCCAGATCGGGCCGGAGTGGCTCATCCGCTTCGACCGCATCTCCGGCTCCCGCGGCACCGGGCTGGCCCGCGCCCAGAACCAGCAGTGCACCGGCTGCCGCATGGGCGTCCGTCCGCAGGTTTGGAACCAGCTCCGCGAAGGCGAACTGCTGACCTGCGACAGTTGCGGCCGCCTGCTCTACTGGGACCCATCGATGGCACCGGCGCCCAAGGCCGGCTAGCTGGCACGCGGGCTCAGGCCGCCAGACCGCGCAAAGACAACCTGCTCCCCGATCGGGCCCTTTCGCCGCGCGAACCCCCTTCCTGCTAACCTTGGCTAGGACGGTAACCCGCCGTTTCAGCAACCCGTTTCAGCAAATCAGGAGCAAGTCGTGCTGCGCATCTGTGTGGACATGGATGAGGTGATGGCGGATACTCTCGCCGAGCACCTCCGCCGCTACAACCAGACCTTCGATGAGGCCGTGACCCCGCAAGATCTGGCCGGCAAGGGGCTGTGGGAGATCACTCCCCTCGACCGCCAGCAGCAGCTTCGCGCCTTCCTTGATGCCGAAGACTTTTTTGAGGACCTGGCCCTCATGCCGGGCGCGCAGGACGTGCTCAAGTCGCTGGCCCAGCGCTTTGAAATCTTCATCGCCACCCAGGCCATGACCGTTCCCAACTCTCTCGGCCCCAAATACCGCTGGCTGCAGCGCCACTTTCCTTTCATTCCCTGCACCCACTACGTCTTCTGCGGCAACAAATCCATTCTTCGCGCCGACTATCTGATCGACGACCTGCCCCGCAATCTCTTGCGCTTCGAAGGCCAGGGAATTCTCTATACCGCCCCGCATAACTTGACCGCAACCGGCTTTGTGCGCGTGGATAACTGGGAGCAGGTGGCGGAGTATTTTGCGGCGGTGCCGGAGTAACTCGGGCGCGCGTCTTACTTCTCTGTTCATAACTCAGCGATTTGGCGTGCTTGCGATTTTGGCGGGCAACTCTCGAGTTGGCGACCATACTCCCAGAACGTTTGGATATTCATGCGAATTGGGTGTAATGTGCGAAGCATGTCTTCAAGATGGTCGGTTGGGATTTGTTTTGCCTACGGGTTTACGCTCGCTTTGTTTGGGGTCATGGTAGCCCGAGCCGAGGACGGGAATTACGTCCTTCTATGGCTTGCTGGGTCCCCATTCTCGGTCGTCGGCGATCTGCCCGCCGTGATAGCTTCCATCCTGCAATGGGGCCTTCTCGTACTCGCGCGGCGAAGACTCTACATCAAGTTCTGGGTTGTCGCCGTATTTCTGCTTGTCCACTACGCTGTCGCGGCGGCTCTTATAATCCAGTTCTCCCAGGATGTCGGCGATTGGGAGTACTTGTGGTCGGTATCGCGCGAGGTCCGTTTGATCTACGCGCTGGGACTGGTCTGCTACGTCCTCGGCCAATGTTTCGTATGGGGCACCAGCCTGCCGAAGAAGCGCCGACCATAACGCATATCGGACGGATAACCGCAGAACGTGAAGTAGCTCCGCTCCGGCGCCGGCGGCCGATGGGTTCGTCCAGCAAACCGGGGTAACCCCGTTGCCAAACCCACCGAGCCGAATACGCAGAAAGATGCCACTCACACCGCGGCAGTATCAAACCGCCCGCAGCCCACGTCATCCCCACAAGCAAGACAACGGAGCGGCAAAAAGGCGGCTTCCAAATGGCGCTGCTTTCTCGCCGTCGTAGAGCACAACTCCCAATTTGAAGTCGTCGCCGCAGGCGTTCGCCAGTTTGCGAAGCCCCTTGAAGTCCCCAGTGTTCACGGTGGCGCTGGCTTTGACTTCGATGCCCACCACGGCGCCGGCACTATCTTCGACGACAATATCCACCTCGTCCTGATCCTTGTCCCGATAGTGATAGAGAGTGCAATTCCCCTGCATCCACGAAACCTGCTTCAAGACCTCTGCGAAGACAAATGTCTCCAGCAGCTTTCCAAAAATTGCGCGGTCCTTTGCCACGCGCTCCGCAGTGGCTCCCAGAAGCGTGGCGAGGAGGCCGGAGTCGAGGAAGTGGAGCTTCGGCGTCTTGACCAGACGTTTCAACGGGTTGCGGAACCAGGGCTCCAGGCGGCGCACAAGAAACAACTGCTCCAGAATGGCGACATATTTTCTGGTTGTCTTGTCGTCAAATCCGATCTGGCCGCCCATCTGCGTGAAATTGGTTAGCTGGCTGGAATGCTGGGCAAGGATCTGGAGCAGCCGCGGCATCCGGTCGAGTTTCTCGATGTCGGCGATGTCGCGCACATCTCTCTGCACAATGGCCCGGATGTAGTCGCGTGCCCATGCCTGGCGTCTCTCAGGCTGCTTGCGCCGCAGCATCTCCGGGTAGCCGCCGATCAGTACGGCATTCACCAAGTCCTTGCCTGTGAGGGTTGCGCCGGGCTTGCCAGGCTTGCCCTGGAAGGCGGCTTTCAGGAACGCCGGTTTGCGGCCGTGAATTTCGGCTTGCGAGAGAGGGAGGAGATTGACGATCTCCATGCGGCCAGCCAGGCTCTCCGAAACCAGCGGTACGGTGAGAAGATTGGCCGACCCCGTCAACAGAAACCGGCCTGCGCGGCGATCCTCATCCACAGACATTTTGACGGCGCGGAGAAGATCGGGCGCTCGCTGCACCTCGTCAATGGTGCACTTGTTGAGACCGCGCACCAGCCCGGCGGGATCGCTGCGTGCCGAGGCCAGGAGGGTATCGTCGTCCAGCGTGAGAAATTCGCGCTTGCCATTCACCAGATCGCGGGCCAGAGTCGTCTTGCCACACTGGCGAGGCCCGGTTATGAGGACAACCCGCGTGTCCTCAAGCGCAGTCTTGACTTGCGCCGCTGCAAACCGTGGATAAAGTGCGTTCTGAGAGTCGTCCATTGCGGAGGCAGCTTCCGTCCAATCCGGATTGAAGGTTCGTCTAATCCGGATTGAAGATTCGTCCAATCCGGATTATACGCGCGTCCAATCCGGATTAACAGTCTTTCCGCAGCCTCTTTTTAGCGCTCGGAACTGCCGGCTATACACGGGGCGGCAATAAGCGCCGATCGCACCAGCTGACCAGAAATCCGGAAGAGCGGCGCCAGCCTCTCAATCGCGCACGTTAGCCGTTCCCGCCTGCGGTTCTGGGCGAGTCCGGCGTGCCCGGCGCTGGTTTTGCGACGCCCGCTGCCCGCAGCGGAATCGGACCCACCGGCGGCGCCTGGTGTATGGTCACAATGATCGCCCCGGCCGGCTTCTTGCCCGCGCACTGATAGGAGTGGGGCGTCGAGGCGTCGAAGTAGAGCGCGTCGCCTGCTCCCAAGGTGCACACCTGATCGCCGTGATGAACCTCCAGGTCGCCTTCCAACACGTACAGGAACTCGAACCCCGGGTGCATGTGCGCCCTGGGCTCCATCTCCCGGGTCAGCGGCTGAAACTCGGCAAAGTAGGGGTCCATGTACCGGTCCGGCACCAGGTAGCCGAGGCTTTCAAAGAAGTAGGTCGGGTTTTCGACGCCGGTCTGCGGCAGCCGCACCCTGTCCTTGCGGCGGTGCACTCTGAAAACGGCTTGCGGCTCAGTCTCAAAGAAGTAGGAAAGGTCCTTGGAGAACACCATGGCAATCCGCGCCAGGTTGCGCAGGGTGGGTACAACGCGCCCGGTTTCGAGCTGCGATAGAAAGCTGGCCGACAGGCCTGTGTGCTTGCCCAGTTCCACCAGGCCCATGGATTTCTTGAGGCGCAGGCGCTTGATCCTCTCGCCGATGCGCTTTTCGGAGATCACCCGCTCCGTCGTCTCCGGGTCCACCTGCGACTTCTGCGTTTCATCGCTGCGAACCACCGCCGAATCGCTCATGGGCTACCCCCTCCTCCTGCCAGCAGATGGACGTGCGCATCGTGCCAATTGTTGTGCAGGTCAAAAACTATTCTCATGGTACTGAAGCAATATGAAAGGGGCAAACGATATTGTATTGATTGGAAGGGAAGACACGTCCGTCTCGTGAACATGATGCTTCGATCGGCCGGCTATCTCGTCAGCGGTGCATCCGGAATGCTCGGATCGGCGCTCCGTCAGGCTCTCGCGGCCCGCAATTTGCCCGTCCTGCAACTGGTGCGCCACGAGCCAGCCTCCCCTGGCCAACTGCAATGGAACCCGGCGGCGACGCCGGCCATCGCCGCTACCGAGCCGCTGGAAGGCCTTTCGGCGGCCATCCATCTTTCCGGCGCCAACGTGGGCGCCCATCGCTGGACAAGCGCCTACAAGCGCGAAATGGCAGCCAGCCGCGTGGATTCCACGCGCGCCCTCGCGGTCGCACTCGCCCGCCTCAACAAGCCGCCACAGGCGTTGCTGGTGGCCTCCGCCATCGGCTTTTACGGCAACCGCGGCGAAGAATTGCTGGAGGAATCGTCCGCCCCCGGCTCGGGTTTTCTGGCCAATGTCTGCCAGCAATGGGAAGCTGCCGCCCAGCCCGCCACCGAAGCGGGCATTCGCGTCGTCAATCTCCGCTTTGGTGTAATCCTGGGGCCGGGACCGGGCGCTCTGGCGCGCATGACGCCGATTTTCCGCCTCGGGCTGGGCGGCAGGCTCGGTTCAGGCCGGCAGTGGATGAGCTGGATCTCGCTCACAGACGCTGTCGCGGCCATCCTGTTTGCCCTGGATAGGCCCACGCTCACTGGCCCCGTCAACCTGACCGCCCACAGCCCGGTCACAAACGCGGAGTTCACCCGCGTTCTGGCGCGTCAGCTCCATCGCCCGGCCATCCTGCCCGCGCCCGCCTTCGCGCTCCGCCTGGCGCTGGGCGAAATGGCCGACGAGACCCTGCTTGCGAGCGCCCGCGTCTACCCGTCCAAGCTCACCGAGGCCGGTTTCCGCTTCGCTCATCCCACCATCAGACAGGCTCTGGCCGCCGCCTTTGCATAAGCGCGTGCCTCCAGCGGGCACGCGCTCGGTCCGCATGAGCCTGACCATCGGTGCGGATGGGTGACCCCATGCCGTCCTAAGCGTGGGACTGCCAGGGATCGTAGGTTCCTGCGCTCCAGGTGTGGCCTTCCGGGTCTCTTACGCTGAACTCGCGGCTGCCATAGTCAGTGTCCTGGAGCGGGCGGACGATTACGGCTCCGGCCGCCACTGCGCGGGCATGTACGACGTCCGCATCGGGAACCACGATGTAGGCTCCGGCAGTTTCCGTGCCGCCCAACTCTTCCGGCGATTTGAAGCGACGGCTTTGCTCGTCGTCCTTTTGCGAGCCGAGCATGATCATGCCGCCGTCCAGGGCCAGTTCAGCGTGGGCAATGGTGCCGTCTTCGTTTTCATAGACGGCGTGACGCTCGAAGCCAAAGACCTTGCAGAGCCAGTCAATGGCGGCCGGCGCGTTGCGGTAGCGAAAGGCGGGCATCACGGTGGATTTGGTGTTCGTGGCTGTGGTTGACATGGGACCTCCTCTTTTTCTCGATCACTACGGCCTCAGGATGGCAGGGGACGCGGCCCGTCTTCTTGGAAAAATCGGAAATTTGCGCGGCTGGTTTTATGGGACCGCGGTGGCGATTGGGGACTGTGCGCAATCGCCGCTCAGTCGATTCGGCCTGCGTCTCCATCGTCCGGGCTCGCGCATCATGACTCCCGCGGCGGCATCATTCAGCCGAAACATGATTGGCCCAACGGGTGCGCCGCGCGGAATAGGTGGTGGCGTCGATTCCAGAAAATGCCCGGAACTCATTGGCGAAATGCGATTGGTCGTAGAAGCCGCAATCGAGGGCGAGCTCGGGCCAGGGGACTTCCGAACCGGCGTGCAGCATGCGCACGGCCTGTTGGAAGCGCTGGATTCTGCACCACACTTTTGGCGAGAAGCCCACCTGTTCGCGGAACACCTGCGAGAAGCGCCGCTCGCTCCAACCCGTGCGCCGCGCCACCTCCCGCACCCTTGCGGCGCCAGAGGCGGAAGCCAGGCTCTTCAGCGCGAACTCGACCATGGCGTTGCCGGCGAGGCGGCCTCGGAATCTTTGCAGCAGGAATTCCTCAAGGCGGTCGAGCCTTGCAGACGGAGAGGCCATCTGGCGCAGTTCGTCGCGCAGGCTCTGCGTCGGCGTTCCCCACACATCTTCAAGAGACGTGCTTCGATTGCTGAACAGGTCGGCCGCATCGGAAACGAAGGAAGGAAACCCGCCCGGCTCGAAGACGATGCCGATCAGGTCGGCCATGTCGGAGGTGTCGACAATTTCGAAGATCGACCGCGCCCCCACAATCAGCGACGGCGGCATTTTCCGCTCGCGCTCGCCCTCGGGGCAGTCGAGGAGAAAGTCGCGCGCAAGGTTGAGGATGACCTGCACGCATCCCGTGGGCAAAATGCGCTCTCGCGTGTGAGCGGCGGGTTGAGTTTGGGCACACCACAGCGTGCGAACGAAGCCAGCCAGCGGCGCGACGGGGATGCGCTCCAGGTAGACCACGAAGACCTCAAGCCCTTATAGCACGACTCAAATCGGATTGAGAAACCGTAATGACCGGCAAAGACCTCGCCGGCAGGAATCCGGTATTCTTGGCTTCATGCAGCTCCCGGCGGGCGATTCCGAACTGGTGCAGATCATGGACGCGGCCTTGGCTGAAGCAGCGCGGCGGGCGGGAGACTGGCTGGTTTGCCGGCCTGGCTGCACACAATGTTGCCACGGCGCTTTTGCCATCGGACCTTTGGATGCGCTGCGGCTGCGCACCGGCATGAAGGCGCTGCGGATTACCGAACGAGTTTTGGCTTCCCGGATCGAACTCCGTGCGCAGGCGTGGATTGCCGAACATGGCCCGGCATTTCCCGGCGATCTTCAGACAGGCATTTTGGGCGAGTCGGATGAGGACGCGGAGCACTTTGAGGAGTTCGCCAACGAGGCCGCCTGCCCTGCGCTCGACCCCGTCACGGGGCGTTGCGATGTGTATGCCTGGCGGCCCTTGACCTGTCGCGTCTTCGGGCCACCGATACGCATGGGCGACGGGGAAGCGCTGGGGCACTGCGAACTGTGCTTCAAGGGCGCAACTGCCGCACAAGTGGCCGCCTGCGAAATGCCGGTGCCGCACGAGTTGGAGGCGCGGCTCACGGACGAGATCGGGGCGAGCGGCGAAACCGTGGTGGCGTTTGCGCTGCTTGGATAAGGATGCCGGGAAGGGTCTTGAAACGGTTTCGCGCTTCTATGTACGCCGCGAGGCCGTGAAGGCCCAACCCAGGCTGAGCAGCGTGAGCAGCGCGATGATTCCCAGTGAAATCACGCAATAGAGGCAGTAAACCTCAAGCACGGCCTTTTCGATGTGGGTGAGATAGAGCGAGAACCCGAGCGCGAGGACAGCCAGGACCGCGAGCGAAGTGCGCCGGCGCATGAGCGCCAGCCCGGCCAGCACCAGGTAGCCGGCCATGCCGATGGCCGCCACCGGAACGTGCGCAATCTCTGAAAACTGGCTGTGGTTCACGATGCCGCAGTCCCACTTCTCATTGATGGAACAGGGCTGGGTGTCGGTGGAGTAGTGAACGCGGAGAGCCAGCGCGGAAACCGCCAATCCAGCCAGGGCAAGCAGTGCAATCACGTAGCGCATCGTGACTGTGATGCTAGCAGACTGCGCGCCGCAAGCTAACATGAAGTTATGGACCCGGAGCTTTCGGTCAAACGTCGAGCGGCCTTTTTTCGCGGTAGCCGCATTGCGTTCTTTGGTGGCAGTTTTGACCCGCCGCACCTGGGTCATCTGGCCGTGGCAAAGGCTGCCCAGACGGCGCTTGGCCTCGATACCGTGCTCTTTGCTCCGGTGGGGGCGCAGCCGCTCAAGCCGCTTGGATCGACCGCCGGCTTTACGCACCGGCTGGCCATGACGCGGCTTGCGATTGCTGGCGAACCGGGATTTGCCGTCTCGCTGGCGGACGCGCCCAACCCCGCGGGTGCGCCCAACTACACGCTGGAAACGCTGCTCAGGCTGCGCGCGGAATTGCCCTCGGAGAACCGGCTTTTTTGCCTGATGGGCGCCGACTCCTTTGCGGGACTGCGGCGCTGGCACGGCGCCGCGGAGATTCCCTTTGCTGCGCCGTTGATCGTCGCATCCCGGCCTTCCGAGTCGCTGCGGAGGCTGGACGACTTGGGGGCAATGTTGCCGGACGGCCTGACCATCGAATCGGGGGAGGACGCCGGTGCGCCCGGGTCGGGAATCGAACTGCGGAGCTACCTGCTGCACAATCCGGCCGGCGATTGCGCGCCGTTTTACCTGCTGCCCGGCCTGCAAATCGACATCAGTGCGTCGCAGATCCGCGACCAGGTACGCGCGGCCGAAGGAAGCCGGGTGCCGGGAGACAAGCTGCTTCCCGAGGCCGTGTCGGCTTACATCCGCGCCCACAGCCTCTATCTCTGACTTGCCCCTGTCTGGTTGAAGGGCTAGGATGAGACTCGGAGAACTGTCGCAACGAATGGCAACCGTCGAGCAACACCACCTGCAAACTCGCATTCTCGTTCAGGCCGCTTATCAGGCCTGTGAAGACAAAAAGGCCGAAGACACCCGCATTCTGGAGCTGGACCCCATCGACTCGGGCCTGTCCGACTTCTTTCTGGTCACCTCGGCCACCAATGACCGCCAGGCCATCGCCATCGCCGACGAAATCGAGTACCGGCTCAAAAAGGAATTCGGCGTCATGCCCAATTCGGTGGAGGGCCGCCGGCAGGGCGAGTGGATTCTGCTCGACTATGTGGATTTTGTGGTGCACGTCTTCCTGGTTGAGCGCCGCGCCTTTTATGACATTGAACGGCTGCGCAAATCCGCCCGCCCGCTCACCCCGGCGGAATTCGACGCGGAGTTGAAGGCAGCGCTGGCCGAGAAGACCCTGGCCGCACGCAAAAAGGCCACCACCAAGGCCAAGCCAGTTGCCGCAAAGGCCGCGCCCAAGGCGAAGAAGGCGGCAAAGAAAGCCGTCGCTACTGCCAAGGTTGCCCCAGCCAAGAAAGCGGCGAAGAAAGCCGCGGCCGCCCCCAAAGCTGCGGTTGCCAAGAAGGCTGCGAAGAAATCCACAGCGATTGCGGCGCCTGTGAAAAAGAGCGCTGCCAAGAAAACCGCAGCCAAGAAGAAACCGGCTGCGAAGAAGGCCGCAAAGGGCAAGTAATCGACCAGGGCTTCGCCCTCTGCCGGAAGCGTGATGGTCAGCGCGATGGTATTCAGTCCTTAAGAGAAAGGGCGGCTCCGTCAAACGGAGCCGCCCTTTCTCTTTTTGAATTAGCCCTAGGCCGTGTGGAAAGATCCGGCCGCGGCGCGTGAAACGGCGGTCCGGACGCATACAGCGCGTGTAAAGACGGAAAGGGCCGGGAGCTGCATTGCGCAGGTCCCGGCCTTCCATGCAAGTTCCGAGAAACTAGAACTCAAATCTTGCAGTGAGTTGGACCAGTCTCGGAGAGGCATCGCCGCCCAGGAACGATCCGAGGATCGAAGTGGGAGGATTCACCGCGGACTGGATGGTTCCCATGTTGCTTCCAGAAGTGGTGGTGCTGAGAGGCTGTGCAAAGTTCGGATGGTTGAAGAGGTTGAAGAACTGCGCGCCAACCTTGAGCTTGCCTGTATCCCAGCGAGGCACGGTGAAACCCTTGGTGATGGTCAGATCGGCATCGGTGTAGTTGGGGCCAAAGAGCTGGTTGCGGCGGGACTGACCGAAGTCTGTCGCCGATTGGACGGCTGGAATGGCCGCTGTCCCGTTGGGATTGCTTGCGCTGGGGGGCACGGCAGCTACGGCGGGGACAAAGGGCGCGAAGGCCGCCGCGAAGGAGCAGGGAGTTGTGCCCTTAGCCGCCGCGGTACCGCCGCAGTGGGTGTTGTGGACCGGCGCAATCTGTTTCGCAAAGAGCTCGGGAATGTTGTTCGGCGAGCCGAAGTTTCCGAGCATTGCGGAGGTTCCGTTGTCGTTTACCGAGAAGGGCAACCCGGTGCTGTGGAAGACGGTTCCAGAGAGCTGCCAGTTATCCACCGCCAGCCTGGGCCCCGCGAAATGCGGAATCGAATAGACGTAGCTGCCGCTCACGTATTGGCGGATGTCGTAGTCCGCGTTTCCGTAGTTCTGCTTCAGGTTGTACGGATTCTGGGGGTAGATACTGTTGCCGGAAAAGGGCAGGAATCCGCCGTTGGAAATGTCGTCGAGCGCGTGGCTGTATTCGTAATTGATAGTGACCGTCAGGCTCTTGGACCGATGCTGCGCGGAAAGAACGACTCCGTTGAAGTTACCGGAAGAGGAGCTGGTGATCTGGTCAACCGCGCCGAAATTCGGATTGGGAGCCGAGGCAGTGGAAAGCTCGGAGAAGCCCACGGCGCCGCCCGAGTTCCAGGCGTTGATGCTGTTGTTCAATTCCGGCTCATGGTAGCTGCGGTTGCCGACGTACATGATGGAGAAGCTGTCGAACCGGTTCAATTGCTGTTCGATGGCCAGACTCCACTCCTCGTAGGTCGGGTTCGAGATCTTCGAGGCCGGATTCGTCACGCTGGGCGCGGAGAAGGCGGGCAGACCAGCGGTAGCCAGGCCGGCCGAAAGGCTGGTAAAGGACGACCCATTCTGGAAGCCGTTTGCAAACGCCGCGGCCGATGCTGCGGCGACGGCGGCAGCGCTGCTTGGGGCATTTGGTCCATCCTCAGGTGAAATAGCGCTGGATGCGTGCCTGAATGACCCTACCGGTACCGGGCTGTAAGTGGAGCCGGGTACGAGCAACGTCTGGCCGCCACCCTCGGCGGGTCCGGGGATCGAGAACGAGACATTGGTCGGAGCGTTGTTCAGCATGTAATCGGCAATGATTCCAGGAAAGCCGTCGGCAAACATGCCGAAGCCGCCGCGAACCGTGGTCTTGCTGGCCGAACCGAACGGCAGGAAGGCAAAGCCGAGACGGGGCTCCCAGCCAATCGTCTGGAGGCTTGGCATCGCCTGGGTCAGGTTGGATGTGATCAGCTTGTTATACGCAGCCGAGGTGCTGGTGCTCACGCTGGCAAAGTCGCTGCTCAGGTGCGCGAAGCAGTTCGTCCGGCAGATGGGGTCGGAGTTGTGCTCCATGCGCAGGCCGTAGGTGAGGGTCAGGTTTTGCAGAACCTTCCACTGATCCTGCGCATACCAGCCCATGTCGTAGAGTGCAACCGGCTGGGTGGAGCGGGTGGGGAAGTTCTGTTGCCAAAGATCGCTGAGGCCCTGCTCAAAGCTCGCGTTGGTGGCGATCGCAAGCGGAGAGGTGGTGAACTCGGAAGGGCTGTAATCGGTGATGTCGTTGCGACGCATGGTCCAGCCAACGCTGATCGTGTGCTTGCCCTTGGTCCAGCTCAGATCGTCCTGGAACTGGTAGCCGGTGACGTTGCGGCCCTGGGGAAAGGCAAAGTTCTCTCCGCCGGGATATGCGCCACCGCCGTTGTTCCCCGTATTGCCATCCGCAAAGATCAGGCTGAACGGCAGGACCTTTTCCGAAGCTGCCTCGTTCGCGTTGCTGAAGACCGCGACGTAGTAAATGGTGGAGAAGAGGAACTGATTGGAGACCGAAGGCGAGAAGATGTGCTGCTCGCCAAGTTGCCCCTGATAAGAAGGCTGAGCGCTGAGCGCGTCAAACTTGGGGTCCAGCAGGTTGGTGTAGGTGGCCTGGACGCCCTTGTCTACCGTTGCGTGGCCGAAGAGATGGTCCTTGCTGCCGAGTGTCTGGTCGATGCGGAAGTTCATCAGCCATTCATGCGTGAAGTTGCCCGCAGTTCCATTGAAGGTAACGGTGCAATAGGGGGCGCAGGAACTGCCCGCGCTGACGGGCGTCTCAGTGCCCTTGGAGAATCCTGGAGCATTGTTATAAAGGCTGAAGATGTTCTGATAGATCGGAATCTCGGAAGCGAGGCCATTCACCGACAGGTTGTTCAGAACCGTTTGCTGATAAACGGCGTCAGGAGCGTAGATGGTGGAGCGGCTGGGCAGGACGACTCTGAGGCCCTCATAGTTGACGAAGAAGAAGGACTTGTCGCGCTTGATGGGGCCGCCGATGGAGGTCGCCCACTGATTCGCATTGTCGAAAGCGCGCGGGTTGCCATACAGCTTGTTGAAGAAGTCGTTGGCGTTCATCGCGCGGCCGTTCCAGTCGTAGGTGGCGTTGCCGTGGAACTTGTTCGTGCCCGAGCGGGAGATTTCAGATACCTGCGCTCCGCCCATGCCGCCGAACGATGCGTTGTAGGCATTCGAGGTGACGGTTTCGGACGAGATGTCGTTGGCGCCGAGGGCCAGGTTGCTGGCGCCCGAGTTGCTGATATTGAGGAACGGATCGTTGTCGTATCCACCATTAATGGTGAAGGTGTTCGACGTGCCGGGCAGACCGAACGAGGAGAAGTTACCGTACTCGCTCTGTGTGTTCATCACGCTGCCTGCGGCAGTCTGTGCGATGAAGGTGAGGTCGTTTCCGGGATTGGGGAGGGTCTGGATCTGCTCTTCGGTAAATGCGGTCTCGAGCTGCGCGTCGTCCACATGCAACAGGGGCACGGCGCCGCTGGTGACTTCAACGGTCACGCTGTCTTTGCCGACGGTCAAGACGACATTGGCTGAGGCGACTGCGCCCGCGCTTACGTCGATGGTCTGCCTGGATTTCTCAAAGGTGGCAGCCTCGACGACAACTGTATAGGCGCCCGGCGCCAGTTGCGGCACGCGATATTCTCCGGCAGCGCTGGTGACAATGACGCGGATGGCGCCAGTGGCCACGCTGGTGACCTTCACCGTTGCGTTCGGCACGATTGCGCCGGTGGAGTCGGCGACGACTCCCACGATAGCGCCGGTAGTGTTTGTTTGGGCTTGTGCAACGGGGCCAATGGCGCTTACCGCAAGGGCAATTACGACCAATAGACTCAACGCCAAGGCTGATTTCATCAACCAGAAAAATCGCATTAATTCCTCCGAAAATCCTTGGGAATCGAAAGCCCGGTTGTGGGACGTTTCGATCCGCTTCGTGTACTTCAGCGTTTCGGTGGGGGGTGGACCCGATCCGCGGTTGAAAGACAAAATGACGTAAAGACAGCAAGGGTGAAATGTGGTGCAGTCTCATTGCCTGAGTTGCGACGTGCTAAATGCAACCCTGGAAAAAGATTTGGTATGGGTTTGGTGGGGTTAACCTGCATGGCGGGTGCCATTCTCTTCCTCGCGGTGGAAAATAATTTCTTGTTATTGAAAACAAATGAGATATATCCGCAGCTCTGCGCCACGGATGTCACGATGAAATATGAAAATATGGATAAGTGTAGATGTGAATTCCAAAAACGGGCACCACCTCTTATTTTGGGTACTTTTGTGATCAGCCCGTGTTGGGCCGGCCGGGAAGGACCGGCCTTGTTCGCGTTCACCTCCTTGGGTCACGGCAAGGCGGTGCAGGTGAGAGAACGGCGCATAGAAAAGGGGGAGCCCGAAGGCTCCCCCAGCGATGGCCGTTGTTTCGGCGGTGAGATTAGAAGTTCAGCTTCAGCGCGAACTGGCCGAAGCGGCGTTCGTCATGGTTGCCGCCGGTGGCCGTGGAGCCCAGACCGCCGCGCTCCTCCTCGACATAGCCACCGGGTCCGCTCAGGGTTGTCGTATTCACATAGTAGTTGTGGTGGTTCAGCACGTTGATTCCCTCGGCGCTGAACTCCAGGCCGAGACGCTCACGGATCGGGAAAGTCTTGTGAACGGCAGCATCGAAGCCCCATGCGCCCGGGCCGCGGATCGAGTTGCGGCGCATCATGTCGGTCGGGAACGGACCGAAGTCGGAGATGCCGATCTCGTTGTTGTAAGGGCCCGTGGCCTTGGAAGCGGGTATGGCGAGGCCATAGAACAGGTTTGCTTGTCCCGAAGGCTTTGGACTCTTCGCCACGCTCTCACTGTAAAACGGCGTTGCCGGTTCCAGACGCGGGACGGTGTAGTAGGTTTCGTCGTTGGTGTAGTCAAAGACCGAGAAGGGAACGCCGCCGCGCGCCGTGAAGATGCCGGACATCGACCATCCGCCCAAGGCCTGGCGCTCAACGATTGAGCCGTTGTGCGCGAACCATGGGGTCTGCCAGATGGGAGCGACGGAGAGGCGCTGGCGGATGTCGAAGTCGGAGCTACCCCAATCGAGCCCGGGGTCGAGCAGCGAGGTGTAGCCGAGGGAGCCCACATATCCGGAGCCGCCCTGCAGGCTGTCGCCAAAGGTCGAGCTCAGATCGTCGAGCGAGTGCGCCCAGGTGTAGTTTGCCGAGAGGCTCAGGCCGGTGGTGTGCAGGTTTTGCGTCTGGAACCTGAGGTTCAAGGCGTTGTAACTGCTAGCCGCGGCGCTGCCGCGCATGTTGATGTTGGTATATTGCGGGTCGGGGCGAGTCAGGCACTCGGAGGAGTTGAGACTAGCTTCAGTGGCCGTCTCGCCAGCCGCAAGGAGTTGGTTATCTGTGTTGATGTTATAGACTCCGGAATTGGCGCAGGATGCATTGACGAGGTTCGCATCGCCCAGGTAGACCTGGCCGGCGCCAACCTGATTGACGTTCGCCAGATCGTATAGATGGTCAGCCTTTGCGCCGCTGTATTCGATCTCAACGACCGTACCCGCCGATAGCTGGTGCTGGATTGAGAAGCTCCAGAACTGGGTCTGCGCAACCTGGATGTTTTGATCCATGTGGCGCAGTTCCACCGGGGGCAGGTACTGCACACCGTTGGATGCGCCGAGGGGACCGAGGTTGTTGTTGGTCACCGTGGCAATGCAGCTTGGATCGTCCGTGGTGCAGGCGTCGCTGATGACAGCACTGGCCGGAGGATTGAAGCTGGCGTTGAAGGTGACGTTGCCAAAGTTGCGTTCGTAGCTGATGCCGAAGCCGCCGCGGACACTGTCCTTGCCGTTGCCGAAGACGTCATAGGCAAAGCCCACGCGCGGCGCCAGGGTACCCCAACGAGGCTTCCAGAACTCGCCAATGGGGCTTTTCTGGGTTGTATAGACGTTTCCGTTGCGAACCTGCTGCTCGAGGCCCGTGCCTGATCCGAAGTAAAAATTGGAATCCAGCGCCGGATTGTTGTTGTGCTGCACGCCGTAGTGCTCGTAACGAAGGCCATAGTTGAGGGTCAGTTGCGGTGTCACCCGGTAGCTGTCCTGCCCATAAAACGACCAATCCTTGTAGCGGTAGCTGCGAGCGTAGTTGGCCGGCATAACCGGCGTTTGAACTGCGCAGGATGGGCCGGTGATTACGTTGCCGAAGTTGCCGTCGGTGAGCGACTGATCGACCGGGCAGGGAAGCTGTCCCTGGGGATCGACGCGGGCCTCGAACGTGGTCAGGCCTGCGCCATTGGGATTGCCTCCCTGGTTCACCATGTCTTCCATGCTTCCTGCGAAGGTTGCGCCAAGCTGCTCAACGGCCTGGGCGTACGCGCCGTACGCATAGTTCAGCTGGATATAGGTGCCCAGGAAACCGAAGCGCATGGAGTGCTTGCCCTTGGTCCAGCTCAGATCGGGTTCGATCTGGACGGTGTTCTGCGGTCCGCCGACCGGCACGCCGCCTTCGCCGGGCTCGCTCGAGTTCTCGAGTCCGGGCATCTGGATCACCTGTCCCGTTTCGACGTCAGTGGGCGCAACAAACATCAGACTGGGGGTGTCGGTGAGTAACGTATCAAAGGCGGTGATGTTGTTATAGCGGGTGTAGCTCACCTTGGTCGACAGGACCACGTTCGGGCTGAAGGTGTGCTCGATGTTATAGAGATAGCTCTGGTTGAGGTAGACGGTGCCCACATCGTATTGCGGATAGGCGCTATAGGCTGCCGAGCCAGGGAACTGGTCTTCGTACTCGCGGCCGCCACGGAAGTACATTGCGGTCTTGTCTGTGGGGTTGTAGTCGACACGGCCTACCAGCGTGTATTGGTTCTCGGGGACACCGCCGCCCGCATCGAAGGGAGTGGCGAAGTTGACAGTGTCGAAGACCGGTTGCGTTGACTGGTTCGGGATAGGCGTCGTTCCATTGACCAAAGGGAAGGGGTTGCAGACCGTTGAGGTGGCACTGACAGTACCAAAGGTGCAACCGCCCGACTTTGGGTGCACAATTTGCTCCACGGTGGCGGCTGTGCCGGCCGACGTGGGCGTAGGAGACCCGTATATCTTGTAGTACTGCTGGATGTTGGTTGGCAGGAGGTTGATGAACGAGGGATCGAAGATCTCCTCAGTCTCAGTGGCACTCGAGCGCACGCGCGTCCATTCCGTGCTCTCAAAGATGAAAAGCTTGTTCTTGAGAATGGGGCCGCCGGCTGCATAGCCAAACTGGTTGCGGGTATAGGTGCCCTTGGGAACTCCGTTGGCGTCGTTGGCGTAGGTGTTGGCGGTGTAGGCGGAGAGGCGGTTGAACTCCCACGCCGAACCGTGGATCTGGTTGGTTCCGGCCTTTGTGGTCACGTTCACCACGCCGCCGGATGCGCGGCCATATTCAGCGGAGAAGTTGTTGGTGATCACGCTATATTCCTGCACGGAATCAACGGGAACATCCTGGCCGACCGATACGCCGAAGATCGCCACGTTCTCAGCACCATCGAGGAGGATCTCGGTGCCGGACTCACGCTGACCGTTGATGGCGAATCCCACGCCGCGGCTGGTCAGGTTCTGGCCGCTGGAGGCGCTATTGCCGGTATTGTCGCCGCTGGAGACGTTGCCGGAAAGAGCCACGAAGTCGTAGGGGTTGCGGGTAAGGCTGGGCAACAGGGACAACTGCTGCGTGTCGACGACCTGGGAAAGCTCCTGAGTCTGCGTGTTCACGGCGACTCCGCCTTCCGCGACCACCTGCACCTCAACGGTGCCGGCGGTGACCGACAGTTTGGCGTCGAGCGTGGTGTGCTGGCCTACGGTTACTTCCACTCGGGCCTTGAAAGGCTTGAAGCTGCCCGAGGTGATGGCAATCTCATAGTGGCCTGGCTCCAGGCCCGAAACAACGTATGCGCCGGTTGACGATGTGCGCGCACTGCGCTCGGCATTATTGTCGAGGTTTTTGACCGTCACGTTCGCGCCGGCGACGGTCGCGCCGGATTGATCGACAACTGTTCCGGCGATCACACCGCTCTCAACTTGCGCCGAGGCGACCAGGCCGGACAAAAGAATCACTGGGACCATCGCTGTAAAGTACCGCCAAAATGTCTTCAAAGCTTACCCCCTCCATCACTTGCTTGGTGGTTTCGGTGATTTGGTCTTGAGGCCGATTGCTTCAAGTTGTGCGTGAACCTGGAAAATGAGTGCGGCTCCGCGGGTTGACCGCCGGCGGCAAGCCGCCCGAGCGCATCAATTGCTTGAAACTCCCCTAAGGTCAATGGGAACGGGAGTCTCCTTGAAAGGGAACTTCACCATCCTCATTTGCCGCCTCGGACCTTCCTTATTGGGGATAGGGCGAACGGCGACTCATGGACAGACTGACTTCAGGCGTCAAAAAAAGAAAAAGGGAAAGTGGTATGACACGGTCGCCGGATTGCATCGTGCGAGTTGCAATCCCCTGGGAACGAGGAGCGACTTGGATTACTGGACATGCATGAGGACTGCCATTCTATCGAGATAGCGCCAAATATCGCTATATTATTGAAACTAAAGTATATTGTCCTTCCGGTTCGTAGACAGCGCCATGCCCTGAAATATGGAAATGTGGATGGTTTCAAACAAGGATTCCAAAAACTGTCACAAGATCCCGATTTTGGGGATTTCGCCAGCCAGCACACCCCAGCCATCGTAAGGTATCCTCCTCCCCATGAACCTCACCTTGGCGCATGTTGGCGCTCGCCCCGGCTCGAAGGACGAGTTCGAGGCCCTCACGGCGGTCTATCTGCAACGCTGCTCGCCTTTTGCCCATTGCCGAACCGAGGCGTTCCGCAGCGAAGAGGCGATGCTGGACTGGCTGGAGAAGCAGCAGGGCCGCACGCCGGCGTTTGCCGTCCTGTTGGACAGCCGCGGCCGGCCGATGACGTCTGAGGCTTTCGCGAAGTGGTTGGGCGGGCGGCGCGATGATGGAGCGCAGCACATCGTTTTCGCCATCGGGCCGGCCAGCGGATGGTCCGAAACCGCTCGTCAGCGGGCCAACCTGCTGCTGTCGTTGGGGCCCATGACGATGGCTCACGCCCTGGCGCGGCTGGTGGTAGCCGAGCAGCTCTACCGGGCATTTACAATTCTCACTGGCCATCCGTATCACGGGGGGCACTAAACGGTTGTCAGTGATCAGTCGTCAGTTTTCAGTATCCGAAGTACTAAGCAAACCGCCGATTGACGACCCTGAACTGACCACCGACAACTGATCACTGACAACTGGCTTCTATGACTGATTCCCGACGAGGACTGATCCTGATCAATACCGGCCCCGGCAAGGGCAAGACCACCGCTGCCATGGGCACGGCCCTGCGCGCCGTGGGCAACGGCATGAGGGTGCTGATGCTGCAGTTCCTCAAGGGGTCCTGGCACTATGGCGAACTGGATGCCGCCCAGGCCTTCGGCCCCAACTTCGTCCTGAAGCAGATGGGACGCGGCTTTGTGAAAGTAGGCGGCGCGGAGACCGATCCGGAGGATATTCGCCTGGTGGAAGCGGCCTGGGCCGAGGCGCGTGAGGCCATCTATTCCGGCGAGTGGGATATGGTGGTTCTGGACGAGATCAACTACGCGATCGGCTACAAAATGTTGGACCCGGCAGTGGTGGCGGAAGCATTGCGCGGACGGCCGGAGATGGTGCATGTGATCCTGACCGGCCGCAACGCCCACCCGCTGCTGGTGGAGCTGGCGGATACGGTGACCGAAATGCGCGAGGTTAAGCACGCGTATCAGAAAGGCATCCTGGCCCAGCGCGGCATAGAATATTGATGCGGCGGCAAAGCGGGGGGCAGGATCTTGGCGGCCATCCTGAACCGAGCGAAGAAGCAATTGCCCGATTTGAGAGAGAGCAAGAATGTCCTGGTTCAAGCGTGAAGATGGTGAGTTCGAATCCGGTGCCGGACCTGACGGCGCCGCAGGTGCGGCGGGCAGAACGGTCATCACCGAAGGTCTGTGGACCAAGTGCGTGGGCTGCCGGGCGGTCATCTGGAAGGCGGATCTTGAAGCCAACCTGAACGTCTGCCCCAAGTGCGGGCACCACTTCAAAATCGGCGCCCGGCAGCGCATCGACATGCTGCTCGAGCCCGGCTATGAGGTGGTGGATGGCGGCCTGCGCTCCACCGACCCGCTCAACTTCACCGACGTCAAGCCTTACAAGGCCCGGCTGCGCAAGGCGCAGGAACAGACCGGCCTGGCCGACGCCATTGTGAACGCCGTCGGCCAGATGGGACCGCATTCGGTGGTGATCAGCGCCATGGAATACGCGTTCATTGGCGGTTCCATGGGCGCCGTGGTGGGTGAAACCATTGCGCGTGCCGTGGATCGGGCCCGTTTGGGCCGCAAGCCTCTGATCGTGGTTGCCGCTTCAGGCGGCGCGCGCATGATGGAGGGCGTGGTGAGCCTGATGCAGATGGCCAAGATCTCCACCGCGCTGGGCCAGTTGGATGACGCCAAGGTGCCCTACATCTGCGTGCTCACCGATCCGACGACCGGCGGCGTGACAGCCAGCTTTGCCATGCTCGGCGACCTGAACATTGCCGAACCCGGGGCGCTGATCGGTTTCGCCGGCCCCAGGGTCATTGAACAGACCATCCGCCAGAAGCTGCCGGAGGGCTTCCAGCGTTCAGAGTTCTTGCTCGAAAAGGGCTTTCTGGACGCGGTGGTGCCCCGGCGCGAGTTGAAGTCTTATCTGATTCGCGCGCTGGACTTTCTCCGCGCCTGAAATCGCCGCCCGGCTCAATCCCCATCAACCGCCAAAACAAAGGCGGCAGTGCGCTGTCCTGAGACTGCCTGCATCCTGCAATTCTCATGGGACGCGCAACCCGATTGCGGAGGGCGCCTATTTCGTATAGTGGTACATAAGCCCATTATTTGGCACTTGCGTAAGACGGCTTTGCCTCCTCCGCAAATGGCCGCTAGCCGAATTTCATTTAAAATAAACAAAACACCCTGACTCAACTCTTTGGCTTCCCCGCTGAAAAAAGGCTGGGTAATCGAGGTGTATGCGCTTTCCTATGGCAGCGCAAGTGGATGTCCGGAAATCATTTGTTTATTTTTCAACCCCATCGGAAGGAAGAAACATGATTGGTACAACCAGGCATCTCAGGGCATTGTTCCTGGGTGCATCCATGAGCTTCGGGCTCGTGACTGTTGTTCTTACTCCCCACGTTGCTATAGCGCAGGCTGATCTTGGCTCCATCAGCGGAACGGTAACCGACGCAAGCGGCGCAGTGGTGTCAAAGGCCGTGGTCACCGTAACCAACAATGGCACCGGAGCGCAGCGCAACTCGGTAACCAACAGCAAGGGCGAGTACTCGGTGACCCAACTGCTGCCTGCGGATTACACGGTGTCGATCTCGGCGCCCGGCTTTGCCACTGCCATGCAGGGGGTGTCGGTATCGGTCGGTTCCACGAACAACCTGAGCGCCAAACTGGCAGTGGCCGGCGGACAGACGCAGGTCATCGTGGCCGCAGACGACTTTGCCAGTGTGCAACTGGAAAAGCCCGAAGTTTCAACGGTCATTGAGACCGATCAGATTCTGAGCCTGCCCACGCTGGACCGCAACCCATATAACCTGGTCGCCTTTTCCGGCAACCTGTCGGCCGACCCCACGGCAACCAGCCGCGGCGTGGGATTCAATATCTCGGGCGCTCGTTCCACCTCCGTCGACATCCTGCTCGACGGCGCCGAGAACACCGACCTGTATGCGGTTGGCATTGGCCAGACGGTCCCCATGGACGCCACGTCTGAGATTCGCATCGTGACTTCGAACTCCGGCGCCGAGTACGGTCGCGGCTCCGGCGCTGTAAACGTGGCCACCAAGTCCGGTTCGAATGCCTTCCACGGTTCCACCTACGAGTTCAACCGCATTTCGACCCTGGCTTCGGACGGCTACAACAACAACTACCTGCACGACATGTACGGCTCGCCGGCCAAGCCGCGTTACACCCACAATCAGTTCGGCTACTCCATCGGCGGCCCGGTCAAGAAAGACAAGCTGTTCTTCTTCTCCTCCACTGAGTGGACCCGCATCCGCAGCGCGCAGAACGTTGTTGCAACCGTTCCAACGCCGGACCTGATCGCCATGTCGGCTCCCAACATGCAGGCTTACTTCGCCGCTTACGGCAAACTGAACACCCCCATCAACGGCCAGACATTCACGGGAAGCTCGCAGGCTGTCCAGAACGTGTTCGGGACGGACATCAACGGCACCAGCACCACTCCGGGCCTTGCCGCCAGCAATCCGGCCATCCTGACCACACCGCTGTTTGGCCAGGACATCTACCAGGTCCCTGCCGACTCGGGCGGCGGCTTGCCTGTGAATCAGTGGATCAGCTTCAACCGCGCTGACTGGACCATCAGTCAGAACACCTCGATGTTCGTTCGCTACATCCAGGAGAGCGCCGTCAACCCGGCCGGAACCCTGAACAACAGCCCCTATGCCGGGTATAACACCGGGCAGACGCAGTTCAACCATAACCTTGAAGTTTCGCTGAGCCACGCCTTCACCCCCACGCTGGCTTCGGGCACCAAGCTGCTGGGCACCCGCTACAACAACGCGCAACCGCTGGGCACCGCTCCGGTGGGCCCGACCCTCTATGTCAACGGCAGCGTTCCGGAAACCCTGGGCGGCGGCTACATCAACTTCCCTGGCTATGCCGCAACCACGCCGGGAAACACAATTCCCTTCGGCGGTCCGCAGAACTTCATCCAGATCGGCGAAGACCTGGCCTGGAGCAAAGGCAAGCACCAGATCACCTTCGGCGGCAACTTCCTGTTCGTCAAGGACAACCGCACGTTCGGCGCCTATGAGGAGTCGATCGACGGCCTGGTTCAGAGCGGTACCCCCGGCGCCCTTCAGAACTTCATCGGCGGCGGCCTGAGCATGTTGCAGGTGGCCATCAACCCCAACGGCGCGTATCCCTGCTATCGGGATGTTGACTCCGGCGTCCCTGTCTCCACCTCCGCATGCCAGGTGACGCTTCCGGTAACCAAGCCCAACTTCTCCCGCTCCAACCGCTACCAGGACGGCGCGGCGTATGTCTCTGACGCTTACAAGGTTTCGCCTCAGTTGACGTTGAACTACGGTGTTCGCTGGGAGATCTATGGAGTTCAGCACTCGCAGCGCCCCGGCTACGACGCGAATTTCTTCCTCGGCTCCGGCAGCGACATCTGGGACCAGATCCGCAACGGCCAGGTGCTTACCCGCAATAACGCTCCGGACGGGCGCCTGTGGAACCTGAACAAGAAGCAGTATGGACCCAAGGTCGGCTTTGCCTACGACCCGATCGGAAATGGCAAGACCAGCATCCGTGGCGGGTTCGGCCTGAGCTACGAGCGCAACTTCAACAACGCCACCTTCAACGTGATCCAGAATCCGCCCAACTACGGTGTGGTATCGCTCAGCGCTGCCGATAACGGGGGCCAGAACATTCCCATCAGCGCCAACAACTACCCCGCATCCCTGTTGGGCACGGGCACGATCGAGATGCCCAGCGTGACTCTGCGCGCCGTGGATCCCAAGATCAAGCCCGCGTACTCCGCCAACTACAGCCTGTCGGTGGAGCGTCAGATCGATAGCGCGACCGTGAGCCTGTCGTATGTGGGCACGCGCGGCATTCACAATTACTCGATCGCCAATATCAACCGCAATTACTCGGGTTCGACCTACCTGGGCGATCCGCTCAACTCTTCCGTGACCGGCGATGCCCTGGCCAGCCGCACCAACCTGCAGTATTCGAACATCAACTGGCGCAGCGCGGACGGCGACAGCTACTACCAGGGCGCTACTGCGGAGATTCGCAGCGCCAACCTGGCCCACACGGGCCTGAATGTGCGCGGCGACTACACCTGGTCGCATTCGACTGACAACACCAGCTCGACGTTTACCGACGGCGGCTCGAACAACGACAACCTGGGCTACACCGATCCCTTCAACAAGGCTCTGGATTACGGCCCTTCGGACTTCGATCAGCGGCAGCGCGTTGCCGCCGCCCTCATCTGGGAAGTTCCCTTCGGCAGCCACCTCACCGGCACAGCCCGGAGGGTGGCCGACAACTGGACCATCTCCACCACCTTTAACGCCCAGACCGGCACGCCGTTCACCATCTTCGATTGCTCGAACGCCCTGACGGTTTGCCCCCGCGCCAGCTTCGTCGAGCCGCAGTCGAAGACGAAGACGCGGAACATGACCGATATCAGCTCGATCTACGGCGCAAACACGTACTCCTACATGTCGCTGCCGCAGTTTTGGGACGTCAACAACAACATCATCGCCGCCAACTATAACGAGCAGATCAACCCCAACACCGGCACCAGCGACACGCCGATCTGCTCCGGCCTCTATGGGGCGGGCTGCCACTTCGTCACGGGCATGACGGGCCGCAACGCATTCCAGGGCCCCGGCTCATGGAATCAGAACCTGGGCATCGTGAAGGACGTCAAGCTGCACGACCGCTACGATCTCCAGTTCAAGGGCGAGTTCATCAACGTGTTCAACCACGCCAACACGTTCCTGAACCTGGGCGGCACCAACGACGTCAGTCAGTATACCGACGTCCTGGCCTTCAAGGGCGCAAACTCGACCGGGTCGATCCCCGGCAACCGCAACACCGAGCTTTCGGTGCACTTCGCGTTCTAACTCGGACCTGCTTCACAACCAGAAAGGCCGCGGCTTGAAGCCGCGGCCTTTTTCTTTCATGGCAGCGTGTCCGCCCCCCGCGCCGGCGCGAACCTGCCCATGCCTGCTGCCGGTGGTCGAGTTGCTCTGCTTGGAAAGACTTCCTGAACGCGGCGCACCCGGCCATCTGCCGGGTGTCTTTTATCGCTCGCCTGGCTCTTCTGAAGGATCGAACGTGGCCGAATCTGCCCACTTCCCGGGCAGGTGCGGGCGGCTACAGAGATCGGCGAAGATTCTTAAAATCATATATTTACGTGTTATCTCTTCCAAAAGCCGCGTGCTCCGGCCGTTTTGAAGGCCGCTCTCTGAGGCGCATCGCGCATTGAGAGTATCGCTATGTGGTTTAAAATGAATACTTTAGTAACGTTAACTTTCAGTCCCGCTGAATTGGCAACAGAATTGCAGGATCAACCGAAACATCGAGCTCGCTGAACCGTCTCTCCCTCCCCCAGGGCGGGCTCTGAGCGACAGGGTCGCGCACGATATACCCCAGTCGTCTTTTCTTGAAGCGTGGTTCAACCTTTTCAACCATTCGTGAGGAAGAGTCGCATGACCCCTAAAACAAGACATTTTGCGCGCGCTGATGCTCGGCGCAATGATGAGTGCGGGCCTGACAATCGTTAGCTTGACTCCGCACGCAGCCGTGGCCCAGGCCGGGTTGGGAACCTTGAGCGGGACCGTAACCGATGCCACGCATTCCGTGGTGCGTGGCGCAACCGTGACCCTGACAAACACAGGCACAGGATTCTCCCATACGGAGCTCACCAACAGCACAGGCGCTTACCGTTTTTATGCTCTCGAAGTCACAGGCGGATACGTCCTCAAGGTGTCCGCGCCGGGGTTCAAGACCGCAGAGTTGAAGGGCATCTCCACCAGCGTCGGAACCATCATCACCCTGGACATATCGCTGCAGGTGGGCGCCGCGATGGACACGGTCGAGGTGACGGCAAGCCAGAACGTCGAGCAGGTGCAGACTGAAACCGCCGCCATCTCCGAGCTGATCGATTCCGAGATCTGGCAGAGTTCGCCGCTGGAAGAGCGCACCCAGAACACGTTCGTTACGCTGACGGCCGGAGCGACTCCGGACAGCGGAACGGGGCGCGGCGCTGCAGTGGACGGTGCTCGCACCGGAACCGGCAACTTCCTGGTTGACGGCATGGACAACAACGATCAGGGCCAGGGAGGCGCCGGAGCCGTGGGCGGCGGCGGCGCAATCACCACCATCTCGCCGGATGCCATTGAAGAGTACCGCGTGATCTCTCACAACGTGCCGGCCGAATATGGCCGCGCCGGCGGGTTCGCAACCGACACCGTGCTCAAGAGCGGCACCAAGACCTGGCACGGCTCGCTGTTCGAGTACAACCGCGTTCAGGCTCTGGCGTCCAACGACTTTTTCAGCACACAGGAGGGAGTCAGGGATCACCTGGTGCGTAACCAGTTCGGCGGCTCGGTCGGTGGACCCATTTACAAGAACAAGACCTTCTTCTACGCGACCGTCGAGCTCCACCGCAAGCGCCAAAGCACTCCTGAAACGGGGACGGTCACCACGCAGGACTTCCTCAACTTCGTCAATAGCGGCGCATTCGAGACCTTCCAGGAAGGGGGCGGACCGTATCAGGATCCATCCACCGCAGCCACGAGCGGGGTCCCCCAGATCGGAATCTGCCCTGCATTGCTGGGCACGACCTGCCCCGGCGCGCTGTCCAAATCCGCGACGCTGGGCCCCATCTTCCAGTCGCTGCTCAAGGCCGAGCCCACGGCCTTCCCTCTGGGAACGGCGAACGCCACCAATATCGCAGCCGGAGTTTATACCGGCGGCAATATTCAGTACCCCGTTCCTGTGTATGCCACGGTAACCAAGTCCATCTCCGACGCTCTCGATCAGAACCGCGGCAGCATCAAGCTGGATCACAAGCTGAGCGAAAGGGACCAGCTGAGTTTCGCCTATCTCGCCGATCTTTTCACGGACACGAACTCAGACGAGGCCGGTACCAGCGTCTTCGGACCTCCGGGAAACGACATCGGCGGCGCGCAGAACTTCAGCGCCACCTGGACGCACACTTTCTCTCCCACACTGCTCAACCTCTTTCGCGCCGGCTACCTGCGTCACGTCAGCAATTTCGTCGAACCCGGTACGGAAGGCGTTCCTGAAATTGTCACTGAAGACGACCCGCTGGCCGCGGGTTTTGGAGCCGCCGACAACATCCCGCAGCTTTTCACCGAGAACGAGTTCCTCTATCAGGACTCGATCACCAAGACGCTGCCCGGACACGCTTTCAAGGCCGGCTTCCAGTTCCTCCGGACCCGCAACGGATCCAGCTTCTATGCCGACATGAATGGAACGCTGGGACCGTGGGACACGGAGAACCTGCTGACGGACGCCACGCTCAACGATCAGTTTGAGGCCTTTGCCTTGAGCAGCGGCGCTGGTTATCCCTACGGAGCACAGCTCGGATCGCTCTATGCCGCCTCGGCCGCGTGGGATACCGTCGACAACACAATGCCCGTGTTCTATCGCGGATACCGCGCCAACGAGTTCGCGGCGTACATTCAGGACGACTGGAAGGTAAGCCAGCGGTTGTCGTTGAATCTTGGCGCGCGCTGGGATTATTTCGGCCCTCCGCACAACTTCCGGCCGGGCTACGACTCCGATCTTTACTTTGGAACTTTCGGCGCTCCGGCGGCAAACGGCAACCCGTTTCTCCCCAGCGTTCCCCTCGTCGGCGCTCTTCAGGGCGCAAACTTCCAGCAGCGCAACAGCAATATCTGGAACAAGGACACCACGGCCGTTGGACCGCACATCGGCTTCTCCTATGACGTAACCGGCAAAGGCAAACTGGCCGTCCGCGGCGGCTACGGCATCGGCTACGACCGCCTGTACAACAACGCCTACGAGAACATGCGCTTCAACTATCCCAAGTATTCAGACATCAGCATCGGATGGGGCACCGCGACCCCGGCCGGAGCCCTGTTGGAACCTGGCCTCTACGAGGCTCCGTTCACCGCCAACTCGCTCTTCAGTGGCTACGGCGGCAAGCCGGTTCCGCGGCACATCGATCAACGCCTGAAGGACGCGTACTACGAGCAGCTGAACTTCGGGTTCGAGTATCAGGTTCGCAGCGGCTACGTGTGGGAAGCCGATTACGTGGGAACGCTCGGACACCAGTTGGTGGGCCTGGACAACATCAACGACTTCCCGGGACGCGAGGCGTGCCCGCCGAAGACCTATGCGGTCAACACGCCTTGCGGCGCTGCCGGCTACACCAAGGGCTTTACCACCGCGCACATCAACACCCTGTTCAACAACGACAACTTCCGCACCAACGGTTTCAGCTCAAATTACCACGGCTTCCAGACCAGCCTGCGCAAGGGCTATGCCAACGGCCTCCAGTTCATCGCCAACTACACCTTCAGCAAGGCGCTGGACCAGGTCAGCGACGTATTCACCCAGCGCAGTAACACCACTGGCACCGGACCCATCAACTCCTACAACGCGAATTACGATTACGGCCCGGCCGACTTCGACATGAAGCACAACGTGGTGGTGACGCTCAACTACCAAGAGCAGTGGAAGAAGAAAAACATGCTGCTGGGCGGCTGGTCGATTTCTCCGATCGTCAAGTTGCAGAGCGGAACGCCGATCACCCCCTACGACGGCGCCGGCACTTACAACCCCATCGCGGATGGACGCGCAGGCATTGATCGCACCGTCTACATGGGAACCGGCAGCCCCAGGAACGCGATCACCCACGCCACCGGCCCGGCCACCGCTTACTTGAAGCCCATTCCGGCAGCCGTAAACGGCGTCGTGCCCCCAGGCGATTACTTTGGCCCCTACACCTGCCCCGCATCACAGCTATGGTGCAATCCGCCAGTCGAGAGAAACGTGATCACCGGGCCTGCCCTGAAGGACCTGGATCTGGGCGTCAGCAAGCACTTCCCGCTCTTCGAACGCCAGGGATTCACCTTTGCAGGCAACTTCTTCAACATCTTCAACCACACCAACTTCGATAACCCGGTAGCCGATTACAACAACCCGAACTACGGCAAGTCATTGTGCGACAATGACGGCGCCGGTTGCAACGGTGCCAGCATTGGCCCGCGCGTGACTCAGTTGAGCCTGCGCTACGACTTCTAACCCGCGCAACGCACCGAGTTCCAGGCGCCAAAGGCCGCGGCTCAATGCCGCGGCCTTTGCTTTTCCCCTTTCACTCGCCCATCAATGAGCCGCAATCGTCTAGACTGTTGACCTTGGGGAAGACCCTAAAGGACAACACGATGCGCAGCCGCACTCTCTTTTTTCGCATGTTCACAAGCATGCTCTTTGCACTAACTCCCGCAATCCATGCTCAAACTCTCACGTCCGTCCCGGCTATTTCATTCGACGCCTCCGGCCCGGTCCTCCGCGCCCATGCCGAGCCGGAAAAGCCCTTCACTGTAGCTGGAGAACGCGGCGTGCTCGTCGGCCAGCAGGACGGCAGCTTCGAGGCGTGGCTTCTGCCCGTGAAGCTGCTTTCGCACCTGACCATCGAAGCCGACATCGAGGGCTACACCGTACCCATCGACGTGAACCGGCAGGCGGCGGAAATCGAGGTCCGCCCCGATCGCACCGTTCTTACGTACACGCACATCGGATTCACTGTCCGCCAGGTCATGTTTTCGCCCAACGAAGGCGAGAGCGGCACGGGGCCTGTCGTGCTGTTCGAGTTTGATTGCGTGCGCCCCACCGACTTCACCTTTCGCTTTACGCCGGAGCTGCGCTGGATGTGGCCGGAGCGCAACGAAGGCGTCCCCGATGCGGAGTGGGTGGCTGGCAAATCCGCGTCCGATGGGTACTATGTGCTGCACGCCGATTATCCCGACCTGGCCGGAGCGGTCACCATCCCCGGCGCCAAGTCCGGCATATTGGCGCCCTATCAGGAACGGCCCCAGGTCCATCCGGTCGAACTCAAGCTGCACATCGACCCGGTCCGCGATCATGGACGCCTGTTCCCGCTGCTGATGGCCGTGGGAACCACGCGCGCCACGGCCACCAACGCGGCACTGGGTGCAACCCTGGCCAAATTGAACGCGGGCATCGCCGCCAGCTACCAGGCACATGCCGAGAGCTACACGAAGCTGCTGGCCAACTCGACTTCCATCGAGACTCCGGACAAGGAGCTCAACGAGGCCTTCCAGTGGGCCGTGATTTCGATTGAACAGTTGCGGGCGAAGGCGCAGGGGACGGGCGAGACGGCACTGGTGGCCGGCTACTATGCGTCGGGCGATTCTGCGCGGCCCGGCTTCGGCTGGTTCTTCGGGCGCGATGCGCTTTACACGCTCTACGCCGTTAACGGCTACGGCGATTTCGCGCTTTCGAAGGCCGAGCTTGAGTTCCTCATCCGGAGACAGCGGGCCGACGGCAAGATCATGCACGAATACTCGCAGACTGCCGCTGCCATCGACTGGCAGGCCTTCCCGTACATGTACGCCGCAGCCGACGCTACGCCGCTGTTCCTGCTGGCTGTCGAGGACTACGTGCGCTCGAGCGGCGACGTGGCTTTCCTCGCCGCGCACCGCGAGGACCTTGAGAAGGCGTGGACCTTCGAGACCACGCACGACAGCGACGGCGACGGCATCTACGACAACTCTCAAGGCACGGGCTGGGTGGAGAGTTGGCCAGGCTCAATGCCGCACCAGGAGATCTATTTGGCGCTGCTCGATCAGCAGGCATCAGGCGCGATGGCGAAGATTGAGAACCTGCTCAACGACCCGGAAAAAGCCGCTGCCGCACAGAAGCGCGCCGAGACTGTTGCGAAGACCATCGAGAGCGAGTACTACGATCCGGATAAATCGTGCTACGCGTTCAGCCGCAATGCAGATGGGTCGCTCGACCGCGCCAGTACTGTGTATCCTGCGCTGGCCTGGTGGTCGGGCAAGTCGATCCTGGCCCATCCCGACGGCTGCCTGAAGCAGTTTGCCGCGCACACGCTGGCCACCGACTGGGGTCTGCGCGACGTTTCGACGGACGAGAAGTTTTATGACGGCATGAGCTATCACCAGGGCTCGGTGTGGCCTCTGTTCACTGGCTGGGCCGCGCTGGCGGAGTACCGCGCTAACCAGCCGCTGGCCGGCTATCAAATGCTGATGGAGAACGCCAACCTGACACATGCGCAGGACCTGGGCGCAGTGACCGAGCTGCTCTCCGGCGATGTTTTCGTGCCCTTTGGCCGCAGCACCAGCCACCAATTGTGGTCGTCGGCCATGGTCATCACGCCGACGTTACGCGGGCTCTTCGGCATCGACATAGACGCGCAAACCAAGACCATTACGGTGAACCCGCATTTGCCACGGTGAACCCGCATTTGCCGGGGGAGTGGGATCAAGCTGAAGTTCTGAATATTCCGCTTCCCGGGAGCAGTGCGTCTCTGTATTTCGCCAAGAAGCCAAGCCAACTAGAGGTCTACCTTAGCCCCGCTCAGGGAGATGAATGGAAGCTGCGCAGCGACCTTCCGGGCGCAACATCGGGGCCTTTGGATAGGGAACTCGCCAAGAAGCTCCACATCGACCCGCAAAGGGGCCTTCGAATTCCAATTCCTGCGTTGGAGGTTGATTTATCGCTCGGGGATTTGAATGTAATTGAAACTGTTGAGCCCGTGTTGCCTATCCGTCCACCATTACCGGGAGCACGAACCGTAAAGTTCCGTTTTCTGAATGCCGAAAACGAGGATCGGAAGCTGCGGCTAACTATTGAGGGCCTTGCGGGGAGCACTGGCATGGTGCGTCTTCTCCGGCACGGCCATTTCATTCCGAAGGTCGTTACCGAGCCTGGTACGGCACCGGACGCAAGCGTGTCTTACCGAGCCTGCGATGCAGATCTTTATGCTTGCGGCTCAATGCCGCTGATTTTCAGTTTCCCTCCCGGCGAAGGCTGGAAGACGATCACAGTCACGCTGACCTGGTAATTGTGTTTCCTTCTCGCAGCCCGCAAACACCACGGCCCGGCATCGCTGCCGGGCCGTTTTCTAATCCCTAATCCCTGTTCCCTGCTTCTTCATACGCGTTCTTTTTACCTTACGGTTCGTGGCTTGCGCGTTA
>JBEKTB010000011.1:0-41591 GCA_049516495.1 Occallatibacter sp.
GGCGGGGGAGGCATGAGTCTTATGAAACGATTTGATACTCTGCGGGCCTATTTCGGGTTCTTCTTTGCGGTCGCGATTGTAAGTACTGGCAGACTCGCCGGCCAGGGGGCAAGCGTGAACACTCCACTCCCTGATGCACCGAAGGCGTCGCTCATTCTTCTCGCGCAGCAAACTGCGGGGCCCATGACGCGGCAGGCTGGCCAGGCGCCCTCCACCCCATTCGATACAGCAGCGGCCGGTGAAAGGCCGCGTCTCACACGGTCTGATGCCGAAAAGATGGCAATTAAGAATAACCCAAGAGTTAGCGTGGCGCGCCTTCTTGCAATGGCTCAGCACCAAGTTATGCGTGAGACGCGGTCCGCCGAATTGCCGACCGCGACTGCAGCGATAACCGCCGTGCAGGCTGAAGATGCTTCGCGCATCTCCGCTGGTTCTCTGACGGCCTCTCGTTTGTTTACACACGCCGGGGCGGGCGGCGGATTTTCACAACTGATCACGGACTTTGGCAAGACCGCCAACCTGGTGGCCTCGTCAAAGCTCCAGGAGAAAGCGCAAGATGCAAACGCACTCGCCACGGCGGAAGATATAGTAATTGCCACCGATCAGGCCTTCTATAACGCGCTCCAGGCGCAGGCTCTCCTGAAAGTTGCAACCCAGAACACGTCCACTCGACAGGCTACGCAATCCCAGATTAGCTCCTACACGCAGAACAAATTGAAGTCAACTCTCGATCTGAGTTTTGCGGACGTCAACTTGTCGCAGGCAAAGCTGCTCGAACTCAATGCCAAAAGCAATATGGATTCCACGATGGCCGCATTGGATGCGGTTCTTGGCCTCGATCGAGAGATAACCTACGACCTTGTTGAAGACACGGGCCCGTTGACCGTCCCCCCTCCGGATGCCGACCAACTTATTCAACTCGCGCTGCAGCAGCGTCCTGACCTCCAGGCGCTGAATCTGAGTCAACAGGCAGCGGTCAAGTTCAGCCACGCCCAGCGCGATCAGATGCTGCCGAGCATCACTGCTGCTGGAACCGTGGGGAGCGTGCCGATACGGCCAGCGGAATATTACGTTCAGAATTGGTGGGGGGCGGTGGGAGTCAACATGAGTATCCCGATCTTCAACGGCTTTCTTTACTCCGCACAGGCTAAAGAGGCGTCGCTCCGCGCACAGGCCGACTCGGAGCAGTCGCGCGAGCTCAAAGATCGTATCGTCAGGGACGTTCGCACCGCGTGGCTGGCGGCGAATACCGCCTATGAGAGTGTTGCTGTCGGTCAAGAGCTATTGAAGGAGGCAAACCTGGCTCTGTCTCTTGCGCAGACACGATATCAGTTGGGACTGAGCTCAATCGTCGAGTTAAGTCAGGCCCAATATCAGCAGACGGACGCCGCGATCGGTTACACGAATGCTCAGTATCAATACAGCCTGGCTCTCGCAACGATCGCCTATCAGACCGGGGCGACTCCATGATCGAGAACTTCAAGTTGAAGGTTTTCCGAGTTGTCGCGGAGTTGCTGAATTACCGCAGGGCCGCGGAAGAGCTTCATCTGACTCAGCCCGCAGTTACGTCGCAGATACGATCCCTTGAGGAAGGCCTCGGCATCGCCTTGTTCGACCGCATCGGTCGCGAAACGAGTCTCACCCCGGCCGGTGCAACGCTCTTGCAATATGTTCGACAAATTGAAGCGATCGCCAACGAAGCAATTGCGGCGCTTGCTCCATTCGGGGGACAGGAAGGATCCGAGCTGAGCATAGGAGCTTCCCACACGATCGCTGTCTACCTGTTGCCGAAACTCCTTGCCCAGCTTTTGCGCGAGTGGCCCAGGCTTAGGGTGCATGTCATAGGCGGAAGCACGAACGAAGTCCTGCAGGCATTGACGGCTCACCAGATTGCAATCGGATTGATTGAAGCGCCCGCACATCGGCCGGATCTGAGGGTCGAGGCGTTTGGGAAGGACGAATTGGTGCTCATCGCAAGGCCGGACCACCGTTGGGGATCGAAGGGAGTTGTGCGGGCGGCCGAATTGGTTCAGGAACCGATTCTGCTTCGGGAAGCGGGGTCAGGCATGCGCCAATTCGTAGAGGCGTATCTCGAGCGAAACGGTATTTTGAAACAGCAACTGTGCACGGTTGTCGACCTGAATTCCACTGAGGGCATTATCGCTGCAGTCGAGGCTGGCCTTGGCATAGGATTTGTTCCTTGCATGTCAATTGAAAAACCCTTGGCGCTGGGAAATGTAAACATCCTTCAACTCGAAAATGGACCGATTCAGCGCCAACTCAGTATTGTGCTCCTCAACGGCCCGGACCCGCGGGGACCCGCGGGGCAATTGGTCAATCTGGTTCGCGCATATACGCCAGCACACTTGCATGCTGCGCCCAGAGTCGCGGAAGAAGAAGAGCAGAGCAACGTGGTTGTGATGACAAGCGCGAAAAGCGCCGAACATCAAGAAACGGCTCACTGAATGAGTACTCTTTCCCTTTCCCTGCTCATCTGCGCTGCCTCAATGGTGGCTGGATTCCTGGGCGCACTCACTGGATTGGGCGGGGGAGCGGTCATTGTCCCTGTGCATTGTCTGCTTTTCAAGATCGGCCTGCACTACGCAATTGGAGCTTCTCTTGTCTCCGTGATTGCTACTTCCTCGGGCTCTGCTGCCGCCGTCGAGTTGCTTGTTCATTGCGAGGATGGCGTAGACGGGGCTTTCCTCCGCTCCCGCCACGTCACCCGTTACATACTCAGTGCGGAACACGATCTGCTGATCCACAGCTTTTGCGGTTGAGTCGGCCCTCTCCTTGAAGAGATCGGCGCGGTGGATCTCCCTCTGTGTCTTGAACGAGTGAAGCGGCCCTTCGCAGGGCGGGAATCGAGGATGTCACCTGGCAGGCCCTGCGCCTCACCATTGCCAGCCGGCTCGTAATGCGTAGTGTAAACTTAAAAACAGTGCAGGAGCTTCTGGGTCACACGTGCATCACGATGACAGCACGTCATTCTCATCCAGCTCCGGAAGACAAGTTGGCGACCGTGGAACGGATTGTGCCCGCCTGGGTGCAGGATGTACCAAATGGCCATAGATTGGCTTCCTGATGTTTTTCCATGCTGGAGACACTGACCAGTCATGGAGTTAAGGTATCTGGAATCAACAGCTTACTCTTGAACGAGCTCGTAGCTCAGTAGGTAGAGCAACGCCCTTTTAAGGCGTGGGTCCTGGGTTCGAGCCCCAGCGAGCTCACCACCCCTCCCGGGCGCGGTGTCCCACACGATTGACGGTCCCGCCGAGTTGAACTCAGCAGTCCGGTTCCCCGGCGGGGGTCAGTTCCACGGAACCATTCAGGTTCGCAGAATACAGGGAAGCCAACGCAGAGACTTGGACGAACCATACCCGCGCCGGGTATGACGTCTATCGCGATGCCCTGAACACGGCCCGCTTTCCCTGCCATGCTGCCGCCGGTCTGCAGGCTCAGCGAGCTGGATGTGGGCTGCGGCGAGGGATCGAACATCCTGCAGCTTGCCCGGCTGGGCGCCAAAATGCACGCCATCGAAATTGCGCCGACAGCGTGATTTCGCGTCCAGGACCCTGACAGCGTGATTTCGTACTTTGAGTTCGTGGTGTCCCAGGTCTCAAAATCGAGACCTGGTGCATCCGTAGTTGGTGCGGGAACAAGCGGCCAGAAACCTCACTGCCCAACGACGCGCCTACGCTCTGGGCCAGAAGTGCTCTTCCGAGCAGTCGATCAGGCGCTGAGCGGCGTCTTCGGGCGTGATATCCCGCTGCGGCATGCCCAGCATCTCAAAGCCGACCATGAACTTGCGCACCGTGGCCGAACGCAGCAGCGGCGGATAGAAGTGGGCGTGGAAATGCCACTCCGGGTGCTCGGCGGCGTCCGTTGGCGACTGGTGGAAACCCATGGTGTAAGGGAACGGCGTCTCAAACAGGTTGTCGAAGCGTGTGGTCACCCGTTTCAGAATGTCGGCCAAGCCATCCCGCTCGTCGCCGGTCAGCTCCGGAAGCGCGCCCAGATGCCGGCGGGAAACCACGAGGACCTCGAAGGGCCAGACGGCCCACCAGGGAACCAGGGCCGCAAAGTGCTCATTTTCAACAATCAACCGCTGTTGCGCGGCTTGCTCCGCGGCAAGGTAGTCGCACAGCAGGCAGTGGCCGGTGCGGGCCAGGTGGTCGCGCTGCGCCTGGGTTTCGGCGGCCGGCTCGTCGGGCACAAAGCCCGTGGACCAGATCTGGCCGTGAGGATGGGGATTGCTGGCGCCCATCATGGCCCCGCGGTTCTCAAAGATCTGCACGTACTCGATCCAGTCCAGGCCGCCCAGTTCCTGGTATTCGCGGGTCCAGGCATCGACGACCCGGCGAATCTCCGGGCGGGTCATGCGGGCCAGCGTCAGGCTGTGGTCGGGATGGAAACAGAGCACCTTGCACAGGCCGCGCGCGGGTTCAGCCAGCAGCATGGGCGAACCCTGCGGCTCGGTGACCAGGGGGGAATCCGGCAGCAGCGCGGAGTAATCGTTTACAAACGTAAAAATCCCATCGTATGAAGGATTTACTGTGCCGCCTGCCCGCTCGTTTCCAGGGCACAAATAGCACTTCGGATCGTAAGCCACAGCGGAGGGCGCAGTCTTCTGCCCAACTTCACCCTGCCAGGGGCGCTGCGTGCGATGCGGTGAAACCAATACCCAGGACTGCCGGAGAGGATTCCAGCGGCGATGCGGAAACTGACCCTTCTTTTCCATGATTGCTCCCGCATCGATTGTAAGGTCTTTCGCGCAAAGCCGGAAGATTCGGCAACTGGGATGGGAAAGCGGTCGGCACGGCTCATGCCCTCGCTTTCAAAACGTCGCCGGATGCAGGGGTCCTAAAGCGCCTCCTGGGGTGTGCATCGGGCAGCGATGTCCGGCTTGAAGATGGTGTAGATGCCGCGCCCTCTCTTCTTGGCCTCGTACATGGCCACGTCCGCCTTTTGCAGCAAAACATCGGGATCCTCTCCATCGGCGGGATGCTGCGAGATCCCGATGCTGACCCCGATCCGCACCCTGTGGCCTTCGAGATGAAAGGGCACGGCCAGCGAAGACATGATTTTCCGCGCGACGGATTCCACTTCCTCGTCGCTGACAACCATGGGAAGACCAACGACGAATTCGTCTCCGCCCAGGCGAGCCACGATATCGCTTTCCCGCAGACAGCATCCCAGGCGCTTGGACACCGCTTCAAGGAGCCGGTCGCCCACAAAGTGGCCCAGCGAATCGTTCACGTTCTTGAAGCGGTCCAGGTCGAGCATCAGCACGGCCACTCTCTTTTGATTGCGGCCGGCCAGGGCGATGGAATGGGCCAGACGGTCCTTGAGGAGGGCGCGATTGGGCAGTCCTGTCAGGGCGTCGTGAAGCGCCATATGATGAATCCGCGCCTCGGCCTCCTTGCGGCCGGTAATGTCCTGCGAAATCCCCATGGTCCCGATGATCTGGCCGCGGTGGTCCTTGAGCGGCACCTTGGTGGTGAGGACCCAGGTTTCGCGGCCATCCGGCCAGGTCTCCTTCTCTTCGATCGCCTTCATCGCGAGGCCGGTGCGGAGGATCTCCTGCTCGTCGGCGAGGGCCTTGTCGGCGTGTACGGCGCTGAAAAAGTCCAGATCGGTCTTGTGCACTGCCTGCGCCGGATCGGCCAGCCCGAAGTAGCCGGCCATGGCCCGCCCGATACGTACAAAGCGGCTGCTGCGATCCTTGAAAAACACATTGATCGGAATATGCTCAAGGAACGCTTCGAGCAGATCCTGCGCCATCCTGAATCGCCGGTCCGCCAGCGATTTGAGGACGATCAGTCCCAGGGCGATCAAAGCGAGCAAGCCGATGGCTGTACCGCCCAGAGAGGAGACGCCGAAGGCATGGAGCCGGTCTCTGAGACCGCATGCCGAGGCGGTGAACCGGGCGCCGATCGCAATGCCCAGGAGCATGCCGGAAAGCGCGATTGCAACACCGGAAACCTCCGGAGTACGCTGCTGCCACGTCATAAACCACTGATTTCTCGCGAGATTGCGCGCATAAGGTCCCGTCATCCTTCATCGGAAAAGGAACGACAGGCAACACGTTCCGGGCATATTCCGGATCAATCCGCATCCCGATAGCAAACCAGGAACCGAATTGGGATCAGCTTTCCGGCTAGCGCGGTTTTGGGTTTGGGCATTCCCGGGGGCGGAAAGGACGGAGCCGTCCTTGAAAAGCCGCGTTTGCGACTTCTCAAAAAGCTTTCACGCCGTGGGCTTTTCCGGAGGCGGCATGGAAGCCAGGAAGCGCCGCGCAAACTCGCCGCTGTACTCGTCCAGCAGCGTCTTGACCCGTGCCGGATTGCCCGAGCGGACAATCAGCCCGGCGTGGTGATGCTTCTTCATGCGAATAACGATCTCCGGCGCGTCGAAGCCGGAGGTGTCCGGTTCAGCCGTATTCGCGAGGCACAGGACGCTGCCGGCATAATCCTCACGGGAACCGGGCAGGGCGTAAGTTTCGCCGCGCAGGAAGGCTACCTCAAGACGCGCCCACTCGCGCCACAGATTCACGCCGGTTGACACCTCGATCAGGTCGGCGATGAAGGCGCCGCCGACGCGGGCCGCAATCTCAAGGAAATAGTAGCGCCCGTCCTTGTGAGCCCGGATATATTCGGCGTGGGTAACGCCGCGCACCATGCCCAGTGAGGGCGCCAGGCTGGAGTTCAAAGCGGTCAGTTCCCGCCAGTCCGGGCTGCCGCGATCGACAGTGCGGGTGGTAAACACGCCGCCTTCGTGCATCACCTGCATGGGCGGGCGGCCGTACTGGTGCGCCACGGAAAACTGGACCGCGCCCCGGTCGAGGATGGAATCGACGTGGAAGATGTCACCGGGCACAAATTGCTCCAGCAGGAAATGGCTTTGCCGGTCGCCCAGGTCATCCAGGGCGCGCCACAACTGCTCCGGCTCTTCGATCTTGCGAATGCCCAGCGACGAGGCCTCTGAGCGGGGCTTGAGCAGCCAGGGCGGTGGCACGCGGTCCATGTAGGCGCGCAGCTCGTCGTAGTTCAGCACGCGACAGAACTCGGGCACCAGGAACCCCGCCTTGCGCGCGCCCATCCGCATGGCCAGCTTGTCGCGATAGAAGGCCGAGGTGGTGGTTCCCATGCCGGGAATGCGCATGTGTTCGCGAATTTGGGCCGCCGTCTCCAGGTCGAATTCGTCGAGGGCGATAACACGGTCGTAGCGACGCGCGCGGGCCATCCAGGAAACGGTGTTCAGAATCTGTTCGCGGGTCAGGCCGGCGGGCATGGTGGCCACTTCCTCCACCGCATCCCGCGGCCAGTTTGCGTCGCGCAGCTTGTCCAGGGTCAGCAGCGTCGGCCTGACCCCCAACTCGGCGCACTGGCGGAGAAAGTCCTGCCCTTTCTCATAGCTGGCAATACAAAGGAAACGCTCGACCTCGTCGGCCATCGAACCTCCGCTTGAATACCGCGTCAGCCCCCAGGCTGGATTCTCTCGCCGGGCTATGGGAAACGAGCCCGGCTTGGACCCCAGGTGAAGATAGTTCTACCATAGACTTGCAGCGATAGCCCGAGACGGTACCAGGGCCAGGTGCAAGGAACGCAAAACCATGCTTTCGGCTGAACAAATAGTCAAGCTGCACGACCGGGAAACCGGCGCGTGGCACCAGACACAGGTTGCAGCGGAAATGGCCAGCCTCCCGACGAAAGCGCAGGCGGGATCGAATGCGGACTGGCTGGAACGGGTGACCCGCCAGCATCGCGCCAACTTCGACCTCTGGCACATCGAGGACGAAGCCCGCGCTCCGGGCGCATCCGACACCGAACTGGCCGAGGTCAAGCGCCGTGTGGACCGGACCAACCAGATCCGCAACGACCTGGTGGAGGAACTGGATCGGGCCCTGCTCGCCTGGCTGGAGCCGCAGGGTCTTCCCAACCCCGCCGCCGCGTTGAACTCCGAGTCGCCCGGCCTGGTGATCGACCGCCTGTCCATCCTTTCGCTGAAGATCTATCACACGCGCGAAGAAGCCCAGCGCGCCGACGCTCCGCCGGGGCACGCGACGCGCAACAGCGACCGGCTGGCTATTCTTGAACAGCAGCGCGCCGACCTGGCCAACTGCCTGGATGCATTGTGGCGAGAGACGCTTGCTGGAACGCGGCGGTTCAAGCTTTATCGCCAGTTGAAGATGTATAACGACCCGTCTTTGAACCCCGCCATTTACCGCGATCCGGCCGCACGCGCGGGCGCCTGAATCCGGGTTTGAGGACTGCCCATTGACGTGAGGCGGGGTTGTGCGTATAAAGAGGGCCTGAGCAGCGCAACTCCCTCGCGCAGTTTGTACGCCGGCTTCGATCCGGCTCGATCGGACGATCAGGAGTGCGCGCTCCCGGCAAACCGATGATGCAAGAGGCTCGATTCGTGGCGCACGACCGCAAAAGAGAACCCCAGCCGACGGCGAAAACTACCGGTCACTCCAATACGGGACCGGCTTTTCAGCACTATCAGACCGCTGTGCAATTGCTGCAGCAGGGCAAGTACGACAAGGCGATGGCCGCCTTCGAGAAACTGCTCCCCGCAGCTCCAGCGGAAATCCTCGAACGCTCGAAGATGTACATCCAGACCTGCCAGCGGCAACTGGAGAAGCACAGCCTGACGTTTCTGACGCCCGAGGAACACTACGACTACGCCGTGTCGCAGCTGAACACCGGCTACTTCGAAGAGGCGCGGGAGCAGTTTGACAACATCCTGGCCGCCCACCCGGAGGCTGACTATGCGTTCTACGGGCTGGCGCTGCTGGATTCCATCACCGGACGCACGCAGGATTGCCTTGGCAACCTGGCGAAGGCAATCGAGTTGAACCCCAAAAACCGGCTGCAGGCCCGCGCCGACAACGACTTCCAAAGCATGGTGGACGACCCCCGGTTTACCGAGTTGCTGTATCCTGAGGTTCCATAGGACCTCGAGTGAACTCTCAAAACCCAGCGATCTCCAGCCCGGACCTGTTTCCCTCGCCCGCAGCGAGCCTTGCGGCCGCGACCCATGTGAGGCCCCTGCATGTGGTGGCGATGGGCGGCGGCACCGGCCTTTCCACACTGCTGCGCGGACTGCGCCGCCATGTAACGGTTGCCGGCCAGCCTTCCACCGAAGCGGGCCTCATCGCCGACCTGGCCGCCGTGGTGACCGTTACCGACGATGGCGGCTCCTCCGGACGCCTGCGCAAGGGCTTCAACATGCTCCCTCCGGGAGACCTGCGCAACTGCATGGTGGCCCTCAGCGAAGAGGAAGACCTGCTGGCCAAGCTCTTTGCCCATCGCTTTCGCGCCGGCGATTCCCTTGAGGGACACAACTTCGGCAACCTGTTTGTGGCCGCATTGACCGAGATCACGGGCGATTTCGGCCTGGCGATTCAACTGGCGTCGAAGATTCTGGCCACACGCGGCCGCATCTACCCGGTCACCACCGCCAACGCAACGCTGGTGGCGCGCATGGACGACGGCTCGCTGGTACGGGGCGAGACCAACATCACCGCCAGCCGCAAGCGCATCGTGAAACTAATGCTCGACCCGCCGGACGCCGCTCCCCTGCCGGAGACGCTGGAAGCCATTGAGCGCGCCGACCTGATCACCGTGGGGCCGGGCTCGCTGTACACCTCGCTCATTACCAACCTCCTGGTGCGGGGACTCCCGGCGGCACTGGTGCGCGCCCGCGGCGTGTGCGTCTACGTCTGCAACCTCATGACCCAGGCCAACGAAAGCCTGGGCCTGACCGCCTCCCAGCACATTGAGCGAATTTATGAGCACACCCGCGAGCCCATCTTCGATTACGCCCTGGTGAACACAGCGCCCTTTTCGCCAGAAACGCTGGCCCGCTATGCCGCCCAGGGCGCTTCGCCCATCGAGGCCGACATCGAGCGCATTGAAGCCCTCGGCATTCGCGCCATTACCGGCAACTTCGCCAGCGAAGAAAGCGTCGTCCGCCATGCAGCTGGCCGCGTTACCGGCGCATTGCTGGCCCTGGGCGATGCCGCCGTCGCCGGGCGGGCGTAAGCCGCAAAACTCGCATTTATTGATCCGGCCCCCAAATAGAAGCACTGCGCCCCATGTATTTCGCAGGTTTTATCGCGAAATGGGTGGGAAGGCGCAACGCTCTTTAAGGGCCGGGGTATCCGATGTAGAGCGCTAAGGTAAGGAGGGATTTCTTCCGGTTAGGCGGTGACACGCCCCGGGTCCAATAAACGGTGCGCCAATGTGGACGCGTTCGCTGTTGATCTTGCATCGGAGTTGGCGACGGGTGGGGCAGCAGGCTTACTAGTTCACTTCCAATATTTGCTCTTTATCTAAATCCGGAAGGCTCGAAATCCAACCAACCCACTCTTTATCGAAAGCATAAGCTGATCGCTCAATCTCGAGGCCTTTGTATGTTGAGCGTTTTGGCAAAAGTACCGTATATACGATCCCACGGCGCCAAATTGTCTTAACGCCTAAAATCTCACTCGTGGCCAAGCTGCGGGTGGCCAAAAAATGCCGAACAGAAACGGTGTCGTTCTCAAGAGTGACGGCTGAATACAGGGCCTCTCCAATGAGATAGGCGGCCACAATGATAAGGACGATCCCAGCAATCCCGTCCCCAATGTTCCCTGGCAACGGTAGTTTCTTAATGGACTCTGCCCAGAGCAGTCCCGCTCCCAAGAGGACAGCTGCTGCCGCCTGAAGGAAACTAACGAAGAAAAAGTATGGCTTAAAGCGATAGTTTCTCTTCCAATTCGGTCCGCTCTGCGACGCGATCATTGGGTTGCCCTCGTAGGATCAATTCGCGAGAATTATATCGCTATCAAAAACCTTTGGATGATTGCGCCCGGTTTGTCGGCGATACTTCCCCAACGTGATCTGCCTCACGCCGGGTGCCCCCGGTCTCGATTTTGAGACCGGGGAATCCATGTTGTCTCCCCGTACCTACTCCTCGCGCAGCACTTCAAGCGGCCGCAGTCCGAGGATTCGGTAGCTCGCAATCCACCCCGTTGCCGTGGCCAGCAGGGCCGTACCGACGAGGGCAACAAACGTGGCCGCCCATTCCATGTGGAAGCCAACGTCGAGTTTGCGCAGCAGCACTCGCGTGAGCAGGTTCGCAAACACCACGCCCACGGAACCGGCCAAGAGGCCGAGCACGCTGAACTCCACGCTGAAAGTGCGCACAATCCGCATCCGCGTGGCGCCCAGCGTCTTCAGCACAACCGCTTCCCGCATCCGCCGGAAGCGTGTGCTGGCAATGCTCGAAGCCAGGATCGTCAGCCCCGCGAAGATCGAGAACCCGGCCAGAAACCGCACCACGAACGTGATCTGATCGACCACGCTCTCAATCCGGGCCAGCACATCAGCCAGGTTGATAACGGAGATCGTGGGATAGGCCGCAAACAGCGTCCGCTCCATCGCGGCCACCTGCTTGGGATCGATGTGCGCACCGCCGTACCAGGTGGCCGGCTGGTCCTTCAGTTGACTGGAGGGCAGCACGAACCCAACACGCGCGCCCAGGTGCTGCCCATCCGCTCGATAGATGGCCGACACCTTCAGAGCCCACACCGTCCCGCCCACGTCCAGTTCCACCGCCGAGCCGACGCCCAGATGCAGCCGCTGGGCCACACCTTCGCCCACGGCCAACTCCGCGCCGCCGGAACCCGTCCACCACTTGCCCTGCGTCACCTTATCGCCCTCTGGAGCCACATCGGTCCAGCTCAATTCCGCATTCTCCAGCATCCGGCGCGGAAAATGTTCCGCCTTGAGCTGCTCCAGCGTCTTGCCGTTCAACGAGACAAAACGGCCCGTCACCACCGGCATCAGGTCCAACGCTTGGCTCACTCCCGACTGGTGCGCGAAGAACGTCTTGACGCCCTCAACCTCGTCGGTGGTGACGTCGACCAGAAACACATTGGGCAGCTTGGGCGAAGCGGTCTCGCGGATCTCGCGGAGAAGGATCGCCTGCATCAGGTAGACCGCCAGGATCAGCATGACCCCGGTGCCCAGCGCCGCCAGCACCGCCGCCGACTGGTTCCCCGGCCGGTAAAGATTGGCCAGCCCATGGCGCAGGAAAGAGGGCAGCCGCAGGCGCGTTCGGTTGAGCAGAAAGCGCAGCACCCAGAGTGCCGCAGCCGCGAGCGCCAACATCACAACCAGGGCTGCCGTGAGCATCAAGGCAAAGCGCGTCCCCACCTGCGCCGAGTCCGATAGCGCCCAGGCAATCCCACCGAGCGCGGCAACTACCAGCACAGACAGCGCCAGTTGGAGCCGCCGGGCCCACCAGCGGGCGAACCAGCCGCCAATCCCGTCCGGCCCCTGTTCGACCAGCCTGCGCAACACCAGCACAGGCCGGACCGCGCGCACGTCCAGGAGCGGCGGCAAGCAAAACAAGAGCGTGGTGAGCAAGCCCGTTCCCAACCCCGCCGCGACCGAGCGCCAGGGAAACTCGAGCGTGGCGTGCACCGGCAGGAGATTGCCGAAGACCGCCGGAAGCAAGGCCATCACGGCCACGCCCGCAGTGACACCGAGCAATCCTCCGGCCAGCCCCAGGCCTAAAGTCTGCAGAAGAAAGATCCGCAGCAGATCGGCTGAGCCCGCGCCCACGGCCTTCAGAATGGCCAGCATGTCCATGCGCTGCTCAAGATGCGCGTGCATGGCCATGGCCACGCCGATGGCTCCCAAGACCATGGCGACCAGGCAGATGAGGCTCAAAATCGCGGTTGCGTTGTCCAACCCATTGCTCAGCGCCGGGTTGCCCTCGCGGAAGTCCATGACCTGCGCGTCGGGCAGCGCCGTCTCCACCTGCTTGCGCATGGCAACCGGGTCCGCGGTCGCCGGCAACTTGATCAGCAGGCGCTGGCTGGCCCGGCTGCCGGGCGCCAGCAGGCCGGTGCGTTCAAGCGCAGCCTGCGAGATCATCACCCGCGGCCCCATCCCCGCTCCGGCCATGATCCGGTCCGGCTCCTGCTTCAGCACGGCCGCAATCCTGAAGTTCCTGCCGCCCAGCCGCAGCGTCTGGCCCACATGGGCATTCAGGCGGATGAGAAACTCATCGGCCACCACGGCCGAATCTTCGGACGAACTGCCGGCGAGGGCCTGCTCGAGGCTCATCGCTGGCTCCAGCTCAGCCTTGCCGTAGAACGGATACGCCTCCGGGTCCACAGCCTTGAGCGAAACCAGCAGCGGCACCGGGTCGGGCGGAACCGAAGCCATGGAAATGGTCTCCGTGACCCAGGTCGTCCGCGTTGCTTCGCCCTTCCCGCCGGTTCCCTGCCCCGCGATGGCCGCGATTTTGCTCTTTTCCTCCGCCGTCGGATCGCGAAAGATGCGCGCACTGAGGTCGCCCGCCATCAGCGACCGCGCTTCGGTGCTCAAAGTCTTGCGGAAGCTCTCGCTGAACCCGCGCACCCCCACCAGCGCCGCCACGCCCACGGCCACCGACAGCACCACAAAGCCGAACTTTCCCGGCGCGGACCGCAAGTCGCGCCAGGCGATGGCCCCGGCCCGCTTCCAACTCAACGCGCGCTTAGCCATTCTGCCCCTGCTCTTCAACCGCAGCTACCGGCTCTTCAAAGGGCAGCGTATCTTCGACCACCAGGCCATCCTTGAGCACGATTTTGCGGTCGGCGCGGCTGGCTACCTCGGGGTCGTGCGTCACCAGCACGAGCGTGGTGCCGGCCTTGCGGTTGCGCTCCAGCAACAGGTCCAGCACCAGCTTGCCGTTGGCCGAGTCGAGATTCCCGGTGGGCTCGTCGGCCATCACGATAGGCGGCTCGACCACGAAGGCGCGCGCCAGAGCCACGCGCTGCTGCTCGCCACCCGAGAGCTGCACCGGGTAGTGGTCGACGCGCTCAGCGAGGCCGACCTCGGCAAGCAAACGCCGCGCCTGCGCGATCCCGCTGCCCTCCGCGTTCAGCTCATAGGGCAGGAGAACATTTTCGAGAGCCGTGAGCGTGGCGATAAGTTGGTAAGACTGGAAGACAAAGCCGATCTTGCTTCCGCGCACCGCGGCCAGCTCCGCCTCCGCCAGGTTGTGGATGGGCACGCCGTCCAGCCAGATTTCGCCGGAACTGGGCGTATCGAGTCCCGCCAGCAGGCCCAGCAGCGTGCTCTTGCCGCTGCCGCTGGCGCCCACGATGGCTACAAACTGGCCGGCGGGAATGACGAGCGAAATTCCCTTCAGAATCTCCACCCGCCGCGCGCCGTTCTGAATCCACTTCTTCGCATCCCGAACCTCAATCACTCTGCCTGTCTCCCTTGGTCAGCTTGCTTGCACTTGTTCAAACTCGATTTATGAGACCGTCGAGCCCCGCCCAGGAACATCGCCGCGCCGAGAAAAAACCCGAAGTCGTACCAACGGCCGGCGTTAGGAAAGCTGTAGATGCGCACGTTCGTGAAGAGACTCCCGATAAGACTGAACAAAATCAGGAAGCCGTGCAGAATTCCCATGAAGAATCCCGGCAAGTTGGTGCCGTGGGGCCCTGGCTGAGTGGCGCAGCCGGCCAGGAAAACAACCCCTGCCGTGAGCGCCAGCCTACAAATTGTTCGTTTCTTCCCTATCCCCATTTGGTCCCCCCCTTCTGCGGTGCCTATCCGGTTCCCTGCTCCCTGACCCCTGATGTCTGATCCCTGATCCCTGCTTTTCGCTACACTGTACTTGTGTACGTACGCCGTTGGCTGATTGTTTCGCTGGGACTGATTCTGCTGGCTGGCCCGCTGATGGCCGCTGGCCAGCATGTTCTGGTCTGCTTTGGGGATAGCATCACCGCGGGCTATGGCGTGCAGAGCGGCCAGGCCTACCCGGACGACTTGCAAAGGGATCTGGACGGCCGCGGCTACCACTACAAGGTGGACAACCAGGGAACCAGCGGCGCCACCACCAAGGACGCCGTGGCCAGTTTGCGCTCGATTCTTGCCCTGCACCCTGAAGTCGTGATCGTCGAGTTTGGCGGCAACGACGGTCTGCGCGGCCTGCCTCCCGACCAGACCCGCCGCAATCTGGACCAGGTTCTGACGGCTCTCGAAAATGCGCACATCAAAATCCTGCTGGCCGGCATCACCCTCCCGCCCAACTACGGCCAGGACTACATCCGGCAATTCGAGCAGGTCTTCCGCGACCTCGCGGCCCGGCACCATACGGCCTTCGTTCCAATGATCTACAAAGACCTGGTGAATGTGCCCGGCACCATCCAGCCTGACGGCATCCACCCCACCGCGAAAGGTGCGGAGATCGTTGCAAAGACGCTGCTGCCGGCGCTCACGCCTTTGCTGCGGAAAGGCAGGGATTAGGGATCAGGGGTCAGGGATCAGAAAACTCCTCCGGTGCGCCCACTGCGCCTTCGTTGCTGTCCTTCTTGCAGGAATGTTGGGAAGCCATACTCTGCGCGTCCGAGGCGCGGGTATACTGTGTTCGTGATTCCGATAACTCATCGATTGCCTGCAATTGCAATGGTTTGTGTCTTGCTGCTCGCGATCCGCTATGGATTCATCGCTAGTACCGAGGGCGATAGCCCACGCAAAGGCAAGGCCCTCCTCACTTCCACCTTACTTGTCGGTTCGGCGTTTTGCATGGTAGCTCTGGCGATGATCTTATACAACCGGAGCCTGCCCGTCTTTGAATTCGAGGGCAATATTGTATCGGTTCAGGTCATCCGCGCGGACAGCAGGTACTATAGCGCTTTCTTGCGTGTTCATACATTAACTGGAGGCGATGTTACAATCCACGCCTCTGATCGAAGCCAGGGATTCCGCGCGGGAGAACACGTGAAAGTTCGCTATCAGGGTGACACCGGCGAGCTTCTCAAGGCTACGTTCTTTGCAACGAATGGACAGCCAGATGGGGTCTTCAATGGCACGTCGACTTGGCCGCCTTATTTCATCCTGTTGTTCGGACTGTTTTTGGCTTGGACGGGTCTGAGAAAATTTCGCCGAGATCCAGATGGCGCAGAGCAACCCGCTGGCGGAATTCCCGACCTTCTTGAAACGGTTGACGAGGAGTCGCTGCTGCATCTCTCCAAATCGCAGTCAGATGATAAATAGCAGGGCGCAGTCTTTTTGTTCCTTGATCCCTGCTTTTTTCACCCCATCCCCACGACCGGCTGAAACAGGGTTCCGGCCACGCGCTTGGCAATGCCTACCAAATCGCGCTGACCGGCGAAGACCTTCACCATGGAAGCGCGGGAAAACTCCGGCAGGTTGGCCTGCGCGCCGTTGCGCAGACGTCCCAGGGCCATCGCATCGCCGGTGACACAGGGCATCTCCGGCAACAGGCTGCGGGGATGAATACAGAACGTCTCCAGGGCTTCCACATTCCCGGCCAGCGGCTGCAATTCCTCCAGCGTGTGCGCTTCGTCGAGCGTAAACACCCCTGCCCGGGTGCGCCGCAGGCTGCTCAGATGCGCGCCGCAGCCCAGGTCCTCGCCCAGTTCATGAGCTACCGAGCGCACATAGCCCCCGGCGCTGATGCTCATGGCGAAGACAGCCTCGGCCCCCTCGAGCGCGGCAATCTCGAAGCAAGTGATATCGACGGTGGCGGCCTTCAATTCGACCGGCTTACCCTCGCGCGCCAGCTTGTAGGCCGGCTGGCCTGCAATCTTCTTTGCCGAGTAGGCAGGCGGCATCTGCTGCATCTCACCGTGAAAGCGGGCGGCGGCGGCGCGAATCTGTTCAAGCGTCAGAGCAGGGTTTATTTCCGGCCAGGCGTCGGGGCCGGCGGGCTCGCCTTCGGCGTCGTAGGTGTCGGTCGAAAACCCGAAGCGGATTCGCCCGCTGTAGCTTTTCTCAGCGGAGGAGAAGTACTGCGCCAGGCGCGTATACTTGCCCAGAACCAGAGGCAGAACGCCGGTGGCCATGGGGTCGAGCGTGCCCAGATGCCCGATGGAGCGCTCGCCGGTCACCTTGCGCAGCCGGCCCACCACATCGTGGCTGGTCATGCCGGCCGGTTTGTCGATGACGAGAAGCCCATTCACTCGTCTACTTTAGCAGTCGTCCGTTCCGTTGTTTCCGGTCAGGCCGTCAAGCGGCAGCAAGAGGAGACATACTTGGACTCACTTTTCGGTGGCAAGAACCATTCTCATTCTGTTCTTTCAGCGTTTTCGTTCCTGTTTCTCCTGACAATCCCGGCATGCTGCCAACAGTTCAGCGCCAACGAGTTCACGGCGAGCGCCGGTTTTCAAACCTACGGGAACCAGTACGTGACCCAATCCGATCAACTTGCGAATCACCACTACCTGGGATACCCCGCACCTTCGTTCAGCTACGCACGCAACCTATCGCCGAGCCTGGCCCTTGAGGGCACATTCCAGCCGACATCTCAATTCCTCAAAACAAATTCGTCCGGTTCCGGAAGAGAAACCCTGGCGTTGGGAGGCATCAAGACGGGGTGGCGGAACGGGCGGCTTGGGCTCTATGGAAAAGCCCAGGCCGGTGTGGCCAGCTTCAGTTGCGGCACATGGTTTTACGATCCGAACCCTTATACCGGCTGCGCGCGCCAGACCAATTTTGCGCTCGAGTACGGCGGTGTCGTGGAATACCATTTGCGTCCGCGCTATGCCATCCGCCTGGATGCGGGGGACCTGCTGATTGCGGAGTTCGATCACATCGTTGCCCGTTACAGCAACGGGACGCCGTATTTCTACCAGGCGGGCGGAATCCTCCAGCACTTCGATGCGCGCATCGGCGTCACGCGCAGCTTTGGCCATCTGGAGGAAGCAAATTCGGAGCGCGTTCCAAAGAAGCAAAGCTGGGATACCGGGGTGATGTTCGCGCTGCAGCCGCGTACCATGCCTGAATTCCAGTTTCTCAACCCCTATCTCGAGTGGGGCGTGTGGGCCTCGTGGAACTTCAGCAAGCACGTCTCCTGGGACACGACGATGCTGCACTCGCCAAGGAACCGGGGCCCGATCGAAGACATCGATTTTCAGGCCGGCGGACGCGCCTTCGAGGTCCTTTCCGGCGGCAAGATCGGCATCCGGCGGGATCACATGGGTTACTTTGCCCTGGCGCGCCCTGGAACCATCACCTTTGGCAAAACCGAACGCCAGCTCGGCTCCTTGCCGAATGGAAACTTGACGTTCGACAACGGCATGTTTACGGACTTTGTATTCGAGACCGGAGGAGCGTACGAGGTTTATCCGTCGCGCCATTCGATATTGAGGTTCGAGGCCGGCAACGCGGAGATCTTTTATCTGCCCAAGACCACATTGGACTTTGGGAAGAAGAACAATGTTCCCGGCCAGCACGCTGCCTCAATGTTCATCGGCTTTGGAGCGGGGCTGCGATTTTAAGGCAGACACTTTTGGTTGCTCACAGGCCCGCCGCCGACTGCCGCACCAGCGACAGGAACTCCGAGCGCGTCTCCTTCTGGCGGAAGCAGCCCACCATGGCCGAGGTGACCGTGGAGGAATTCTGCTTCTCAATGCCGCGCATCATCATGCACAGGTGGCGCGCCTCGATCACCACGCCCACGCCCTGCGGCGCAATCGCCTCCTGAATGGCGTCGGCAATCTGCCGCGTGAGCCGCTCCTGCACCTGCAAGCGGCGCGCGAAGACCTCGACCAGGCGCGGAATCTTGCTGAGCCCGATGACCTTGGCCTTGGGGATGTAGGCCACATGCACCTTACCGAAAAAAGGCAGCATGTGATGCTCGCAGAGCGAGAACATCTCAATGTCCTTGACGATCACCATCTCGTCGTAGTCGACGTCGAACATGGCGCCCTGAAGGATGCGGGTGGGGTCCTCGTCGTAGCCCTTGGTCAAGAAGGCCATCGACTTTTCCACGCGACGGGGCGTGGCCAGCAACCCGTCGCGGCGGGGGTCCTCGCCCAGGCGGGTCAAAATTTCGCGGTACATCTCCTCGGTGCTGAACTCGCCCAGGCCTGCTTCCGTTCCCGCCGCCCGGCGAACCTGCTTGCTGACTGCAATCGGCTGCGCCATCCGTCCCTCATCCTCCCGCCCTGGGGAACAGGGCGTCCTTCCTACTTTCCCTTGAAATTCCCATTCATGTGACGCCGTTTCGCCGCCGAAATGGGAAGGCCATTACCTGGAACCGGAGCCTGCGTCCGCTCCGTCCGTTCCTAACCTCAGAGGTCAAAACACTGGAAGAAGTTGTTTTCTGTCTCTTCCACGCGCACGTACTCCAGTTCTCCGGCCGGCAGCGCATCCTTCAGCAATCCGAAAATCGTCCTACAGAGATTCTCGGTGGTGGGAACGCGATCGGCAAACAGCGGGTCCAGATTTAAATTGGAATGGTCAAAACGGTCGATCACCCGGGCTCGCACCGCTTGATCGAGCGCGACCATGTCCACCACCATGCCGGTCTGTGGGTCAACCTCCCCGCCCACCAGCACCTCCACGACGTAGTTGTGGCCGTGGCCGTGCGGATTGTTGCACTTGCCAAACACAGCCTGGTTCTCTTCCGCCGTGAGCGCATCGGTGTGCAGCCGGTGGCTGGCGCTCACCGTGTAACGGCGGCCAAAGTAAACCCGCGCGGAGTCAGGGTTCATAGCCCACCCTGGTATTCGGCAAAGATCTCCGGCGTCTCGTATACCCGCACCGAACTCAAGCGCGCCCCGCCCGCGGCCGTCACTGAGGGTTCCAACCGGTTCCACGCGGCAATGGCGATGTTCTCTGTGGTGGGAATCGTCGCGGCAGTTTCCGACGCGATAAATTCCGGGACCTCAAGATTCAGGTGGCGATGGTCAAAGGCGGCCAGAACCTCGCGCTCGATCAGGTCCTTGAGCCACTTCAAATCGACCACAAAGCCGGTGACCGGGTCGGGATCGCCCACCACCGTGACCTCCAGCGCGTAGTTGTGCCCGTGTCCGTTGCGATTTGCGCAGCGCCCGAAGACCTGCGTGTTCCGCTCCTCGGACCAGGCCGGGTTCCAGTAATAGTGCGAAGCGGAAAACGTGGCCCGCCGCGTCAGAAAGATCATTCTGAGCCCTCAATCGGTTAGACGCCCAAGCCGCGGCCAGGGCTTCATTCATTCAGCGTAAAGCCTCCAGCAAAGCATTGCTGAGAGAGGAGTTAAAGAAAAAAGCAAAGACCTCCGCAGGCGAGCGAGAGCAGCAAGATGCGAAAAGGTGGTGCTCTTTTCAGCCCGGGTAGGTTCGGCCCTTCCAGCTTACGCGCTTCAGAATCCGGTGCTGAAACCAGCTGCGGTAAAGGAGAACCACAAACAGCGGAAGTCCCAAAGGAGTGATTGCGCAGTCCAGAAAGGGAAAGTTGGACTTCGCGACGCGGCCATAGAAGCGGAACAGGTTGCGCACCCAGAGCAGCGCCAGCACCCAGCCGGCGCCCAGCCATTGCAGCGAATGCGCGGCAAAGCGCGCGTTCCACAACCAGATGGCCAAGGCCGGCAGCACTACCAGCAGGCCGATGTCGATGACCCGCCAAACGGCCAGCGCCAGGCAGTTGTCAAACAACAGCGCCAGGTTCTTGGTCCAGCCCTCGAACATGGCCGCCGTGGAGCGATACATGCGCGTGGAGACCGCGTCGTCTGCATAGCGGAAGCGCAGGCCCACCTTGCGCCGCTTGGCCAGGAAGGCCAGTTCCACGTCTTCCAGCACCTTTTCCGACACCGCGGCGTGGCCGCCCAGTCGCCGGTAGGCCTCCCGCTCCACCAGCAGGAACTGCCCGTTGGCCGCGGCGATCCTCTGGCCGGGGTCGGAGACCTTGGCCGGCGGAAACGCCAGCGCCAGCTCGCTGAAGACCAGGGGCATGAGCGCGCGCTGCCACAAGCCGTGGACAATCTGCCGCGGCGAATAGCTCAACATGCCCGCCTTGTGTTTGACGGCCTCGTGCATCGCCCGGTGCAGATCTCCCGGCTCGTGGATGGTATCCGCGTCGGTAAACAGCAGCCAGCGGCCTCGCGCCTTGGTAGCCGCCGTCCAGATGGCCTGGTTCTTGCCCGTCCAGCCCGGTTCCAGCTTACCCGCCCGGAGCACTGTGACCCCGGCAAAGCCGCCGGCAAGCTCCGCCGTGCGGTCGATCGAGTGGTCATCCACAACGATCAGCTCCCAGTCCCGGCCCAGTTGAAAGACATCGTCCGATTGGCTGACCAGCGACCGAAGACATGCGCCCAGGCAGTCTTCCTCGTTGCGCGCAGGGATGATGACGGTCAGTTCCAGCAGTTCCTCCGGCTCCGGCTGGTCATACACCGTTCCCTTGCGGACCGGCAGCGCTTCCAACTCGCCCGGCGTATCGGAGAGGCCAAGCACCGGCTTGAACGCAACCTCTTCAACCTGACCGCTCTCCTGCCTTTCGTTCTCCATCTGCGTACGCCCTTTCGTTGAGGCCCCTTCGCTCCGTATTATAAGGACGTGCGGTACTCTCGTTTCCTCCCTCTATGTTTGCTTCTGGCCCTGATGCCTGGCTGCGACCGCGGTGCGCATCCCGGCCAGACCGGCCGCCCGGCTCCCGACTTCACCGTCTCGGACGGCACCAGCACTGTGCACCTGGCCAGCTACCGGGGCAAGGTTGTCTTGCTGAACTTCTGGTGGAGTCAGTGCGCGCCGTGCATCCAGGAGCTGCCCTCGCTGCTCCAGCTTCATCACGACGAGCCCGATCTGGCCGTGCTCGCGGTCAGCATCGACGACGACGAAGACAGCTACAAAGGCTTTCTTATCCGCCGCCACGTGGACCTGACCACGGTGCGCGACCCGACCCAGAGCGCGGCCAAGCTGTTCCATACCGACATGTGGCCGGAGACCTACGTGATCGACCGCAAGGGCGTCATCCGGCGCAAGTTCGTCGGCGCGCAGGATTGGTCAAGCCCCGAGGTCCGCGCCTACTTGAAGAGCCTGTAGAGCCCAGGGCAATCGCATGAACGATATCTTGATGACAATCTCGCCGTTTGCGTCGCCCCTACGGGGCTGAAATGCAATTCTGGCCTCCTTCCCACGCTGAAGCGCGGGGCTAGCGACCGTTGCGCCTCCGGCGCGATAGAAATTGGAACCAGGCTCGTGAACAAGATGGGGTCATGCGATTGCCCTGCTCCAAGGCCTGTTCACACTCCCCAGGCGAGGGGTTCTTGCTATGATTTCCCTATGACCACGGTGGAAATCGTATTTCGCTATGCCACGCCGCCGACGGATGCGGTGACCTTCGCGCTGGCCAGCACGCGCGAAGTGTACGGCATTCGCCGCCTCAAGTTCGATCGCAACGCCCGCACTCTCAGGGTGGAGTACGACGCCACGCGGCTGAACGCGGCAACCGTCGCCAGCCTGGTGCTCCAGGCAGGCCTGCAGATTAGTCCCGATGAAGATGCGGACCTGGCGATCACGCAGCAGGCTGCCGTACCCCCGCAAACTCCCGCGGGCTGACGCATCGATTGCGCCACCCGAAGAACCCTGATATTCTGTCTTTGGTTTCGCGTGAGACCACCTGTGTGCGCCCGTAGCTCAGCTGGATAGAGTATTTGGCTACGAACCAAAGGGTCGGGAGTTCGAATCTCTCCGGGCGCACCATGATTCAGTCGGCATCCTGAATACAGCCGGTCTCTGATTTCGAGATTCTGTATTGCAAGGTGCCGTTTTCTATTTGCGCCCGTAGCTCAGCTGGATAGAGCGTCTGGCTACGAACCAGAAGGCCGGGAGTTCGAATCTCTCCGGGCGCACCATACAAAACTCATATTTTCAGCCGCTCCCCCAGCTCATAATCGATGCGCCGCGAAAACGGAATGCGCCCTGTTTGCGCCGGCCCTGCGCAGGCGCTCAATCCCTGCTGCGTTTCTCAACCCCGAAGTGACAAGGACGCAGTTTGGGGGATCCCGGTTTGCGGCCCAGGGCAATCGCATGAACGATATGTTGATGACAGTTTCGCCTTTTGCATCGCCCCTACGGGGCTGAAATGCAAATCTGGCCTCCTTCCCCACGCTGAAGCGCGGGGCTGGCGACCGATGCGCCTCCGGCGGGATAGAAATCGGAACCAGGCTCGTCAACAAGATGGATTCACGCGATTGCCCCCGCGTGCGGCCCTGCGGGGAAAGCACGCATCAAGCAAAACGAGCGGAGCGCCTGGGCGCTCCGCTCGTTTTGCTTGAACCGTCTCACGCTCTCAGTACAGCCGGAAATTGACCTCTACAGTAATCATCACCGGCACCGGCGTCTTGCCCTTCATGGCCGGTCTGAACTTGTACTTGCGCACCGCTTCGAGGGCCTTTTCGTCCAACCCCATGCCCAACGCCCGCACCACGCGCGGATTTTGCGGATTGCCCTGCGCATCGACGATCAGCGAGATCAGGCACACGCCCTGGTACTTGGCCCGGCGCGCTTCGTCGGAGAACTCCGCCTCCACGCTGTTCAACGCGACCGGCGCTGAAACTTCGCCGCCCACCCGGTAGAGTCCGCCGCCGGTGTTGCCGCCGGAGCCCGGACCGTAGCCGTTTCCATTGCCGGAGCCCAGGCCGCCGCCATACCCGGTTCCCATGCCACTGCCGCCGCCCTGGCCGTTCGAGGCCAGGTTGACGTTGATGGAGTTCTTCACGCCGATGTTGGGCAGATTCGGGTTGTCGGGCAGGGTGATGTTGGTCTGCACATTGATGGCCGGTTCCATGGCCAGCAGCGGATGGTCCACCCTCTGCACCTGGGGTGGCGTGATCGGATTCTTTTCGAGCTTGGGCAGCTTGCCCTTGGTGGGATCGAGGATGCTGTGGTCGCCGCCACCACCGCCGCCGCCCGCTTGCGTGTCGGCCTTGGGCGCCTTGAACACGCCTACATCGATGTCCGTGGCGGAGAGATTGTTCGCCTTGACGGTCTCGATGATCTTCTTGCCTACAAAGAACAGCACCACCACGAGAATGAGAATATTGACCGCGGTCGAGATGCCGATAGCCCATGGGTTCGGCTTCACCGCCATCCGGTCCGGAACCGGGATCGGCTTGGAGGTCAGTTCCAGCGGCGGCAGCTTGACCGGGAAAAAGACGTCGCGAATATTCTCGTAGAGCCCCGTCCAGATGGGTTTTTCTTCGAAGGCCCTGCCGAGTAAAGCGTTGAGTTCGAAGCCGTCCGCAGGAGCCGCGGCAGCAGTGGTTTCCGAGTCTGGCTGGATGAGTGAGTTGTTTGCCATATATGCGGCTGGTTCTGTTGCCTCTGCGCGCCTGGCTTCCCGTCCGGTGGGGGGCCTTCCCGGCTCCAGGCTCATCACTCCATTATGCTCGACTCCGCCCATTTGTGTCTCGCCCATGGAGGTCTCAAACTCCAAACTCTCATATTTCGACCTGGTCGAGGTTCCCATAATCAATAGACGCCCAAACCCCGCAGTTTGTTACCTGGAAAATCTGCTTCTCCCGTTTACACTAAGGAATGCACCAGACCGCACCATCCCAGGGAGTGACGATGTCCCCAGCGCCGGAGTTGAAGGCGACCCTCAGCTTGCCGCAAACCGCCTTCCCGATGAAGGCGAATCTGCCTCATAATGAACCACTTCGGCTGACAAAATGGGCCGACCTGGATCTGTATGCCGAGTTGCGCAAGGCCGGCCTCGGCCGCCCTGCCTACCTGCTCCACGACGGCCCTCCCTACGCCAACGGTCCCATTCACCTGGGCCACGCGCTGAACAAGGGGCTCAAGGATTTCGTGGTGAAGTCGAAGACCATGGCCGGATTCGATGCTCCCTACGTTCCCGGCTACGATTGCCACGGCCTGCCCATCGAGATCAAGGTGGACGAGCACCTGGGCCACAAGAAGCTTGAGATGCCGGTCCCGGCCGTGCTGGATGCCTGCCGCGCCTACGCGCAGAAGTACGTCGAGCTGCAAACCTCGCAATTTGAGCGCATTGGCTGCTTTGGCCGCTGGCAGAAGCCCTACAAGACGATGGCCCGCGACTACGAGGCGCGGACGCTGGAGGCGTTTTACGGCTTTCTCGAAAAGGGCTTCGTTTACCGCGGCCTGAAGCCGGTCTACTGGTGCATCCACGACCGCACCGCCCTGGCCGAGGCCGAGGTGGAATACGACAACCACACCAGCCCGTCGATTTATGTGCGCTACCGGCTCACTTCTGATCCGGAGCTGATCTCCACGGCGCTGGCGGGCCGGCAGGTTTCGACCATCATCTGGACTACCACCCCCTGGACCCTGCCCGCGTCCATGGCCGTGGCCTTCCATCCGGACTTTGAGTATGTTGCGCTGGCTGCGGGAGACGCCGCTGACGCGCCGGTTTATATTGTGGCCAAGGAACTGGCCGCCCAGGTTATCGCCGCCTGCCAGTTGGGCGAAACCGTCGAACTGGCCCGGTTCAAAGGCAGCATGCTCGAACGCGCGACATTCCAGCATCCGTTTCTGGACCGCAGCATCCTGGGCGTGCTGGCTACCTACGTCACCGCCGACCAGGGCACCGGCGCTGTGCACACAGCGCCCTCGCACGGCGCAGACGACTTTTATACCGGCCAGCGTTACGGACTGGACCAGACCTGCCGCGTGGACGCGGCCGGCCGCATCCATGTTGACCCCGATGCCTGGCCGCTGGCCGCGCCTCCGGCATTCGAAGGTAAAAAAGTTTGGGCTGCGAACCCGGTCATCCTGGCAATGCTGGAGGAATCGGGCGCGCTGCTGGCCTCGAGCGACCTGAACCACTCCTATCCGCACTGCTGGCGCTGCCACCATCCGGTCATCTACCGCGCCACCGAGCAATGGTTCATCGGCCTGGAGACGCAGGTGGAGCGCGAGGACGGCTCCAAAACCACATTTCGGCAGTTGGCGATTGAAGAAATCGACAAGGTGGTCTGGGACCCGGCCTGGGGCAAGGAGCGGATCACGAACATGATCGCCACGCGCCCCGACTGGTGCATCAGCCGCCAGCGCATCTGGGGCGTGCCTATCGCCGTATTCATGTGCGAGAACTGCAACCAGCCGATCATGGACCCGGCTTTGAACCGGCAGATCGTGGACCTGTTTGACCGCGAGGGCGCCGAGGCCTGGCACACCACCGATGTGGCCAGCCTGTTGCCCGCCGGCGCAACCTGCGCCCACTGCGGCGGTTCCGCCTTCCGCAAGGAGACCGACATTCTCGATGTCTGGTTCGACTCCGGCACAAGCTGGTTCGCCGTGGCCGAATCCGATCCGGAACTCAAAACAGCCTACACAGCCTTCCAGAACGGCGAAGGCGTGGAGGCCTTGTACCTGGAGGGCGGCGACCAGCACCGCGGCTGGTTCCACTCGTCGCTGCTGACCTCGGTCGCCCTGCGCGGCCACGCGCCCTATTCGCACGTCTCTACGGCCGGCTGGACCCTGGACGAGCAGGGTCGCGCCATGTCCAAGTCTCTGGGCAACGGCGTGGACCCGGTGGACATTGCCGAGCGGCTGGGCGGCGAAATCGTCCGCCTCTGGGTGGCCTCGGTTGACTTCCGCGAAGACATGGCGGCCAGCGAAAACCTGATGCAGCGCTGCGCGGAAATCTATCGCAAGCTGCGCAACACCTTCCGCTTCCTGCTGGGCAATTTGAACGGATTCGATCCCAAACGCGACGGCGTTCCCGAGGCAGACCTGCTACCGCTGGACCGTTATATGCTGGCCCGGACACGTGAGCTGTCAGAAAAAGTGCAGGCCTGGTACGCGAGCTTCGAGTTCCATCGCGTCTACCACGCAGTCAACGATTTCGCGGTCATCGACCTGAGTTCCTTCTATCTCGACGTGCTCAAGGACCGCATGTACACCTTCGCGCCGTCGAGCCACGCGCGGCGCTCCGCGCAAACTGTGTTGTGGCAGATTGCCGAAACGCTGGTGCGTCTGGTTGCGCCCATCCTCAGCTTCACCGCCGACGAGGTGTGGGAGTATCTGCCTGCCGTTAAAGGCCGCGAAGTCTCGGTGCATCTGGCACAGTTCCCCAAGGCGGAGGAGATTTTCTCGGAAGACCCAACGCAGTTACTGGAAGAGTGGAAGCAGATTTTCGCGGTGCGCGACTCCGCGCTGGTAAAGCTTGAAGAGGACCGTCAGGCCAAGCGGATCGGCAAGGGTCTGGAAGCAGAACTCGAAATCGCAGCTTCGGGCGACCTGCTTGCCCTCTTGCAGCGCCACGCTGCCGGACTCAAGGAGATCGTCAACGTCTCCCGCGTCACCGTTGTCGAAGGCGGTGAATTGCAGGTCACCGCGCTGCCCGCCACCGGCCACAAGTGCGCCCGCTGCTGGAACTTCATGCCTGAAGTTTCGAACTACGGCATCTGGGAGAACGTCTGCACCCGCTGCCAGGACGCGCTTGTCGAGATGAAGATCGCTCCGCCGCAAGCCCCGCAGCAGCAGCCAACGGAGGCCGCTTCGTGAGCACACTGACTCCCCGGCGCCTGCCCTGGCTGCTGTTGATCTCCGCCGTGGTCATCTTTCTTGACCGCCTCACCAAGACCTGGGTGGCGCTGCACATTCCCATGGGCGGCGCCATTCCGGTCGTGCCGCACGTCCTGCGCATCACCCACTGGCTCAACGACGGCGCGGCTTTTTCGCTGTTTGCCGACTCCGCTTCGCCGCACACCGTGCGCTGGGTGTTGATCGGATTTTCGCTGGTGGCGGCGCTGGCTGTGCTGGTCTTCCTGGTCCGGCTCGGCGACCGCTTCACCCCCACCACCGTGGCTCTGGCGCTGGTCTTTGCAGGCGCCTTGGGCAACGTCCACGACCGCATCGCCTACGGATCGGTGGTGGACTTCATCGAGGTCCACATCTTCGCCTACCACTGGCCCGACTTCAACCTGGCCGACTCCGCGATCGTCACCGGCGCATGTCTGCTTCTGCTTGATACGCTGCTGACCAAAACCCCGCAGCCGGAATAAGCGGCACCTACAGACCCGGATTCTCCGTCCCGTCTTCAATCACCACATGCCTCTTCGCCTCCTGCTTTTGCGCCCAGCGCAGAAGCAGGAGATAGATGAGCGTGGTCAGGCATGAGACGCCAGCCGCCAGGTAGACGAAGAACATCGCTTCCGACAAAGACGAAACGAAGTGAAGCTGGGGGTCGCTTAGAGCCCGAAACAAGACAATGCCGGCGATCAGCAGCGGCCCGATGCATGTGCCGATCGCAAGCCACAGCCAGAATCGCCCCCCGCGCAGGTCCTTCACCGCGAGGACAAAAGGCAAACCCAGCAGCCATCCCGGAAGGCTGAATGTGAAAACAAGCCCGATGAGGGCCGATGCCGCACCCAGGGAAAGCCTGCTCAGCAAAGCGCTGCGCCCGCCCAGCAGATGGAGCGAGTCTGCGAGCATGAGCGAACCCACGGCGAGCACCGCCGCCGTGGCTGTGCAGGCCAGCGAATAGACCATCCGTCCCCACCAGCGATTCATCGCGCCCCTCCAGTTCCATCGCTGATCTTACTCGAACGGGAGCACCTGCTGCGAAACAGCGGCCCTTCTCCCAGGGCGATCGCATCAACGATTTCTTGATGACAAATTCGCCTTTTGCGTCGCCCCAACGGGGCTGAAATGCAATTCTGGCCTCGTTCCCCACGCTGAAGCGCGGGGCTAGCAACCTTTGCGCCTGCGGCGCGATAGAAATCGGAACCGGGCTCGTGATCAAGGAATCAGGCTCGTCAACAAGATGGATTCATGCGATTGCCCTGGCCCTTCTCCGTTCGTAGTCTTTGCTGCCCGTCCGCTGTCCTACAATGGCAAAGTTGGCATTCAATCGCACGGAGAGCCCATACACCGAACCGCAAGGCTCCATCGCCAGCCGGAACAGGTCCCAGCCGGAACAGGCTGGCCCATTCCTGAACGCTCCGCTCAACCTCACGAGGATTGCATGAATATTCGCTGTTCCGCTCCATCCCTGCGCGTTGCATGCGCGGCATCGGCCGCGCTCCTTTTCCTGGCTGCGGCTCGCCCCGCTGACGCCCAGCGGCTGTCGCAGGCTGTCCGCCCCTCGAGCTACACACTCGCGCTCACGCCCGACCTCAAAGCGGCCACCTTCACCGGCGTCGAGTCGATCGAAGTGACCCTCGCCGAGCCGGTGAACTCGATCACGCTGAACGCCATCGAGATCGCCTTTGAGAGCGTGACCGCAACCGCCGCGGGAAAGCAGCAGACGGGGACCGTTTCGCTCGACAAGGAGAAGCAGCAGGCGACTTTCAGCTTTCCGGAAAAGCTGCCCGCGGGCAAAGCGACACTGGCGATTCATTACACCGGCATCCTGAACAACGAGCTGCGCGGCTTTTATCTTTCCAAGACCGCCAAACGCAACTACGCCGTGACGCAGTTTGAATCCACGGACGCGCGGCGCGCCTTTCCGTCGTTCGACGAACCGGCTTTCAAGGCTACCTATGATGTCACGCTGGTGATCGATGCCGCCGATACGGCCATTTCCAACAGCCCCATCGAGACCGACACTCCCGGTCCCATCGCCGGCAAGCACACCCTCAAGTTCTTCACCACGCCCAAGATGTCCACCTACCTGGTGGCCTTTCTGGTGGGCGATTTCCAGTGCACCGCCGGCGAGCAGGATGGCGTGGCCATTCGCGTCTGCTCCACGCCCGACAAGGTCGCGCTCACGGCCTACGGCGTCGATGTCGCCAAGTACGTGCTGCACTATTACAACAATTACTTCGGCATTCCCTACCCGCTCAAGAAGCTTGACCTGATTGGCCTGCCCGACTTCGAGGCCGGCGCCATGGAGAACTTCGGCGCCATCACCTACCGCGAGACCGCGCTGCTGATCGATCCCAAAACGGCATCCATCAATTCCAAAAGAGAAGTCGGACTGGTGATTGCGCACGAGATGGCCCACCAGTGGTTCGGCGACCTGGTGACCATGCAGTGGTGGGACAACATCTGGCTCAACGAGGGCTTCGCCACATGGATGGAAAACAAGCCGGTGGCCGCCATGCATCCGGAGTGGAATATCGACCAGATGGTGGCCAACGACCGGGACAGCACGCTGAACCTCGACGCCCAGCCCACCACCCGTTCCATCCGCGCCAAGGCCGACACGCCCGAAGAGATCAACCAGATGTTCGACGGCATCTCCTACGGCAAGGCCAGCGACGTGCTGCTCAGCGTGGAAAACTATCTCGGGCCGGAGACTTTCCGCCAGGGCGTACACAACTATCTCGCTGCGCACCTCTATTCAAACGCCACCGCTGAGGACTTCTGGGGCGCGCAGACGGCCACCAGCCACAAGCCGGTGGACAAGATCATGGAGAGCCTTGTTGCGCAGCCGGGCGTGCCGATTCTCACCTTCGGCGAGCCGGCCGGCGGCAAAGTTACAGTTGCGCAGAAACGCTTCTTCCTCAGCCCCAGCATCCAGCCCGACCCGGCGCAGAAGTGGACGCTCCCGGTGTGCATCAAGACCGGCCCGGACAAGCAGGAGTGCCAGGTGCTCGCCCCCGGCGAAACCGCTCTGACCTTGCCCTCCGGCGGGCTGTTCTTTGCCAATGCCGGCGGCAAGGGGTATTACCGCAGCGCCTATCCGCCGAACATCTACAACAAACTTGTGGAGAATGCCGAGACTTTGCTTACGCCCACCGAGCGCATCAGTCTGATCGGCGACGAGTGGGCGCAGGTGCGCGCGAACAAGGCCACCATTGGCGACTACCTCAACCTGGTGACCGCTCTCAAGGCCGATCCCAGTGCGGCGGTCGTCGAAGGAACTGTGGGCGGCGTCAACGCTGCGTACACGCGCATTGCCGCTACCCAGGAAGACCGCGCCAGCCTGGCGGCCTGGATTCGCTCGACCTTTGCGCCGGAGTACGCCAAGCTCGGCGCCCCTTCGGACTCCGACTCGGCCAACACGCGGCAGTTGCGCTCCGAACTTCTCACCGTCCTCGGCTACTACGGCAAGGACCCGGCAGTTCTGGCCCAGGCCCATCAGATCGTCGAAAAGTTTCTCGCCGACCCCACTTCCGTCGATCCCACGCTCGGCCAGACGGCTCTCGCCATTGCCGCGCGCAACGGCGATGCCCAGCTCTTCGACCGTTTGCAGAAGGTGTACGAAACCTCGACCAATCCCGAGTTTCAGGAGGGCGCCCTGCGCCTGCTGGCCGAGTTTGAAAACCCCGCGCTCATCCAGCGCTCGCTCGACTATGCCGTTTCCGGCAAGGTCCGCAACCAGGACGCGGCCATCCAGCTTGCCATCGCCTTGCAGATCGACGCATCCCGCGACCAGGCATGGAAGTTTATTGAGGACAACTGGGACAAGGTTCATGCCCTGCTGACCACCGAAATGGGCGAAGTGCTGGTCCGTTCAACCGGGAGTTTCTGCTCCTCTGAAGCTCGCGACCGCGTGCAGAGCTTCTTCTCCACGCACAAGGTCGAGTCTTCCGACAAGTCGCTGAAGCACGCCCTGGAAAGCATCGAGGGCTGTACCGAGCTGCGCACGCTCCAGGAGCCGAATCTAAAGACCTGGCTGGCCGCGCAACCAAAACAATAAGTGTCCAATCTGAAAATGGCCGCTCGAGCTTCCGCTCGGCGGCCATTTTTTTGCTTCCAGAACCAACTTCCCTACCAAGCCACTTTCTCCGGGAGAAACTCCGCGAAGAGCTCGTCGTAATACGGCTTGAGTTCAAGCATATTCGGCTTGGCGTGGCCTTTTGAATAGAGATCGTATTGGTTGAACTTGAGCACCCACTCAAGCATTTCGCGGTCCTGCGCATTGGCCAGGTGATCGTAGGCGCCATGGCGATGCCAGGGATAGAACGAGTGGAAGCGCAGCATGTAGCGCGCCTCCATTGGCAGATAGGGCTTCATGACTTCGGCAATGTAGCCGTCGTGGCCGAAGGACATGTGCACGTTTTCCAAGCCACAGTTGGGCTCATAGATTCCATATTTGGTCTGATACTCCGGCGTCAGCCGGTCCGGATTGGCAGCAAAATACTCGGGAAAAACGATCGACTCGGACCAGGCGCATCCGACTGGAAATGTATCGCCCACCACGCCCCATTGCGGCTCTCCGTAGAGGCACAGGCATTTTCCCAGGTCGTGCAGGAATCCGGTCAGCACCATCCAGCGCGGGTGATTGTCTCGGCGGATCGCTTCTGAAGTTTGGAGCAGGTGCTCTATTTGAGTTAGATCCGTGTCCGGGTCGCTATCGTCCACCAGCGTATTGAGAAACTCCGCGGCCTCCCAGATGGTCTTCATCCCCTTGTTCAGACCAAAGTACTGCTTCTCTTTTTCTAAAACGTAGGCGACCGTCTGGCCCTGGTGGTTGAGCCGGTAAAACTCGGCCACGCTCGGAGTCGCTTCCGCATCGTAGACGCGGAACTCTTCTTCCGACTTCCCTTCCCGGTAACGGCCTTCAACGAAATCGTCCCATTGGTCCAGGCCGGCAAGCGGTCCTGGTGTGGGAACGGCTGCGGGGGGAATCGTGGCGCTCATGGGCTTCTCCTTCCGGGTCAGCGTGCGACCATCCTGCTTCTGGCATGGTTCTACCAAACCCGAGAATCGCCCGGCAAGTGAATTCACGATCAATAACGACGCATGTCCGCGAAAGTGCGGCTATGATGGGGAGCAAAGCGGCTGTCCATTTCCATTGCAGGTCCAAGTGAAGATGCGTACCCTCAAGATCATTCTCGTTATTGCAGGCCTTATTTGCGTCGGCTTGCAGACGGCGCATTCCCAGGCTTCGGCATCCAAAATCCTGAGAAAGGAACCAGTCTTGACCCGTCATGCGAAAGGAACATTCGACGTAAAGACCACGGCATTGGCGCCTGACGATGCCACCGGAGGCGCGGCCATCGGACGCTATGCCCTCGACAAGCTGTTCCACGGCGACCTTGAGGCCGCGAGCAAAGGCCAGATGCTGGCGGCCGGCGACCCCGCCAAGGGCACAGCCGGGTACGTGGCCATGGAGCACGTGACGGGAGCCCTGAGCGGCAATCTCGGCGGCTTCGCCCTCCAGCATTCAGGCACCATGGACCGCGACGGCCAGCATCTCACCGTCACCGTTGTGCCCGGCTCCGGCACAGGCCAATTGGCCGGCATTGCGGGAACCATGATCATCACGATCTCGAACGGAAAACACTCGTACGACTTCGAATACACGCTGCCTTCAGGCGCACAATAAACCGGGTCCCCACCCTCGCCCAAGTTTTTGTTCTTGCGGACAGGGTGGGATGCCTGAGACTTGTGTTTGTCGATTCGAATCCACCCAGTCCGATTCGCTACCATGGAATCTATGCCGCAATTTGCTCCAGGCCAGACCCTGCTCATCGACGCCGACGATACGCTGTGGGAAAACAACGTCTACTTTGAGCGCGCCATCGTCGCATTCATCAGCTATCTTGACCACCACGAGTACTCGCCGGCCGAAGTGCGCAAGGCGCTCAACGCCGTCGAGCGCGAGACCATCCTGGCCCATGGCTACGGCCTCACCAGCTTCACGCGGTCCCTGGTCACCTGCTTTGAGCGTCTCAGCCCGGCGCCGGTCACCGAAGAAAAGGCCGAGCGCATCCTGGGTTTCGCCCGCTCGGTTGCCGAGCAGGAGATCGAGTTGCTTCCCGGCGTAGCCGAGACCCTGGCCGAGCTGGCCACCCGCCACCGGCTTATCCTCATGACCAAGGGCAACGAGGCGGAGCAGGCCGACAAACTGGCTCGCTCCGGCCTTTCAGGCTATTTTTCAGCGGTCGAGATCGTGGCCGAGAAGGACCCCGCGACATATAGCGAAGTGATCCATCGCCACGAGCTCACGCCGCACACCAGCTGGATGATCGGCAACAGCCCCAAGAGCGACATCAATCCCGCGTTGGCGGCCGGGCTGCACGCCATCTTCCTGTTCCACAAAGACACGTGGGTGCTGGAACACGCGGAGATCGATGCCGCGCCTGAAGGGCAGCATTTATTTGAGCTGGATTCGTTCGCGAAACTCAGATCTATCTTTTAACTTGCGCCGAAACTCGCAGACACAATTCTGGCTGGGGCGCGAAGAGGAGTAATCAACTCCTCCCGCGCCCTCAAGAGCCGCAATTACTGTACGTCGGCGACTTTTCCGTCCTTGAAGATGACTTTCATGCCGCTGCAGTTGTAAATGATTTTTGGTCCAAGCAGCGCCTTGCTGACTGGCTGTCCGAGGATCGCCTCGACCTCGCCCTGGGTCTGTCCCAGCGCAACGGTTGCGGGTGCGGCGGGAGTGGCCGCTACCGCTCCGCCGCTATCCTGCGACGCTTCGGCCGTGACTTCCTTCTCCGACTGGTCACCCTGCTGGTCTACCTGCTGAATCTCCGCGCCTACGTTGGGGTCGGGCGGAGGCGCAACAGCGGCGTACTGCGCGGGAGCCGTCGCAGCCTGGGCGGAAGGCGGCGCTTGCGGCAATCCGCCTGTACCCTGCTTGGCCTTCAGATCCTGCAGACCCTGATCGATGGTCTCGCGCATGTGGTTCTGCATCTCCTGCAGGTCGGCCAACTGCACCGTCACGGTGCTCGCCCGCGGGCATTCCTGGCCGCCCTTGCTGGCCAGAACCACCACATTCACAGCCGTCGCGTCCGCGGGAGGCGCAACCGCCAACTGCACCGCGTCGCCGTCAGTGATGCTGCACTCCGCACCCGAGTTGGCGTCCACCACATCCACGTTGCCTCCGGCCACAAAGACATGCGGATGGCCATTCTGGACGTCGCTCACCAAGCGGGCAATTCCGCTGGAACCGGGGTCCACGTCCTGACTCTGTGCGTTCTGCCCGGCCTCCTGGTTTTCCAGAGCCAACTGCGCCCGCACCTCGTCGGCGATCTGCTGCTTCACGTCAGGCGTCAGCAAGGGCGCACCACCGGCCGCTACCGCAGCATCGCCGGCCGCTTCGGCTGCCGCCTGGCGCGCCGCATACGCCGCCTGCAAATCCTGCGAGATGATATAGTCCGTCAGCCAGAACGCGGCCGAAGGGTACACCGGATAGGGAGCAAAGAAGCCGCCGTAGAAACCAAACCACGGACTTCCGCCCCATCCCCATCCAAAGGCAATCGGCGCTGCCCACGGGTTATACGCCCATCCGTAAAACGCCGGCGCGTAGTAGAAGCCGGGAGCGTAGACGTTCAAATACACGCCGCGATACCCGTAGCCGCGATAGAAGCGGTCGTAGGCGCGGCCGTGATAGAAGTAGCTGCGCCGCGCAAAGTCGTGGCCGTGGAAGCTGTATCCGCGCTGTACGTATCCTCGGCGTCCCCGCTCGGCGACAACCCGGCTGTGGTCGGCGCGTTCCACGGACACTCTGCGCCCGCCGTTCAGTCCGTGATGGACGTCCATGCCGCGCTTGGCGTCGTGCACATCGCTCACCTTGCCGTTGGCGCGGGTACGGACTGCGCTGCCGCTCTTGGTGACGTGCTCACTGCTTCCCTTGGGAGCTGGACCGCTTTTGATGGCCGTGTGCTGGGTGCCGGGGCCACTCGTCTTTCCTGGGCCGGCAGTCGGGCGGTTGTTCCCGGCGGTCGTCCCCGGTCCCTTGGTTCCACCATTCGCGCCTGGGCCTTTGGCGCCGTTTGCTGTTCCGCCATTTGCGGTTGGACCATGGCTGGTCCCGCCATTGGCCGTCGGGCCGTGACTGGCGCCACCGTTGGCCGTTGGGCCGTGACTGGCCCCGGCTCCGGCCCCGGTTGCATGCCCGGCACCGGCGCCTCCCGCAGCAGGCTTTGCACCTTGCGCAGCCGGTCTGGCTGGAGCCGCCGGCTTGGCGGGCGCCGGAGCGCTCTTCTTGTCGGTGGCTGCGCCTGCTACACAGGATAGGGAGAGAAACACGGCAACGATCGCTGCTGCGGAGCCTTTGCTCACGGCCCCGCGAAGATGGAACAAATTCATTGAATCCTCATTCCTGTTGCTGGCCCGCGCCCCATCGCGGATGCGCGGACACCCTAATCAACATTGCTCACTTTTCCATTGGTGAAGGTCACCTTCATGTCCTTGTAATAGAAGATTTCCTTCGCTCCGAGCTTGGCTTCCCGCGTCGGCTGCCCGAAGGCCGCGGTGACCTGATCCTTGGTCTGGCCAAGGGCGATTGTGGGCGGCGGCGCATCGGCCGGTGGAGGCGGCGGCGCAATGGCGGCCATGGGTGCCGCGGGCGCTGCGGGAGCCGCGGCCGGACCGGCAGCCTGCGTCTGTTGACCACCCTGATCGCCCTGGCTGGCTTTGTCCTTGTCGTCCCCTGGCACCACCGTGATGACTTCCGAGACGGTCTTCACAAAATCGTCCACCGGAGGCACTGAACCCTTGGGGAAGGGGAACTTGATCTCGCCGTAATAGCGGGTGTCGTTGTAGGGATCGCTGAATGTACTGATCAAAATCCCGTCCTTTTGCAGCGTTACCCCGGTTACCCAGAACTTCTCCCCGGCAACAAACTTGCGTGAGGTGCAGCCGTTGTTGGCCGCGTCGCTAACGCTGCCACCGCCGCCGAAGGGAAGATGTCCTTTCAGGAACGACTTCGCGGCGTCCTTGGCGCGATTGTTGTAATTCGCCGCGAGAACCCCGCCGCTGTAAGTGTTCGAGAACGCATAGGAAGAGGCCGAACTGCACATCATCAGTCCGTCCTTGTGCAGCAGCACGATGTCGCCTGCGGTCACGACATCGGTGTGGTCCGATGCGGCCTTGGTCAGCTTGATCTGGGATACAAGCTTCTCCTGGATCAACGTCGCCGGATCGCCTACCTGGGCTTCTAATCCAACACTGAGCATCGCCACGAGTGCAGCGAGACCGAACGCGAAGAATATTCGCATCTGAGCCATAGGTTTATTCCATTTCATCTGGGGTGGGGAAGCACCTGCCAAGTGCACAAAACATACCGCAAGGGTTTTCCCATGTCAACAACTTCTTGGGTTAACAAATGACGCATAAACACTACTCAAGACAAGCACCGCATTTGGCGGGGTTTAGCAAGACGAAGAGCGCGGATTTACAACTCGCTTTTGAGCCGCGCCCGTGTCCGGATGGTTAATCTTTCAGAGCCTCATGTTTACCAAAACGTTACCACCAATTAACTAACTATCAACCTCCCGAAACGGGCTCATTTCGGCCGTCTCCCCTGCACACGAAACTGTTCCGCAAGACGGCTTGCGATCCGGGTCCCGAGGGCCACAAAACCACCCGGCGACGGCTGCCTGCCTTGACGCGCCCCTTGCCCCTCTGGTTTACTTCCTTCAAGGTCATGCACACTTCTGCCGCCAACACGAGCACTTTCCGGGTTCCGTGCATCAACGCGTCAATTCCCGTCCTTCGAATTAGCATGCACAAAGCGCACGCGGGAAACCAAGCCTGACGAACCGGATTCAGCAGTAACGCAGCACCCAGGCCACCACCCGCAAACGCGGCTGGTGGTTTTTCATTTCGCTCACCTTCTCCGTCGCATTCCTTCAATCGGCAGCTTTCCTGCAATCGCAGCTTTTCAACGATCAAGGAGAACCTTCTTGCACTCCGTAACGCTGACCAGCATTCAGACCGCCCGTGCACGCATCGCCGATGCGATTCATTGCTCGCCCTGTCATCTGTCCCATCATCTGTCCGAGCTGACCGGCCTGCCTCTGCACCTGAAGCTTGAAAACCTGCAGCGCACCGGCTCGTTCAAGGAGCGGGGCGCGCTGAACAAGCTGCTCACCCTGAGCGAGACGGAGCGCAAGCGCGGAGTGATCGCGGCCAGCGCCGGCAACCACGCCCAGGGCGTCGCGTTCCACGCCACGGCCCGCGGCATTCGCGCGCAGATCGTGATGCCGCTGGCCACGCCGCAGATCAAAGTGGCGGCCACTCGCGGCTACGGGGCGGAAGTCATCCTGCACGGCGCGAGTTACGACGAAGCCTGCGAAGAAGCCTTGCGCCGGCACGTGGAAGAGGGACGCACCTTCATCCATCCCTTCGACGACGTCGAAGTCATCAGCGGCCAGGGCACCATCGGCTTGGAACTGCTCGAACAGGTTCCCGACATCGAAGCGGTCGTGGTTCCCATCGGCGGCGGCGGCCTGATCAGCGGCATTGCCTGCGCGCTGAAGGAAACCAATCCCAAAATTCGCGTTATCGGCGTGGAGCCGGAGAAACTGCCTTCGATGCTGCGCGCCCGCGAGGCCGGCGCTCCGGTCACCATTGCCGCCGAAGCCACCATTGCCGACGGCATCGCCGTGCGCCGTGCAGGCGACCTGACCCTGCCGCTTGTCTCCCGCTACGTGGACGAGATTGTCACCGTGGACGACGAGGAAATCGCCAGCGCCATCCTCATGCTGCTGGAGCAGGAAAAGACACTGGCTGAGGGAGCCGGAGCCGCCGCACTGGCCGCCGTCGTCCAGTCCAAAACCAATCTTCGCCATCGGCGAACGGTTGTCATGGTCTGCGGCGGCAACATCGACGTCACCCTGCTGGCCAAGATCATCGAGCGCGGCCTGGTGAAGGACGGCCGCCTGCTGCGCGTCCGCGTCTATCTGCAGGACCGGCCCGGCGCTCTGCTGGCTCTTACGCAGATCCTGGCCCGCGAGCGCGCCAATATTGTCGAAACCATCCACAACCGCGCCTACTACGGCGTCAGCCTGGGCGAAACGGTCATCGATGTCACCATTGAAACCCGCGGCGCGGCCCACATCACGGCCATCAGCCACGCCCTGCGCGAGGCCGGCTTCCGCTTTGAACGCATCCAATAGGGGACTCCATGTATACGCCCAGTTTCAATCGGATCGCCGACCGCGCCATCCTCATCGAGGCCATGCAGGCCTACTCTTTCGCCATCCTGTTTGGCCCGCAAGCTGGCCCCGAAGCCGCTGCGCCGCTGGTGGCCACGCATCTTCCCCTGGTGGTGAAGGACGAGGGACCGCATGGCCTGATCGAAGGCCACTTTGCCAAGGCCAATCGCCACTGGCGGGCTCTGGCCGGCCGTGAAACGCTGGTGGTATTTCCCGGCCCGCACAGCTATGTTTCGCCCACGTTCTATGTTGATCCGCTCTCGGTTCCCACGTGGAACTACATCGCTGTCCACGCCTACGGAACACTTGAGCTGATCGAAGACGAGCCCGGCAAGGACCGGTTGCTGGCCGGCCTGATCCATACCCATGAGCCGGCATTTGCCGAAAAGTGGGGCGCAATGCCCGACGGCTTTCGCAGCACAATGCTGGCCGGCATTGTGGGCTTTCGCATCGCCATTGAGCGCATCGAAGGCAAGTTCAAGATCAGCCAGAACCGCGACCCCGAAGAGCGCCGCAACGTCCACGCCTCGCACGCTGCAGGCACTGCCGACCAACAGGCCCTGGCCGCATGGATGGAGCGCCTGAGCGGGTAAGCTGCTTTCGCTCGCCAGTTGCCGATGCGCCGCCTCGACCTCCATAATGGAACCCGCTTTCATTCGAGCGAGTCATTTCACCGTGCGAGGTACTTCCCGTGTACGCATTGAATCGCAGAAGTTTTTTGAAGACGGCAGGAACGGCAGCGGCAGGAACCTTGCTGGCGACCAGACTTCATGCGCTGGCGGCTCAAAACGAGCCGGCCAGCGCGGTTGCAGCCAACGATCACATCCAGATTGCGCTGATCGGCGCCGGCGGCCAGGGCATGGGCGATACGAAGGTCGCGCTGCGGGTTCCGGGCGTCAAGCTGATGGCCGTGGCCGATTGCTACAACGGCCGCCTGGCGCGCAGCAAGGAACTCTGGGGCGACGACATCTTCACCACCCGCGATTACAACGAGATTCTGGCGCGCAAGGATATTGACGCGGTCATCGTGGGCACTCCCGATCACTGGCACAAGCAGGCCGCCGTGGACGCCATGAAAGCCGGCAAAGACGTCTACTGCGAGAAGCCGATGATCCATCTCTACGCCGACGGGCCGGAGATGATTGAAGCCGCGCGGCGCACTAACCGCATCCTGCAAGTAGGAAGCCAGCGCGTCAGTTCGCTGATCTACTTGAAGGCCAAGGAATTGCTGGCCGCAGGCGCCATCGGCCAGCTCAACATGGTCACCGCGCGCTGGGACCGCAACTCGTCGATGGGGGCGTGGAACTACACCGTTCCTCCCGACGCCTCCCCGGAAACCTGCGACTGGATGCGCTTTCTGGGCACCGCGCCGAAGATTCCGTTCAACGCCGAACAGTTTTTTCAATGGCGCAAGTGGAAGGCCTACGGAACCGGCGTGGCCGGGGACCTGTTCGTCCATCTTTTCAGCGGGACGCACTTCATCACCGGCTCGCATGGTCCCGTGCGCGGCATGGCCACCGGCGGATTGCGCTTCTGGAAGGACGGACGCGATGTGCCGGACGTGATGCTGGGGCTGTTTGACTACAAGGAAGGCTTCAACCTGAGCCTGCGCGTCAACTTCGTGGACGGCGGCGAAGAGAGCGAAGGGTTGATCTTCACCGGCTCGGAAGGCACCATGGAGATCGCCGGCAGCTCCGTCAGCGTGAGCCGCGTGCCGCGCCAGAAGGAGCCGGGCCTTACCATCGACACATTCACCGAGGCGACACAGAAGCAGATTGTTGCGGACTACCGGAAAAAGTATCCGCCGGTGCACCCGGAAGGAGAGCCGCCGGTCGGATACGAGAAGTACATTGCGCCCGAGGGCTACAGCGACAGCTACGATCACTTCAAGAACTTCTTCGCTTCCGTCCGCTCGCGGCAGCCGGTGGTTGAAGATGCGGTTTTCGGCTTCCGCGCGGCCGGTGCTGCACTGCTCGCGAACTTGAGCATCGACCGCGGCGCCATTGTGAAGTGGGATCCGGAGGCAATGCGGCTATAGCGGTTCCAGGATCGCGTCAACTCGAAATCACAACACCCGAGTTGACGCGACCAGCAGGGAGCGGCGACCTCGCAACCCGCCAGAAAGGGTATCCCTATCCTGGAACCGCTGTGGCGTAGCGCGCGCCAGCCGCTGCCTGATTACTTGCGAAGCGCGTTCATCTTGTCGAGAACGCTTTTCAACGCGTCCAGCTTTTGTCCGGCTTCGCCCAGCTTGCCTTCGGATGTGAGGCGCTGGTAGTCGGCAAAGTCTTTGCCGGCTTCCGCAATCAGCGCGTTCAGGTCCTGCTTGGGTTGCGAGACTCCGGTGGTGGCGGCCGGTTCAGCCGCTCCCTGGGGCGCCTGCGCGGCGGGACTCAGCGAGGAGATTCCCCCGCCGAACAGCGACGAGAGCGCAGCCTCAAAGGTGGGACCATATGCCAGCCGGTCCTGCAAGGCCAGCACCACCAGCCGCAACTCCGGCATGGGACTGCGGTCGGCCTGCAGGTAGATCGGTTCCGCATAGAGCAGAGCCTTGCCCGATGGAATCACCAGCAGCGTTCCGCGCCGCACATGCGAGCCCTGCTGATTCCACAAACTCAACTGGCCGGAGAGCTGGGCGTTCTGATCGATGCGCGCCTCAATCTGCAACGGCCCGTCCACAAGCCTGGTCTTGGGAAAGTCGTACACCACTGAAGTGCCGTAGTGCTCGCCGTCGCTGCGGCCGGCGATCCAGCCGATCAGGTTGTTGCGGTTGGCGGGCGTGAAGGGCAGAATCTCGACAAACTCGACGCCTGCTTCTCCGGGCAGCTTCATGAGCACGAAGTTGGGTTGCATGGCCTCAGTGGTCTGGGTTCCGCTGTCGCCCATGCCCACTTCGCTGGCCACCGTCCAAAGGTCTTCGCGGTTATAAAAGACCGCGGGATTGGTCATGTGGTAAAGGCCGTAAACCTCGGCCTGCAGGTAGATCGGTTCCGCATAGAGCAGAGCCTTGCCCGATGGAATCACCAGCAGCGTTCCGC
>JBEKTB010000012.1:0-41589 GCA_049516495.1 Occallatibacter sp.
ACAAATACTTGCTCGATGCATGGGTATTGCAGCTGAACGTAATCCGCTCCTTCCGTGGACCACGACACAGCGATCTGCGTCGCCGGCTCCTCACTCACAGGAGATTGCGCCAACGACGTCCCCTGCGGCTGCGGGGCAGGCAAACTTCTGGCTGCATTTCTCGTCTCGGGCGCGACAAACGATACCTGCGCAAGAAGCAGGTCCAAGAGCTTTTCCCGGTTATTCTCGGTAAGCCATTGAATCGAGCAACGGTCTTCCATTCCGGTGCCGTCCGCCTCATCGAACTCGATGGCAAATTCATAACAGTAGCCATTTTGAAATGTGTGAAGGTGGTACTCAATGTCGGCCGTCCCCAAGCCCACGCCTTCACGCAGCGTCTGTGCGTAGCGGATGCCTCCCCAAGTCTTTGAGAAGGTGGCTCCCGGCGTCGTCTGCTCGAACTGACGGCACGTACCTTCGCTTCGAATCGTTGGGTCCACACTGACTTCGAATGCGCCCCCTCTGAAATTCGAGCCGGGATACACCTCTCTTGGGACGCTCCAGATGTGCAGCGTCACAATTCCCGTCGGATTCACAAAGTCCGAGGAAACGCAGCACGGTTCCACATCCTGCCGTAGAAATGTCTTCGGGTGTCGAACCGCAACTCCGAATTTCTTGTTCGTGAATGTCGACCAATCCCCACGGCCGCCCAGCCGGGGCTCGACTCCGGCTGGGTTCTTTCTCAGAACTGTCCTGAAACTCGCCACCTCAAGAGCGTACTCGCCTCCACTCTCGCGGCTCGAGCCGAAGCGTCCACTCACGCTCAATTCATCGCCAATATGAGCGTTCAGTTCTGCGGTATGCCCTTCCGGAAGATAACTGTCGCCATCTTTGTCGGCGAGTATCAGCTTTCCGGACCTCTCTGAAAGGCAGCCCACGACACGGGATGCCGCCGCCAAATCGCTCTGGCATGGCGCAACTCCTACTAGTCCAGCGGGGAGCATCGAGACGAAGAGCGTGCCTGACATAACTCGATAAGACATTTGCAGAATTCTACCTCCGCATCTGGGAAAGCCTCATCGCAGTCGTGCTTTCTTACCCCTCAAGTGGCGTCAGTCCCAGCAGCAGCCCCTCATCGCCAGGCAGCGGGTTCACCGTCACGCCGCGCACGTCTTCGACCAGGTAATGGGCGGCATCCAGCGAGTCGACAGGGTGCGAAAAGGTCGTCGCCACCACCGTGCAGCCCGCCGCCCGGCCTGCCTTCGCGCCCGACTCCGAATCCTCAAAAACCACGCAATCCTGGGGCGCAAACCCCAGCAGTTCCGCGCCAGCCAGAAATGGCTGCGGATTGGGCTTGCCCTGGGTCACATTCTCGGCAGTGACCAGTCGCTTCGGCACCGGGATGCCGCTTTGAGCCAGCCTCTGCCGTGCGATCCGCTCGGTGGCGCTGGTCACCACCGTCCAGCATTCCGCAGGCAGCGCGCCCAGCAGTTCCAGCACGCCCGGCAGCACGGTCAGCCCTTCGCCGTCGGCCAGTTCAATGTCCTCGATCACCTTCAACTCCGCCTCACAATCGAGGTCCGGGCGCAGCGCGGCCACGGTCTCGATGGCCCGGCAGCCGTGGGCGATCTTGCAGGCATAGGCAGGGTCCACGCCCCGCAGCAAAGCCCATTTCGTCCAGCTGCGCTCCACCGAGCCAATCGACGAGATGAGAATCCCGTCCATGTCGAACAGAACACCCTTGCAGCGAATCTGAACCGGGGAAGACTCTCTAACCGTAGCCATCTCTTGATTGTAGTAGCGCCGTGTATGACAGTCTCCAGACCGGGGTGGGAGACCGGGGTCCCCAGGAAACGGTCTTTGTTTCTTGGGGTGGAGACCGGCTGAACTGTCGGCCGTCCAGGCTCTCGGCGACCTCGCTCGACAATGCGCTGGATTTAGCGCTTTGCTGCCACCCGTTGCACCGCATTGCTGCCGGCCAGTCCAGATTGAAACACGGCTTCACCCGGCGAAGATACGCCAAAGTTCCCCATAAGCGGTCACTCGCTCCAATCAAACTTAAATACGCTGTCATGCTGAGCGCAGCGAAGCATCTGCGGTTGCCCTTTTTCCCAAACCGCCGAGTAAACGGTGATTCACTCCCGACACTCAATTACGATGTCTCAATGAAATCTGCATACTGGTTACCGGAGGTTTCAGGCTGGAGGCTGTCCGTCGTGCTTTGGCCTATAGCGAGTGGCGGAGTCGAGTAAATTCAGCACAAGGCCTGTTGGCTGCGCCCTTCGGGAAAAGCACCGCTTGAAGGTCTTGCAATTGCTAGCCGCGCCCGTCCCGGACCGTTAACGTAAGCAGCAGTTCTCCCAACTCCGGAAACACCGTGACCCCAACCCCGCTCAGGTCTTCGATTAAATAATGAGCAGCGCCCAGCGCTTCTGCGGCATGCGAAAACGTCGTAGCCACCACCGTGCACCCCGCCGCCCGTCCCGCCTCCACCCCGGAAGCCGCATCCTCGAACACCACGCACTCCTCCGGCCGAAACCCCAGCAGCGCCGCCCCGGCCCGGTAAGGCGCGGGATGCGGCTTGCCTTCCGCCACGCACTCGGCGGTAATCAGCCGCTTCGGCATCGGAATGCCGCCGGCGGCCAGCCGCGCCCGCGCCAGAGGTTCCGTCGCGCTGGTCACCACCGTCCAGCGGTCCCCGGGCAGCGCCGCCAGCAGCTCCCGGACGCCGGGAAGCAGGCTCAGCCCCTCCGTGTCCTCGATTTCCATCTGCTCTTCGATTTGCGCTTCCGCCTCGGCATCCAGGTCAGGGCGCAACCGGGCGATGGTCTCCACCGTTCTGCAGCCATGGGCGATGCGCAGCACAGTCTCGGGGTCCACGCCCCGCAGCCGGGACCACTTCGTCCAACTGCGTTCCACCGATCCCAGCGACGAAATCAGGATGCCGTCCATGTCGAACAGCACGCCCTTGCAGCGGATCTGAACCGGGTTTGAAGCCATGGGGGAAGCCGTGCCTCGATTGTAGCGGCCGGCGATTTACCGCTTTGCTTGGACAGGTTTGGGAGCGGCGAACGCGGCCCTGGGCGGGTCGGCCAGTGTCACCGAAGCCTGGACGGGCACGCTGTCCGAGCCGCGCTTCACCCGGCTGTCTTTGAACGTGACGGCGCCGTTGGCAATGTCCCCGTCGGCGCTCCAGCGGTCGAAGCGGCCGAGCACCCTGGGCGCCGCGCCCGCCCCGGAACCTCCGGCGACTGCGCCGTGCTGCCATTCGAAGTGCAAGGTTCCCTTGGCTGAGGCCGCCAGGTCCTTCCCACTGAAACCCGCGAGCTGGACCTTGCCGTTGCCGTCCAGGGCGCCGCCCGACCAGTGCTGTCCCAGCAACTGGCCCAGGGCCGCCGGGCTGACCTTTTCAAATTGGCCGTCCAGCGTATAGGAGGGCTTGTCCTGCGCCGTCTCTGCGCTGTGCAGCGTGCCGGTTCCATGGATGCGCCCGTCCAACAGGCCGGCTTCGAAGACGCTGATTTCTGCTCCATTCGCCAGTGTGCGCAGGGTGGCCGAGGGCGCGCGCAGCGTCACCGGCCCCAGGATCAGGGAGTCGGCCTTGACCGTGCCCTCAAATTGCGGCCACGCCGGAGAAGCAGCGGGGCGCAGCCGTTCAAGAAGTGTCGACAGCAGAGTGCCTGGCTCGCGGGCTCCCAGGAATGCGGCCTGCAGCACCGCGGCGTCGAGTGCGCCAAACTGGATCTGAAACTTGGGAGCGCAGGTCTTGGGGCCGTCGCAAACCGCGGGCAGGCTCAGGCTGGCCGTGCCCTTCACCGGCCCATAAGAAAACACCACCGGGTCCCAGCGCAATCCGCCGTCTCCCAGGTGAAGCGTCGCCTGGGAAATCTCCACGTGGTTGGCCAGGTAGTCGGCTTTCCAGTTGGCGTTGTGCAGGGTCACGGTTCCTGAAACGCTGTCGGCGGAGGCCAGTGGCGCGATTGTCGAGCTGGCCTGTGCGGCCGGCGGCGGACCGCCGAACGGAAGACGTTGCGCGGGCATCCAGGGGCCCTCCGCGGACAGATCCAGCGTGATGGGTTCGCCCGCCAGCGCGTCGAGCGCAGCAATATGGGCGACGCCGGCCACGTGCGCCAGCTCTCTGGCCCTGGCGATGGAGGCCTGGCCGCGCACAGTAACCTGGTAGCCTGCGAGCGCCAATCGCGTAGAAACCGTCAGCGGTCCCTGGCCGCCGGCAGCAAAAGCCACGGTGGCCGTCATGGCTTGGGGCAGGGAAGCGTCTTGCGTTTGCGCCGCCGGCTCCAGAACTACCTTCGGAATCCGGATCGGCTGGCTGAGTCCGTCGCCCCTCAGTTCCAGGCCATCCACGGTAACGCTGCCCGTGAGCGGTCCCTGGATTGCCGGATGAGTCTTTGAGGAACGGGCCTTTTCCAGGTGCGCCGGCTTCTTTGGATTGCCTTGCGCTGCGCTGTCGGCAGCAACCGGGGTATACGTGATCTTGCCGCTGGCTGAGCCGTCAGCCTCCAGCCCCGGTCCCAGGCCGCTGCGTACCGTGCGCAGCGCGTCCAGACCGGCGGCGACCGGGATGCGGTCCAGTTCCACAGAGAAATGCGGCTGGCCGCCGCCGGCCAGATCACCGCTCAGATCGCCGGTCAGGCGAACGCGCCCGCTTCCCAGCGGCGAGTCGCAAACCAGGTTGTCGATGGCGCGCGTCGACAAGTGCGTGACAAACCCGCAGTTGGCGTCGAAGTCCATGGGCGCTGCCGGGGCAAACTCCTCGCGATGGACGCCGGAAGCCCGCAGCCGGGTCTTCACCTGGGCCGTGTCCGCCGTGCCGTCCAGGTGCAGTTCGCCGGTAAGGTCGCCGCGCCAGCCGGAGTCGGAGCCGAGGATCAGCCGGGTCAGCTGGCCCATCTGCGCCTCGCGCCATTCCAGGTCCAGATGCACCGGCATCTGGCGCAGTTGGGCCGACTGGCGCAAGGTCGCCTCCAGGCGCACGATGCCCGTGTCTGCCAGGTCAAGGCTGATGTCGGTGCGGGCAGGCTGGCCGCGCAGCCTAACGCGCCACTCGCCGGGATTTTCCTGCCAGAAGGAGATGTCGGCGTTGATCACCGAAAACGGCAGCTTCTCCGCGCCGCTCTTGATGTTGATGCGCGAACTGGTGGCCTCAAGGTAGGGCAGCTTGACGGGCCTGCTCTGGCTCGTACCGTCCGCGGATTGCGTGGTCGCCGTGCGCAGCAGCGGGTCCAGGTTCCACCGGCCCGTGGCCGTGCGCACCAGGTTCAGGCTGGCGTCGTCCACGCTGATCTTGTCGATCTCCAGCCGCCCGCGCCACAGCGAGAGCAGGCGAATCGGGGCCGTCACCGTGGTCGCGTGGAGCACCGGCTCGGCGCCGTATGCGGGATCTTCCTCGACCGTCAGGTCGCTCAGCACAAACCCCGGCCGCGGCAGCAGCCGCACCTCCACCGAGGACAAGCGCACCGGCCGTCCCAGCGAAGCGGAAATCAGCTGGGTAATGCGGGCCTTGTAACGGCTCACGCTCATCAGCGGAGGCACAACCACCACTGCCAGAATTACCGTCACAGCCGCTGCGGCCAGCCAAAGCCGCTTCCGCCTTCGTTGCCCGCCTTGCGTATCTTTCGTCATGGTCTTCAATGATATTTTCAATTAACGCACCGGATGCAGGGTCCGCGTCCAGCGGGTTTCAGTAAAGAAATGCAGAGCGACATGCCCCATCCAGGCGAGAGTGTTGCTGATGCCGGATTTGTAGATTTGGCCGTCTGGAGTTTTGAACGACCAGTAGTTGAACAGAGGCCGGCCCAGAATGTTCTCTCCGGGCACAAAGCCCCAGAAGCGCGAATCGGCGCTGTTGTGCCGGTTATCGCCCATCATCAAGTAGTGGCCGGGAGGGACAACCAGGTCGCCATTCTCGAGATGGTTTGGAAAATCGACTGCCCACGTCTCGGGGATGAGGTTACCAGGTTCAGGATCGGGTGGCACGGAGGGGAACTCGTCTAGGAACTCGACGTGGTTCTCCGGCGTTGTTTGCTGGGCGTGGGGCTGGTTCTGAGCCACGCCGTTGATGCTGACGACGCCGTTGTGCAGATGAATGTGGTCGCCGGGCAAACCGATCAGCCGTTTCACCAAAGTCAGGTACTGAAGGTTCCCATCCCTGTTTGGATCGTCCATTACCGGCTTGCGAAAGACTACGATGTCGCCGCGCTTTGGTTCGCGATAGTGGACCAGCGGCATCCACTTTGTGGGCGGAGCGAAAGTGATGCGATCCACCAGCACGTGGTCTCCCACCAACAGCGTCTTTTCCATCGAACCGGAAGGGATTACGAAGTTTTCCCCAAGAAAGGTGAGGATGAACAGCCCCACCACCAGCACCGAGCAGATGCTCGCCAGGGCTTCGAAGGGCGTCTCTTTCAAGCTCTGTTCAACTGCTTCGGGAACTGGCAGTGCTTCGGACGGCGTCTTGAGGGCGGGGGTATTTTTCTTCGTCATCCAGTCGCTCTTTGTCCGTGGTCAGCCAGCAGCGGCAAATAGTCCTTTACTGACCACTGACCCCTGCTTTTCTCACCGCACCACATGCAGGGTCCGCTTCCAGCGCGTTTCGGTAAGGAAGTGCAGCGCCACATGGCCCATCCAGGCCGCGGTGTTGGCAATTCCCGGCTTCTCGTACTGGTCTTCCGGAGTCACAAACGACCAGTAGTTGAACAGCGGCCGGCCCACGATGTTTTCCCGCGGCACAAAGCCCCAGTAGCGCGAGTCCAGGCTGTTGTGCCGGTTATCGCCCATCATGAAGTACTTGCCCGGAGGCACCACCAGGTCGCCGTTCTCAATGTGATTGGGAAAGTCGATGGCCCAGGCTTCGGTCGCGCCCCGTTCCACCGGAGGTGGCACCGAAGGAAACTCGTCGAGAAAGTCATAGTGATTGTCCGGCGTTGTCGGCTGCGCGTGGGGTTGGTTCTGGGCCACGCCGTTGATGATCACGATCCCATTGCGCAGATGGATGTGGTCGCCGGGCACGCCGATCAGCCGCTTCACCAGGAACAGGTATTGCGGGTTTCCATCCGCGTCCAGATCCGGGACCGGCTTGAGGAAGACCACAATGTCGTTGCGCTGCGGCTCGCGATAGCGGACCAGCGGCATCCATTTCGATGGCGGGGCCAGCGTAATGCGATCCACCACCAGGTGGTCGCCCACCAGCAGGGTCTTTTCCATGGAGCCGGAAGGAATGACGAAGTTCTGCCCCAGAAATGTGAGAATGAACAGACCCACCACCAGCACCGAGCAGATGCTCGCCACGGCTTCAAAGGGCGTTTCTTCCACCCGCTGTTCAACTGGTTCGGGAACCGGCAGTGCTTCGGAGGGCGTCTTGGGAGTGGGCGTGTTTTTCTTCGTCATCCTGTCGCTCTTTTTAACTGATCAGCCAGCAGTCGCAGATGGTCCGGGTCTTTACTGTTCCCTGACCCCTGACCCCTGATCCCTGCTCTAATGCACAACATGGAAGATGCGCTTCCAGCGGGCAAACCCCGTCAGCCTTGCGGAAAGATCTCTGTCGTGTCCGAGTCTATCATCCGAAGCCTGTTGCACATCGGTGGTCGAAGGCCGGTTGAGCGAAAAGTAAATCACCAGCGGGCGAGCCACAATCGCCTGCCGTGGCACAAACCCCCAGAAGCGCGAATCGTCGCTGTGGTTGCGGTTGTCGCCGAGCACAAAGTACTGGCCCTCGGGCACCACCAGCTCGCCGTCGTGGGTCAGGCTGCGCATCTGCCGCCACCAGCCAAGATCGATCAGCGGGTCGGAATAAACCCGCGCCGGAAAGTCCTCGGTGAAGGCGCTGCGCTCGGCCGGCTCGAATGCCACATACGGCTCATCCAGCGCGCGGCCATTCACCGTCACCCGCCCGTCCTCGATGCGCAGCCGGTCGCCGGGAATGCCCACCACGCGCTTCACAAGATAGGGGTGCAGCGGATGGTGGAAAACCACAATGTCCCCGCGCGCCACGTCGCGATACGGCAGCAGCCACCGGCTCAAAAGGCCGGGCCTGGCATACACCTGCTTGTTCACCAGCAGAAAGTCGCCCACCAGCAGGGTATGTTCCATGCTCTCGGAGGGAATCAGGTAGGGCTGCAGCACAAAGGTCAACAGAAACAGCGCGATCACCACCGTCCGCAGCAGCGAAGCCAGGGCTTCGGGCACAGTCGGCAGATGGAGCCGCAACAGCGCGAGCCGCGGGGATGGGCCGGACTCCGGGGCAAAGGTGCTCATTGCGCTGCTTGTTCCTCCTCTGGGGCGTCCGATGCCGGGGCGCCTGCCTTTTTCAACTTTGTCGTCAGTCGCTCCAGCGCTTGCCGCGCCGCGTCCTGCTCGGCGTGCTTCTTGGTGCTCCCCATGCCGCGCGCCAGGGCCTTTCCCGGCTCGCCTTCTTCCGTTTTGAGCCGGACCTCAACCAGAAACCGTTTCCGGTGGTCGGGTCCGCTTTCGCTCTTCACCCGGTAAACGGGCGTTCCCGCGTGCTCCGCCTGCAGGTATTCCTGCAGCGCCGATTTATAGTTGCCTAACGCGGCCCCTGACCGCAACTCCCTGGCCAACTGCTCGGCCGCCTCGCCCATCACCCAGCGGCGGGCAAACGCCCTCACCGGTTCCAGGCCGCCGTCCAGGAACAGCGCCGCCAGCACTGCCTCCATGGTATTCGAAAGCACCGTACTCTTGCGCCGCAGTCCGCTTTTGTCCTCGCCGCGGCTCAGCCGCAAATGGCTGCCCAGCCCGATGGCCGTGGCCACCTCCGCCATGTGCTGGCGGCTTACCAGTTGGGCGCGCACCCTGGTCAACTCCCCCTCGTGCCACTCCGGATGAAGCTCAAACAGCGCCTCGGCCACCACCAGCCCCAGCACCGCATCGCCCAGAAACTCCAGTCGCTCATTGTCGCCCGTGCTGGGGGCTTCGTCCTTGCCGGCCTCTACGATGTTCTGGTTGGCCAGCGAGCGGTGCGTCAGCGCGCGCACCAGCACCTCGGGACGGGTAAAGTCATGTCCAAGTGCGGCTTCCAATTCGGCCAAGGCTGATTCCACGCGCTCCTCTATCGGTCTGACAGGCCGGCAAAAAACTCAATTCGGAGAGGGGCAGGGGGGCAACTCCCACATAAAGCTGGAAAAATCAACGTCGGCTTTAGCCCCGGAGAGATGCTTTTCGCCTGGCTTAGCCCTCTTTCCGCAGCCTGCGAACTCCTGTCAAACTCCGACGGGCCAGCCGCTTTCTTCGTCCAGCCCGAAGGCATTCGAGTCACGATCCATTCGTCGTGCGCCGGATCAATCGGACAAAAAACCCGGACAAAAACTCTCTTCCGCTGCTTCCATTAGACGACATCACTCGGCCCAGCGGCCCACCCATTCGGATTATTGCGGCTTCAGAGTCCCGTTCTGGCTGGTCTCGCCCGTTCCCGGCTTGTTTCCCTGCGGCTTGGGCTGCGCGGGGTCGGGCGTGTCGTCGCTGTCGTCCGCATCGCAACTGTGGCCGTTGATGGCGTAGGCCGTCTTCACGCCCCGCTCGGCGGCCAACCGCGTATCCTGCTGCCCGTCCCGCGTCTTCAGCGCCGCAGTGTACTCGGCCACGGCCTGCTCCCGCCTGCAGTCCAGGTCCAGCATCCGGCCCAGGTAAATGTGCGACCAGGACAGCAGCCGCGGGTCCTTGCTGGTCGCCAGCGTCCGCTGGAAGCCGTCGATGGCCTGCTCCGGGTGTCCGGTCATAATCGCCGCCCGCGCCAGGATAAAGGTTGCGCGAGAGTTGTCGGCCATCGCGGTCAAAGAATCGGAGGAATCGGAGCGCATGGTGAGCGCCTGGCGCGCCATGGCGCTGGCCGTGGCCACATCCCCTGCCGCCAGCCGGGCCTCGGCCAGGTCCAGTCCGGTCAGCTTGCGCGGCTTGCTGCGCGAGAGCACGTCCCCGTCGCCTTCCTTGTCAAAGTCGATCTGCCGGGCGCGGTGCACCTGCTGGTCCACGTCCATGCTGTACACCATCTCGCCGATCGTGTCGCGCAGGCTGGCCGGGTCCTTCTCAAACTGGATCAACTGCTCATAGAAGTACTGCGTCAGAACGAATCCCTGGGTCATGTCGTGGCGCACGGTCGCTATGCGGACAGCTTCCATCTTCTGCTGGACCACCTGCCGTTCGCGTTCATAGCGGGGCATCTCCGACCGGTCCGCGGTGGCCGGAATCCTGTACTCGGGAATTCCGGTGTCCATGGTGCGCGCCTCGATAGCCTTGATCAGGCACTCGATGGTCAAGGGCACTGTGTCGGAGCGATAGCGGAACTCGAGCGGAGCTTCCCTCACTTCCTTCAAGATCGGCTGCATGCGGTCTACCGCGTTGGCCCGCGCATACAACAGCGGCTCGATCAGGTAATGCAGGTAGGTGTGGCGCACGGCGCTCATGGGGATGGTCCCGTTCGCCGGCGAAACCACCACCACGTAATCGCTGCCGTAGATGCGGGCGTTCACCGCGTGCGGCGAGAGCATGGGCTCGATCACCACCACAAACCGCCGCCCGTCGTAGGTCGATGCCGGCATCTTCAGGTAGAAGTTGGTGGACACAATCATCTTCGACAGCGGATCGTGCACCCGTTCGGCCTCAACGTCGTAAATGTGGTGTACCGTCAGCCAGATGCCGTGCAGGTCCACTGCCGCTGCAAAGTCGCGCAGAAAAGGCACAATCTCCGCCACCTGCGTTGAGTCGGGAGGCATCTCGGTCAGCTCGACCGAGGTTTCCAGCTCTGGCGGCGGGGTCAGATAAAGAGCCAGCGAGATGTACTGCGCAATGTCGCGCTCTCCGCCCGTCAAGCGGTGCTGGGCGATGTAGAGGCACACATGATCCCGCTTGTTGCGGGCGTCCTCGCTCTTGGCCAGCGCCTCGTTGATCTCGTCGCGAACCCGCTTGCGAATCGGGGCGCTCTCGTCCAGGCCCTCGTCGTAGCCGCAGGCATTCAGCGCCGACGCCATCAGGAATACCGGCTCCGAGCTGACCAGCGAAATCGTGGGGCCGGCCGGATCCACCAGCGACGGCGCCTTCTCCTGCGCGAATCCCGGCGCGGACGACGAACTCTGCCCCCCGCCGGACGGCTTGCCCGGGTTGGAGGAAGCCCCGGACGGCTTCGCGGCGTTCGAGGAAGAGGATTGGGCCAGGGCCACGCTGAGCGGAAGACCCGCCAACAGGCAAAAAGCAGCGGCCGAAAGTACGGCGGAAGATCGAAATGCTCTGAACGTCATGAAGAACCCTGCCTGCAAGTCTACAGCGGAATCGGAGCCGATGCATCCCCGATGGACGCCTGCCCGCCGGCTTTTCCCCCCAGGAAAAACCGGCGCGAAAACCCTCCCGAGGGCGCCTTTGCCCCGGTTCCGCTCTCCTTGGACGCGCCGCGCGTGCCAAACGGGAGGGTCGCACCCCCAAACTCCTTCCGCCGCGCGCATTTTCACCCCGGGTTTCGCCACCTCATCCGTTTCACCCCCATCCCCCGGGGGTTGGCACCATGGTTCCCCCCTCTCCGTTTTGCCCGGGATTCACCCCGCGGAGCCCGATAATAGAGACTGCTCTGGGATTCTCCCGCCGCTCCAGTGACTCGTTCGCTGAGGTATTCGGAGTGGGAGCAAACCCGTCATGAAGCCCATTCGCATTGTTCTATCCCCGACGCGGAGCCGCCCCCTGAACATCTTTCTGGGGCTGGTACTGGTGCTGGTTGCGCTCATGCTCATCCTCGCGCTGGTCACCTATCACCCGGCCGATCCCTCGCTGAACACCGCCACCGACCTGGCCGCTCCCCACGCCGCCCGCAACTGGATCGGCCTGTTCGGCGCCTGGCTCAGTGACCTGCTGCTGCAGTCTCTTGGATTCACCGCCTTTTTCCTGCCTCTCTGGTTGGGCGGACTGGGCTGGACCTGGATGCGTTCGCGTCCCGGCGGCTCGCCCCTGCTGCGCTGGATGGGCACCCTTCTGGCCGTGCTCTTCATTCCCACCGTCTTCGCCCTGCTTCCGTGGCACTTGCGCTGGCTGCACGCGGTGCCCGTCGAAGGCGTCGTGGGCAAGCTCATGGCCGGCCTGCTGGTCGCCTACCTCAACATCCAGGGAGCCTGGCTGGTGGCTGCCGTCCTGGCCGCCGCAGGCCTCTACTTCGCCTCCGCCGTCAGCTTCTGGGCCATCAAGGAAGGCCTCGGCGACCGCTGGCTGCAGGCCATCAACCTGCGCGACCGCTGGCGCAACTGGCGTGAAGAACGCGCGGAACGCCGCCAAGATCGAATGGAGGAGCGGATGGCCCAACGCGAAGCCCAGCGCTGGCCGGACGCCCAACCGGACGCCACCGGGCAGCTCGACCCGGGCGACCTGCCCGATGAAGCCCAGGCCCCGCGTCCCAGCCTGCTGGCCGGTCTCTTCCGCCGCCACCGCGCCCCCGATGCGGACCCGCAGGACATTCCCGCGTTCCAGCGTCCTGCTTTCCAATCCGGCGAGCCCCAGGCTCCTCCGCCGATCCCTGTCCGCAGCGCCAGCATCTGGGAGCGCTCCGCCGCGGAACCCGCGACCCCGTCCGCTTTCCCAGCGCCCAATCCTGTCCAACCCGGCGCTGCCTCGCCCCGAACTGGTCAGCCCCTTCCTTCTCAGCCCGGCCCCATCCCCGTGGTGCCGCTCCCCGCTGCCGCGAATGTCATTCCCATGCGGCCGCAACCCGTCCCGGCTCAGCCCGCGCAGCCCCAGCCCGTCCCGGCCCGCCCCTCCGAATTTCGCCAGCCTGACCCCATGTCGGCCCGGCCCATCAGTGCGCCCGCCGCCGTCCCTCAGCCTTCCCGGCCTGAGCCGCTTCCCGCGCCGCAGCCCGATGCCGACATCACCATCCACACCCGCCCGGCGGCCGAATTGCGCACCGCCACCGTCGCGCCCAAGAACGTCAGCGGTTTCAAGCTCCCGCCCAGCACCCTGCTCAACCCCGGGGGCGGTCCCGCGGCCATCCGCGAAGACGAACTGCGCGAAGAAGCCCGCGTGCTGGTCGAAAAATGCGGCGAGTTCGACGTGCGCGGCCAGGTGGTCCAGATCAACCCCGGCCCCATGGTCACCACCTACGAGTTCAAGCCCGAGGCGGGCGTCAAATACAGCCGCGTCACCAGCCTGGCCGACGACCTCTGCCTGGCCATGCGCGCTGAAAGCATCCTCATCGAGCGCATGGCCGGCAAAAGCACCGTCGGCATCCAGGTCCCCAACCACGAGCGCGAAACCATCCACCTGCGCGACGTCATCGAGTCGGAGCCCTTCCACAAGGCCAAGTCGCGCCTCACGCTGGCCATGGGCAAAGACATCAACGGCCGCATCGTCACCGCCGACCTGGCTTCCATGCCCCACGTCCTCATCGCCGGCTCCACCGGATCAGGCAAGTCCGTGGCCATCAACGCCATGATCATGAGCCTGCTTTATCGCACCACGCCCGCCCAGGTCCGGCTCATCCTCGTCGACCCCAAGCGCGTAGAGTTGGGCATGTACGAAGGCGTTCCGCACCTGTTCACGCCCATCATCACCGAGCCCAAGCTGGCCGCCAACGCCCTGCGCAACGCCGTTCGCGAAATGGAGCGCCGCCTCAAACTGCTGGCCTCGCGCAGCGTGCGCAACATCGACCAGTACAACAAGCTGTTTGAAGGCTCCATGCCTTCGCTCTTCGACGACGGCGAAGACGAGGAACCGCTGCCCTTCATCGTCATCATCATCGACGAACTCGCCGACCTGATGATGCTCGACCGCGCCAACGTTGAGGAATCCATCACCCGCCTCGCGCAGATGGCCCGCGCCGTCGGCATTCATCTCATCCTGGCCACCCAGCGGCCAAGCGTCGACGTCATCACCGGCCTCATCAAGGCCAACATCCCCACCCGCATCAGCTTCCGCCTGGCCACCAAGGTGGACTCGCGCACCATCCTGGACACCAACGGGGCTGAGGCCCTCCTGGGCCGCGGCGACATGCTCTTTCTGCCTCCCGGCACCAGCCGCCTCATGCGTCTACATGCGCCCTATGTGAGTGAAAAAGAGACCGCGGCCGTCGTAGGCTTCTGGAAAGATCAGGGCCAGGCCGAATACGTTGAAGGCTTCCTCGAATCGCCCCGCGACGAGCGTCCCAGCGTCGACGGCTCCAACTCCGATCCCGACGAAAACGACACCTTGTTCGATGACGCGGTCCGCCTGGTCTTCGAGTTCGGCAAAGCCTCAACGTCTCTGCTCCAGCGCCGTCTCCGCATCGGCTACGGCCGCGCCGCGCACCTGATCGACCTGATGGAACGCGATGGCCTCGTAGGTCCCGCCGACGGCTCCCGCCCCCGCGAGTTATTAAAAGCCCCCGGCTGGCTCCACGAAGTCACCGCCACCGCCGACGAGTAGTTCCGGGCCTTTATCTATCGCGTCGTTCCGTTCACCTGCCACAAGCGAGGGTGCCCCATCCTTTGTACGTCTTTTGTACAAAGGATGGGATACCATGATGCGAATCTCGCATTCACTCCGGGTGCCGGGTGCCCCAGGTCTCGCATTTGAGACCTGGGAATCCATGCAGCTAACCCCTGCCAATCGTCTACCCGGCGAGCGTCCATTCCTGTTCCCGCATCTATCGCTCAGGAGCCATTCTCGATGGAGAGATTCCTTGCCCTAGCCCTGCTCGCCTGCACCATCCTCCCCGCGCAGCAGCCCCCCGCGCCCACCCAACTGCCCGGCAGCCCTTTCTTCATCAAGCAGACGTGGGTCATTGGTGGCGTGGGCAACTGGGACTATCTGACCATGGACGCCGTCGCCGGCCGGCTCTTCATCGCCCACGGCCCAGTCGTCCAGGTGGTCGACGTGGAAACCGGCCAGCTTGCCGGCACGGTCACCGGCCTGCGCGAGGCTCACTCCGTTGCTCTCGACGACACGGGCGAATTCGGCTACGTCAGCGACGGGCCTGCCAACCAGGTCAAGGTCTTCGACCGGCGCACCCTGGCGGTGGTCGGAACCATTGCCACCGGCCCCACCCCGCGGGCAATCGTCTTTGAGCCACGCAACCGGCTGCTGTTCGCCGTCTGCGCCACGCCCGTGCCCCCAGCCCAGCCCGCAACGGGGCAGGGAATCCGAGCCCCCAGCGCCCCAGTCCGGAACGCGCCGCCGCGGCCGCCCGCCAACGAGGAGGTCAAATCGTCCATCACGGTCATCGATGCCCAGACCCGCCAGCCCCTGGGCGAAATCCTCATGCCCGGCCGGTTGGGATTTGCTGAAACCGACAGCAACGGCCAAATCTTCATCAACATGGTGAGCCGCAACCAGATTGTCCGGCTTGATGCGCAATCGATAGCCGCGCTCCTCGGTCGACGCGCCGACCGCGCCGCAGCCGCGCAAACAGCCGCAGCCCCGCCATCCGCGAGCCAAACTTCAGCCTCCCAGCCAGCACCGCCCCGGCCAGCATCCGGCCAGCCCGGCCAGGCCGCATCCAGCCCCGCAGCCGTGAGCGCCACATCGCAAGTCCTCGACTGGAGCCATGAATCCAGCCTGCCCAACTCCGCTGGGAGCCGCATGAACCTGCTTTCCGTCGGCCCCGATTGCCGCGAACTCAGCGCCCTCGCCGTCGATGGCCCCCACGAGCGGCTCTTTGCCGCCTGCGCCAATCTCAAGCTGCTGGTGCTCAATGGCGGCACCGGCGAGCAGGTAGCGTCGCTTCCCATCGGCCCCGGCCCCGAAGCCATCGGCTATGACTCCGGCCGCGGCCTCATCTACAGCGCCAATGGCGGCGCACAGGGAAGCCTGACCATCATTCGCCAGGACGTCACCGACTCCTATGCGGTGATTCAGAACCTGCCTACCCGCCAGCGCGCCCGCACCCTGGCAGTCAATCCGTCCACCGGCCAGGTCTACCTGGTCACCGACGTGCTTGGAGTGCGGCTCGACCGCCCCGGCGGCATCGGCACCCTGCAGACGAATCCGGTGCGGGGCAGTTTTCAGGTGCTGGTCGTCGGCAACTGAGAGCGGACCCAAGGGAAGCTCTGAATAAGTCAGCGATTTGAAGGGTACGGGCTTTAGCCCGTACATAAGTCCAGCAAAATCAGCCGCGCTTTAGCCCCTGAGGGATAAGCGAACCTACCGCAGGAACTTGTTCAGAGATTCCCCAGGGGAAAACCGCGCACGGGCCGCGATCGGGAACCTCTGCCGCCAACTCAATTCCGGTTCCCAGGTGGCACACTGTATGCATGTTCAATTTAGCCAGAGAGCGCCAGTTCCCCACCTTGCTGCTGATTGACGACGACATGGTCAGCCGCGAAGTGACGGCAACCGTGCTGACCATGAGCGGCTACTCGGTCCACACGGCGGAAGACGGAACAGCGTCGGTGGAGCTGCTCGAGTCCGGGAATTGCGCTCCGGACGCAATTCTGATGGATGCGCAAATGCCCGGCCTCAGCGGCGTCCCCCTCATTGAAGCCCTGCGCGCGCACAGCCGGGCCAGGGTATTTGCCATCAGCGCCAGCAGCGCGCCGGAGGACGTCCTGGCCGCTGCCGACGGCTTCCTGCTCAAGCCTTTCAATGCCGACGAACTGACCCGCCTGCTTGAGAAATGCGAGCCACAAGCCACCCCGCCTTCACCCGAGACAGCACTCCCCGGCGACGGAGCTTTACCGTCTGCGGCCGAGCCTGTCCTTGCCGGCGCCGACCCGGTCGTTAGCCCGGCCACGCTGGCGCAGCTGCGCGGCCTCATGTCCGATGCCGCCGTCCGCGAGATTTATGCCGCCATGGTTACGGATCTTTCCCGGCGCCTGTCCGCGCTTGAGGCCGCCATCGCCGCCGGAAACTCCGACGAGATTCGCCGCATCGGCCACTCCATCAAGGGAGGCTGCGGCATGGCTGGGGCCATGCAACTGGCCCGGCTGGGCGCACTTCTCGAGTCAGGCAACGCCGAATCAGGCAGTAACCATCTGAATAACAATCGCGCCTTGCTCAGCGATTTGCGCGCTGCCTTCGGAAACCTGGAGCGTATGCTGGAGGCAGAATTCCCGGCATAGGGGTACCTTTTTGGGGACGATTCGACCCTCGCGCTGTCTCCGCGCTCACGGCTTAGAATCGCATCAGGGGTTTCCCTGCGCTGTCAGATCACCGGGCCCGGAGCCCATTGTTGGAGGTTACCCGCTCAAGTGGATCGACCCATTCGAATAGTGTTGGCGGATGACCACCCTGTAGTTCGCATCGGCGTGCGCAACATGCTCGCCGAAACGGACGGCTTTGAAGTGATCGGTGAGGCTTCCGATGGCGACGAGGCCATCACCCAGACCCTGGACCTGGAGCCGGACATTCTGCTGCTCGACGTGCAGATGCCTCGGCTGCCCGGCCTCGAGGCCATGCGCGCCATCATGAATGGCACGCCCACGGTCAAGATACTTCTGCTCACTTCCACCATCACCACCCAGCAGATCATCGAGGCTCTGCACATCGGCGCTCGCGGCATCGTGCTCAAGGATGCGCTGGTCGGCCATCTGCAAACCGCTATCCGCACCGTGGCCACCGGCGACTACTGGATCGGCGGCAAGCGCGTCGTCAACCTGATGTCCGCCCTCCACGACCTCATGCAGCAGGCCGCCGTGCCGCAGCACAAAACTTACGGCCTCACCCCACGCGAGCTTGAAGTGGTCGGCGCCATCGTCGAGGGCTGCAGCAATCGCGACATCGCCAGGCAGTTCAGCCTCAGCGAAGAGACCGTCAAGCGTCACCTGTCGAACATCTTCGACAAGACCGGCGTCTCCACCCGCCTGGAACTGGCCCTCTTCGCCATCGCCCACCAGTTGGTAAAGCCTCTCTAACCCGAGCCCGCTTCCCCGCTCCAGCCAAAAAACTTTCCGTTCCAGGGAATAATTTCCGCTTGCTCCAGTTCTATGCAGTGACCGGTTCCATCCGGTTAAAGGAGCAAACGATGAACAAGATCGTCCATTGGCTGACTCATCCCCCCGCCAGCGGCCCCCGCAGCACGCTCTTCCTGCGACTCATGGCAGGAGGAGTTTTCTTCTGGGAGGGTCTTCTCAAGTTCGTCTACACCAACCAGGGCGTAGGCCGCTTCACCAAACTGGGAATCCCTTTTCCCCACGTCACCGCAACCTTCATCGGCGGCCTTGAAATCGTTGGCGGCCTGCTCCTCATCTCCGGCCTGGCCACGCGGCTCATCGCCATTCCGTTTGTTGTGGAGATGATCGTTGCCATCCTCACCACCAAGATCGCACTCTTCCTGGGGACTTCGCCACTGCCCTTGCCGCCCGCGCCACCCAAAATCGGCATCTGGGCTGTCCTGCACGAAATCCGCTCCGACTACGCGCAGATCCTCACCACCCTGTTCCTGCTCGTCAACGGCCCCGGCAAGTGGTCACTCGACGCGGTCCTCGAGCGCAAGCGAAAAAACTCGGCTCAGGAACCGGTCCAACCCGCCAGACGACTCGACCTGGCTGCCGATTGAGGCCGTGGACCATGCCGGAACTGACATCGCTACGCGCTAACTCGCTCGCTAGCTATCCCGCGTAGCGAAGCTAACCTGCTGCATTGGTCTCCTTGAAGCTCTGCCATGCTGTCTGGGTGGCGCCCCGGCATCCAAATCGCTGTTTCTTTTGAGCGGAATAACTCCGCCTCGTGTACACTGTCGGTGCCGTGGCCGATCACTCCTCAGCGACCGGATCTTTCGAGCAGCTTGCGATGCCCCTCTTCGCCAGCCTCTATAACTTCGCCTTCTGGCTGGCGCAGGACCAGGCCGCGGCCGAAGACCTGGTGCAGGAAACTTACATGAAGGCGCTCAAGGGGTTTTCCTCCTTTGAGCAAGGCAGCAACTTCCGCGCCTGGATTTACCGGATTCTGCGCAACACCTTCATGACTTCGCAGGCGGGGCTCAAGGCCGCCGCGTTCGTCTCCCTCGACGGCGACGACGAGAGTCCGGCCGATCCGGGCATGGAAATAGGCACGTATGTAACTCCCGAATCGCTCCTGCTGGCCCGCATCGAGCGCCAGGCTATCCAGCAGGCGCTGCAGGAGCTGCCGGTGGCCTTTCGCGAAGTCATCCTCCTCTGCGACATGGAAGAAATGAGTTATCACGAGATCGGCCTGGCGCTCGGCATTCCCATCGGGACTGTGATGTCGCGCGTTTCCCGCGCGCGCCGGGCCATGCGAAAGTTGCTGGCCGCCAGCATAGAGGGGGCTGCCCAATGAGCTGCGACCTGTGGCGCCAATGGCTGGACGTTTACGTGGACGAAAGCAGTTCCGCGGAAGAGACAGCCGCAATCGAAGATCACTTGCGCATTTGTCCCGCCTGTACAGCCGCGACCCTGGCGCGCATGCAGCTCAAGCGCCTCACGCGGACTGCAGCCGCCGCCCGCTACGCCCCATCGCCCGAGTTCCGCCTGCGCCCGGAGTTTTTCCGGCTCGTGGAAAAAGGTGTCGAGGCGCCTCCCAAGCCACTTTGGAAGCTCCCCTGGGTGCAAGGTCTGGCCGGCGGTGTTGTTGCGCTGCTGATCGTTCTGGTTTCCATCTCCGCGTGGATGCGCCATTCCGCGCGCGACCAGGCCCTGGCCGAACTGCTTGACCTGCATGTGGCCACCACCGCCAGCGCCAATCCCGTCGACGTGGTTTCGAACGACCGGCACACCGTCAAGCCGTGGTTTCAGGGCAAGCTCCCCTTCACCTTCAATCTGCCCGAGCCGGCAAACACGTCCTTCAAGCTGTCGGGCGGAAAGCTGGTCTATTTCCGTCATGCGCCCGGCGCCCAACTGCTCTACAACCTGGGCAAGCACCAGTTTTCGGTCTTCATCCTGCAAGAAAGCCCGGGATCCACTCCGCCCGCGACCGGCGTAACCACCGCCCGCCAAAAGGGCTTCAGCATTGAAACCTGGAGCGAGACCGGCCTGCGTTACGTAGTGATCTCCGACTCCACCCCGTCGGATGTTCACGACCTCAGCGACCTGATGCGCGTCGCCGCCCATCAATGATCGAGCCCCTCAACCACTCGCTGGAAAACTCGATTCGGGCGGTAAGCCGGGACTGGTAAGCAGGAACTGATAGGCCGGGACTGGTAGGCCGGGACTTTAGTCCCGGCATAAACCCCGCAAGATCAACGCGGGCTTTAGCCCCCGAGGTATGTTTCTGGGGCATTTCTCTCGCGAAACATCTTCTCCCGCCGCCCCTCAACCCGCCTCACTCCTCCACATTCAACCTCTCCGCCAGCATCAGCCGCACCCGCGCATGCCAGGCCATCCAGCCGTAGATCCAATAACCCACCAGCAGGCTGAACGCCGTCACTGCAAACAGCAGCAGCAGAAAATGCTGCGCGAGCCAGATCCGCATCCGCGCGTACCAGGAAATGTCTCCCCGGTGATAGCTCGCGCCGCCCAGCGCATACGACTCGAATTTCCCGTTGCGCAGCAGGCTCACAGGGCCCGTCATATCGGTCGACTGCGACCGGTCCAGAAGCACGCTCGCAAACGATTCCGCCACCGCGTCTTGTCTCATTTCGACCAGCACAATCGACCGCTCCGGTGAAGCCGGCGACTCGATCTCCTCGACCAGCGCGTCCGGCGCTCCGCCCTCGTTCCCCGGCAGATTCTCCTTCAGTGTGCTGCCGCGCAGGGTGGCCCACCAGCGCGCCACTGCCTCCCGATATGTCCAAAGATGAGCGGCAAAGCCCTGCGCCGGCTTCACGTGCACACCGTTTCCATCCAGCGTCACCGGCAGCAGCGCGTCCAGCGAGTTGAATGCGGGCTGGTCGGCGACCGTTCCCAAGATCAGGTAGTCGCGTCCGCTCTGGATCACCGCGCTCGGGCCTTCCACCGCAACGCGCAGCGCCGGATAGCCGGTCTGCGCCCCAAAATGTCCCATCAGGTGAAGAAAAAGCGCAATCTCCCCTGCGCTCGGAACCGCAGGCAAGACCACCGTGGCCGCCCCCAGGTCCGCCAACTGCGTAAACGGAAACCCGGCATTGGCAAACAGCTCCAGGTTCGGCATCCGCGTCCACAATTTGAGCCCCCTCAAATCCAGAGATGAGCTGCACAGAATCGCGCCCGACAGCGCCGGCGCAGACTCCCGGTTTGTGGGAACAAAGTCGAAGTTGAACAGCAGGGTATTTCCGAAGGGCTGCAAATCTTCCACGGGAACCGGAATCACGCGCTCGCCATCGGCAAAATCCCCGCCCGCAGCCAGCGGAATTTCACTCACCAGCAGCCCGTTCACTTGCACCCGCAATGCCGACCCGGGGGCGACCGGGCGCGCGTCGTAGCGGTAAAACAGATGCAGGTTTACATTCTGCTTCTCCCCGTAAAACAGGTCCGGCGGCACATGAAAATACACGGGAATCGCGCTTGACCCGTCGCTCTCAAGAGCGTTGGAACAACTCGCCAGACTGGCAGCCTTGCCGGAGGCCAGCCAGCGCGGCGCATCGTCCCGGGCGCGGGCCGCGGGCAGCGTCAGTTCCGAAACCTGCACCGATTCGCCAGCCAGCGCGGAACCCGGCCCCGGCGCTCCCGGTTTTCCCGCCATGGCCAGCGTTCGCGCCGCTGTCAAAAGCTGGTTCTCATCGTCGCCCGCCACCACCAGTACGCTTCCATACGGGTCAGACGGATTGCCGGTAATCGCGATCACCGGGCCGCTGCCCGCAGGCGCTTGCAGCAGTCCGGCCAGTTCTCCTCGATTAGCCGAGAAGATCACCGCGTTGCCCACCGGAATTTGCCCCAGCGAGACCGCAAAGCGCACCGGCCTGGAACCGGCGGTGAGCCCCAGCCACGAAGCCACAACGCCAGCGGCCTGCAACGTCGCCGGGCTGGGTTCGGTAACAAAGACAAAGGGAACGGTTGTGCTGGTCTGGAGATCGCTGTCAAACACCGGCAGCGGGAGTTGGCTCAAATCGTTTTCCAGCCGCAGCCGGTCGCCGCTCACCGTCAGCGTGGACGCCGGGCCGATACGGCACAGGACTTTCGCCCGCGCCTGTTCCTCGCGCTGCATCACGCCGCTGCCGATGAATTCAAACGTCACTACATTGCTGCGCACCAGCAGCGCATCCGGGACCGGCAAGTCGACGGAGGCAAAACCATTCTTGATGTCCGCGGTCTGCGGAGTCTTCAGGGTCGCAATCGCCGTCCCGTTCAGGTTCACGCGCAGCGAGGTGGAGCGCGGGTCCAGGCTCGGGTCGATGCTATAGAACAGCCGCAGCGTGGCCTGTCGCGCCACCAGCGCATGAGAAAGCGTAAAACGGACCGAGTAGTAGGAGTGCGGTCCGCGCATCTCGATTGGCCCCTGCTGCCCCAGGTCCTTCAGGCTGATCGTCTGCTCGGCCTGTGCGGCGGTCTCGGCGTCGGGTTCCCCACGCCCATTGCTGTCCCACGCTAACTGGCTAACTCGCCATCCCCGCACAGCGGGGGCTAACTCGCTAAATCCCTCCCAACGCTGGGTAGGAGAGGACGATGCGCCTATTCCCGGGGCCGCGAAATTCCTCAAGCCCCCCGCGAAAGCCTGCCCGCAGAAGCCCACCAGGCACGCAACAAGGATCAATGCGGCCGTTTGCGCGGCGCGCGTCTTCTTCGTCGCGCTCCTATCCGGAAAATAGCTTCTGCACATCTGGTAAATCCCGTATGCGGAAAGCCGGATCACGCGCCCCAGGCTCACCAGCGGACGATCCACTTCCTTGGTCGCCAGCGAGGTGATCCACGCGTCCGCCCGCGAATAGAGAGCTCTCGTCAGAACTTCCTGTTCCACAATCGTCGGCAGCGAAAACGCCAGGCGCAGGACGCCCCGGCCCATCCCCGCCACGCGCGCGGCCACGCTTTGGTCCCTGTCGCCGGCAACTTCCGGGAAGGCCAGCCGGAACGACTGGCCGATGGCAAACTCCTCTTCCCCGTTCACCCGCACCGATGCGCCACCTACCGACATGTCCGTCGTCACGCCTTCCACGCGGCGGCCGCCGGCAAGTTCAATGCGCACCGGAATCCTGGCTTCAATGCGCACCGATTCGCGCCTCTGCTTCTGCTCCATGGCCACTGCGCCCGCCACGCCCAGGATCACGATGTTGAAGACAACCCAAACCAGGTTCATCACCACCGCGCCGGTATGCGGCGTTTCGCCGGGCGTCATCAGCCGGTACACGCTGGCCAGCAGCCCCACAAAGTTCAGCGCCAGCATCCAGCGCGTGGGCGCGGCAATTCTCCTGTCAAACTGCGTTTCTTCGAGCGTGCTGCCCTTGCCTGTCACGTTGAATTTGCCCAGCCCTGGATTGATCAGCGCCATCAGGGTCGGTAGAAGAATGTACGGCGCCAGAACCGACTCGTAAATCTCGTTCCAGAACGAATGACGGTGCCGTCCCTGGATGCGCGAGTTGGTCAGGTTCGACAAAATAAGGTGGGGCAGCGCGTAGGCCAGAATGGCCAGCCAGTAACCCGGAATGATGGTTCTTCCCAGCAGCAGGTAAACCAGCGGCGCCAGCAGAAACACCAGCCGCGGAACTGCATAAAGAAAGTGAGCCATGGCGTTGAAGTAGCAAAGGCGCTGCGTAAACTTCAAGCCCCCGCCAAACAGTGGGTTGTCGATGCGAAGAATCTGGATCATTCCGCGCGCCCAGCGCACGCGCTGCCCCACATGCGCCGACAGCGTCTCGGTAGCCAGCCCGGCCGCCTGCGGAATGTTGATATAGGCGGTGTTGTAGCCGTGTTTCTGCATGCGCAGCGAGGTATGCGCGTCCTCGGTCACCGTCTCCACCGCGATCCCCCCCACCTCGTCCAGCGCCGAGCGCCGCATCAGCGCGCACGAGCCGCAAAAGAAGGTCGCGTTCCAGAAGTCATTGCCGTCCTGCACGATGCCGTAGAACAGATCCGCCTCGCTGGGAATCGTCGTGTACTGCAGCAGGTTGCGCTCGAACGGGTCAGGCGAATAGAAGTGGTGCGGCGTCTGCAGCATGGCCAGCCGCGGGTCGGCCAGCATCCAACCCAGCGTCATCTGCAGAAAACTGCGCGTCGGAACATGGTCGCAATCGAAGACGGCCACATACGGTGAACGCATCAGCGTCAGCGCGTGGTTGATGTTCCCGGCCTTGGCGTGCACATGCTCCTTGCGCGTGATGTAGCCAACGCCGGCCTCGCACGCAAACGCCTTGAATTCCTTCCGCGTGCCGTCGTCCAGGATGTACACATGCAGCCTGTCCGGCGGGTAGTCGATGTTGATCGCCGCCAGCACCGTGTAGCGCACCAGCGCCAGCGGCTCGTTATACGTGGGAATCAGCACATCCACATGCGGCCACTGCGCTTCGTCCGCGGGCATCGGCAGAGGCTTGCGCTTGAGCGGCCACGCCGTCTGCATGTACCCCAGGATCATGATGAGAATCGTGTAGGCTTCGGCCGCGATCAGCAGCAGCAGGAAAAACGTGTCCAGTGAAATTCGCTTGTTCGACTCATCCGAGAAAAAATCCATCAGTAGATGCACGCGCCACCACGCATAGCGGAAAGTCGCCGCAATGGAGAACAGCATCAGGGCGATGGTGACCATGCGCGAGCGGGAGGCCCGGTTGATCGCCAGCGCGGCCACAATCGTCACCACCCCCAGCAGCATCTGCTTGGGCCAGCTCAGAAACAGACTGATGAACTGAAATAAAACGAACGCGGCAACACACGACACCAGCGTTCGAAAGAGTCGGGTCGTAGCGTATGGCCTGTAGGGAAGGGGATTCATCCAGTTTGAATTGTGCGTGCCTGCAATATCGGTCGATCGGCCCAAAGAGGTTGCGGAGAAGCTTGTCTCTCCTCAAGAGTGTCAGGGCACGACTTCAGTCGTGCCGTAAACGCAGCAGAATGAGCCTGGTCTTTAGGCCCTGCGGCGCCTCTTTGGTTTTTTCAGCAACCTGTTAGCCGGTGAATCACGACCTCTTTGCGCGGCAACGCACAGCACGCCCTCATTTCCTGGTCTGGAGTCTATATCCCCGGTCCTGGCCGCCGGCTGTCGCGGATAGAGCAGTTTTCCAGCCGCCGCAGCCTGTTCCTGGCTCCGCTACCCGGTATCGGCATCCTGAGTTAGATTTTCAATAGAGGAGCATTCATTATGAAAATCGCTTTTCTCGGCCTGGGCAAAATGGGCGCGCCCATGGCGGGTCGATTATTGGCCGCCGGTCACGATCTCACGGTCTGGAACCGCACCCCGGAGCGCACCCAGGTCCTGGCTGCGCAGGGCGCAAAAGTCGCCGCCACGCCTGCCGCGGCTGCCCGCACAGCCGAAGCAGTCCTCACCATGCTCTTTGACGATGCTGCCAACGAGGAAGTTCTCTTCGGCAGCGAAGGCGTTCTGGACGCGCTCCAGCCTGGCGCGCTCCACATCTCGCTCTCCACCATCAGCGTTGCGCTCTCCGAGCGGCTCACCGCCGAGCACGCCCGCCGCGGCCAGCTCTTCGTCGCCGCGCCGGTCTTCGGCCGTCCCAATGTCGCCGAAGAGGGCCGCCTGTGGATCGTCGTTGCCGGTCCGGACGCGGCTGTCGTTCAGGCCCGTCCGCTGCTCGAACCCCTCAGCCGCGGCATCTCGGTCGTCGGCCCGGAGCCCCGCCAGGCCCATGCCCTCAAACTCGGCGGCAACTTCCTCATCAGCGCCATGATCCATTCGCTCGGCGAGGCCTTTGTCTACGCCGAAGGGCAGGGAATCGCGCCGGCCGCGTTCCTTGAAACCGTCAACAGCGCCCTGTTCCAGTCGCCGTTCTATCAGGCCTACGGCAACGTCATGCTCAACCCGCCCCCGCAGCCCGGCGCCACCATTGACCTGGGCGCCAAGGACCTCGCCCTGCTGCGCGAGGCCGCTGCCAGCCGCCACACCCGCCTCAGCCTGGCCGACAATCTCGCCGAAGTCTTCACCCAGGCCCGCCAATCCGGCCTAGCCGGCGAGGATTGGGCGGTCGGCCAGTACCGCATGGCCCAGAAACGCGGCGCATCGGCTCGCTGATCCAGCCTACGGCGCTCGGCTGAACCCCCGAATCCCACTCGTTAACCTCTCAGCTCCGCGGCTGGTTAGGATAGAAGCATGAGTCTCAAAGGAAAAACCGTCTTCATCACCGGAGCCTCGGCCGGCATTGGCGCGGCTACCGCTCTGGCCTTCGCCGCCCAAGGCGCACGCCTGCTTCTGGCTGCCCGCCGCGCCGGCAAGCTCGCCGAAATCGCCTCTGAAGCCCTCAAGCGAGGCGCTCCCGCCGTTCATTCCATCCATCTCGATGTCCGCCATCAGCGCGCCGTCCAGAACGCCATCGACACGCTTCCCGAAGGTTGGGCTGAAATCGACGTGCTGGTCAATAACGCCGGCCTCAGCCGCGGCCTCGACAAGCTCTACCAGGGCAAAATCGAAGACTGGGACGAGATGATCGACACCAACGTCAAGGGCCTGCTCTATGTCACCCGCGCCGTCGTTCCCGGCATGGTGGTCCGCGGGCGCGGCCACGTCGTCAACCTGGGCTCTACGGCCGGCGAACTCACTTACCCCAACGGCGCCGTCTACTGCGCCAGCAAGGCCGCCGAGCGGGCCATCAACGACGGCCTCCGCCAGGACCTGCTGGGCACTCCCGTGCGCGTCACCACCGTCGACCCCGGCATGGTCGAGACCGACTTCAGCCTGGTGCGCTTCCACGGCGACCAGGAGCGCGCCGCCAAGGTCTACAAGGGCGTCAAGCCGCTCACCCCGGAAGATATTGCCGAAGTCATCGTATGGGCCGTATGCCGGCCCCAGCATGTCAACATCGCGCGGGTAGTACTGACGCCGGTACAACAGGCCAACTCTCTGCTCTTTCACAGGGAGCCGTAACCGCGGGCTGAAAAAATGCCCGCAAGCGTCGCAGTCCTAGCCCAGTGTCTCGATTTCCCCCTCGATCTGGGCCAGGGCGGCTTCCAGTGCGGCGCGCCGCGCCGGACTCGAGGTTCTTTGCGAAAGAATATTTTCTCTCTGCAGGTTCAACTCCTGTTTTTGCCGTTCCCGTTGGGTTCGGACTTGTTCTGCCACCCTTTTAGCCTCTTCTTTTATAGAGCCGTTGCCCGGGTAGACCTCCGGTTGCTGCAAGGCATTTGCCATCTGCTCCTCCACGGATTTACTTTCCCAACCACGAGCCATATCTCCATTCTACCGGGGATTGGCAGTTGTGCGTCCCGCGGATTGACAAAGGGACCACCCAATTTACGGGAGAAAAGCGTATGCGCGTCGGTCAGATTTCGTCGTTCGGCATTGATTCTTTGGAGTTTATCGAGCGTCCTACTCCCCAGCCGGGCCCCGGGGAAGTGCTCATTCGCGTCCATGCGATTTCCTTCAACTACCGCGACCTGATGATGATCAAGGGTCTCTACAACCCCAAACTGGCCCTGCCCCGAATTCCCTGCTCCGACGGCGCCGGCCAGGTTGCCGCCGTCGGCGAAGGCGTTACCCTCTGGCAGACCGGCGATCGCGTTGCCGGCATCTTCATGCAGAACTGGCAGGACGGCCCGCCCACCCCCGCCAGAACCAAAGGCGCTCTCGGCGGCGACATTGACGGCATGCTGGCCGAATACGTGGTTCTCAAGGAAACCGGCCTTGTTCGCCTGCCCGAGCACCTCAGCTTCGAGGAGGGCGCCACCCTGCCCTGCGCCGCCGTCACCGCCTGGAACGCGCTCCGCGCCGGCAACCTCAAGCCCGGAGCCACGGTCCTCATCCAGGGAACCGGCGGCGTCTCCATCTTCGCCCTGCAATTCGCCCGCCTCATGGGTGCGCGGGTGCTGGGCATCAGCGGCAGCTACCAGAAACTGGAGCGGGCCTTCTCCATGGGCCTCGACGCCGGCCTCAACTACCGCGAAATCCCCGACTGGGATCGCTGGGCTTTGGCGGAAACCGGCGGCGAGGGCGTTGACCTGGTGGTCGAAGTCGGCGGCCAGGGCACGCTCCCCCGCTCCCTGCGCGCCCTGCGCATGGGCGGCGTCATCGCCCAGGTCGGCGTCCTCACCGGTCCCGACGAGCCGTTCCCCCTACCCCCCATCCTGCACAAGCAGGCCCGCATCCAGGGCATCTACGTCGGCTCGCGCAAGGACTTCACCGACATGAACAAGGCCATCACTTTGGCCGAACTGCGCCCCATCGGCGAAGCCTTCCCCTGGTCCCAGGCCCGCGCCGTCCTTGCCCGCCTTGAAGAAGCCTCCCACTTCGGCAAGCTCGTCCTGACAGTCGGTTGATCCTTGAATCCCCGACCCTCAGAGAGACCCCAACTGAATTCTGGAGTTGGCTGCTCCGGGAGAAATGCAGGCGATTGATCGGGCTCGAGAGGATTGCCGCGCCATGAAACCGTCATCCTGAGCCGGCGCAGTCGAAAGCCTGCCTGGAGCAACGTCGAAGGGGGCCTGCGATTCGGGACCTCAACCTGTTGCAGTGAACTTCAGATACGCCGCTCTAGCCTTTGCTGCCGGCATCCTTTGGCTCCCACAATTCGATGGGATTCCCCTCCGGGTCATGCAGGCGGGCGAAACGGCCGTTGGGATAAGACTGCGGGTCAATCTTGACCTCGATCCCCGCGGCTTGTAACTGGGCCGCCATTTTGTCGATATCGCGGACGCGAAAGTTCACCATCCAGACCTTTTGGGCATCTCCGAAATAGCTGCTCGTCTCCTTGAAAGGAGCGAAAATGGTGGGTCCTGCCTCCTGCTGCCACACGGAATCCCCCAAGCTCGTTGGTGTCAGCGAAATCCCCAGGTGCTGCAGGTACCAAAGCCCCAATGCTTTCGGATCGTGAGCTCGGAAGAACAGCCCACCAATGCCCGTCACTTTCTCCATTTCCGTTCCTGCAGCAATCCCCTCGTGAGCGGCAACCCCCGCGGGGGGATCGGGGACCTTTGGCTGTGGGATTGTCTGCGCAGCGACGCCGGGTTGGTTCCTGCTCCAAATCAAGCTCGACCCAAAAGCAAAGCCCAGGGTTCGAAGCAGTTGGCGTCTTTGAAAACCCATCCCATTCTCCTTTCGAGAGGAGCGCGATTCGATCCACGATACCTGCACAAACCGGGTTCTGGGAAGAGCAAAGATGAGACTCCGGGCGATTGGTCGCCAAGCGTGAAGTTGCCGTTAAGTCAACAATCCAGTCACGTGATACTCAAGCAGCACTTCCGGCTTGGCGGTGATCCGCTCCAATCAAACTCAAACACGCTGTCATCCTGAGCGCAGCGAAGGATCTGCGGTTGTTCTTCGCGTGACAGCAAGCGCAGCCATGAGCGGATTACGATGCCACCGATGCGCGAGCACAGCTATTTCACATACATCATGGCGAGCCGCAGCCACATCCCCGCCCCTGTCGTTGATCGGGTGGCAACTGATCCGAAAACCAGCCTGGTTGTTACTCGACGCGGTAAATCGCGCTTCCGTGACCTGGCAGCGTCAACTCGATTCCCGCTGAGGACGGCAACTGAACGCCCTCCCAGAGGCTGCGCGCGGCATGCTCACCTCCAAGGCCCAGTTGTTTCCAGGTCGCGCGCAGCTTGACTGGCTTGTCGTCGAGGTTAAAGAAAGCGAAGTACGGTCGAGGCCGGTCGTTCGTCCCCGTAAGCGCCTCCCACACGCGCGCATGTTCGAATCCGGGCGGCAAATCACGGATCGGATAACTCTTCCATGACTTCTGGTTGATGTCGATAACTTCCTGGTTGGTAATCAGCGACCGTGTAAAGTCATCCAGCACGGTCAAATTCGCTCCCAGCATGAGCGGCGACCGCGCAAACGCCCACAGCGTGAACTCCGTTCGCTGCTCGTCTTCGGTCTCTCGCGACCGTCTGGGCTCGCCCCATCCCGGGTGCGGTCCGAGCCACCCCACGGGAAGCAGATCCCCATCCACCCAGTTGCCCGGCTTTACATAAGGCGCCCACCGCGCAAACAGGTCGAAGGCTTCGCTAATCCCTACCATGTGTCCCGTTATCCCCGGGGATGGCTGCCAAAAGTCCCAGTGCTCTTCAGAGCTGCGCCACATCTGCGCATACCTGGCAACGAATTCGACGTACTCCTGTGGCGGCGGACCAGGCGAGAGGCTCAGCACCATCGGACGCCCCGTTTTCCTGATCGCCTCCGCAATCTGCCTGATCCCGGATGGATGGAAGGGATGGTCGCTGACACAACCCAGCTTGATGTAGTCCACACCCCAGTCAGCATAGAGCCGCAGGATCGAATCGTAGTAGGCTTGCCCCGCCGCATTGTCCTTGGCCACGTAGAACTCTGCGTCCCAGGAGCATGTCTTACTGCTGTCGGCCGCGTCCGCCGCGCGGAAGCTCGACCCTGCGATGAGCAAATTCTGAATCACCGCCTGCCTGGGAACACCTGGCATCACATGGATGCCGAACTTCAACCCTTGGCCGTGAAGCCAGTCGGCCAATGGCTTGAATCCCGCTCCTTCCGCAGCCGACGGAAAACGGTTCGCGGCCGGTGTCAGCCGCCCAATCCCGTCCAGGACATACCTCTTGCTCTCCTGGTTCGCGCCCGCAGGATTCTCCATGTACCAGCCCGCGTCGATCAATACATATTCCCACCCGTATTGCCTGAGCCCTGACAGCACCGCGGCATTCGCTTTCAGGTCGGCCTCCGTGACTGTCATTCCATAGGCATCCCATTCGCTCCACCCCATTGGCGGTGAAGTCGCGAGGCTCTGTGCGCTCAAGGAAGTTGGGTCGATGGCGGCAACAGCAACGACGAGAAAAAGAGTGATCACGAGATCAGGGCGGTGGTTCATGCGCAACCTATACCACAACGCCGCGCGGGATGTTGGTCCAGGGGAACACTTCGACTGGGCGTGTGCCATGTTTTTTCCGGAATCGACGCGAGGATTGTCAGCAACGTGGCAATCACTGCGCATGCAGCGCCACCGGCTCTGATAATCGTCGCGCACTGTTTGCCGCCGTAGCTGTCGATGGCGCCGGCAAGTTCATCAAGTCCTCGGTCGGGTCGGTCATTAACGTTCAGCCGCGCACCAGATATTCCAGGACACGGCTGTGTGGGTACTGGCTCCGATGCCGGGCCCGGCCCGAATCGTCATGGAATCTCCATCGTTTCACCGTCGACAAGGCGGCTGACCATTCCGAAGCCGCGCGCTTCCTCGTCCCACTTCGCGCCGTGCACTGGCACAACCACCTTCGGCCGGACCGCAGCGGCGAACGCGCAAAGATCGGCTCCAGAGGCGTGGCCACTCTTGATCTGGCAATTAAGTACTGTGTGGGTGCCCCATCCTTTCCCGCGTTTTATGCGGGAAAGGGTGGGAAGGAATGTCACTCTTTTCTTGCCGGATCAATAGTATGAATGCAGGCAATCTCCGCGTCGGCGCCTCGCAGGCAAAGATTGCGTGGCAGACTTACCGCGACTACGGCAAGGGCAGCGGGCATCCGGCGGGGGCGGGTGGCCCATGTCTCCGCCCAGCCACAAATCAGCGGGTGCCCCTCGCTTTTGGGGACCTGGGATAGTACAAGCCCCTCCCAACCACGGATTGCTCATCGAAAATGCCGATGTCGACTGGATCGCTTCTGGTATAGCGCCAAATCGCCATATCTTGAGTTGGCCGATTCACAATTTACAGCCGGGACCGACCCGCGGGACTGCATTTGTGTTCAAATTCCCGGCGCTTTGAACCTCGTCCAACCTTGGACCCGATCCTGCCAAACCTCCCGCGCATCCATTACCCTAGGAGAGTTCAGAGGAGCCTTCCCCATGACCGTCATTCGGCAGGAAGATTTTGTCGCCAGCGTTGCGGGCGCGCTGCAGTACATCAGCTACTACCACCCGGTGGACTACATCACCAGCCTGGCCCGCGCCTATGACCGGGAAGAATCGCCGGCGGCCCGCGATGCGATTGCGCAAATCCTGATCAACAGCCGCATGTGCGCCGAGGGCCACCGGCCCATCTGCCAGGACACGGGGATCGTGAACGCCTTTGTGAAAGTCGGCATGGACGTGCGCTTCGAACCCGCGCCGGGCGAGCAGCCGAAGGACCTGCAGCAGATGGTCGACGAGGGCGTCAGGCGGGCGTATCTCGACCCGGACAACAAGCTGCGTGCCTCTCTGCAGGCCGATCCGGCGGGGAAGCGGACCAATACAAAGGACAACACCCCGGCGGTGGTCAACGTGGAGCTGGTACGCGGCGATACTGTGGAACTGACAGTAGCGGCCAAGGGCGGGGGCTCCGAGGCCAAGAGCAAGTTCGCCATGCTCGACCCTTCCGATTCTGTTGTCGACTGGGTGCTCAAGACCGTGCCCACCATGGGCGCCGGGTGGTGCCCGCCGGGGATGCTGGGGATCGGCATTGGCGGGACGGCGGAGAAGGCGATGCTGCTGGCCAAGCAGTCGCTGATGGACCCCATCGATATTCAGGAGTTGATTGCGCGCGGGGCGAAGAATCGTGCCGAGGAACTGCGCATTGAGCTCTATGGCAAGGTGAACCGGCTGGGGATCGGCGCGCAGGGGCTGGGCGGCCTGACCACGGTGCTGGACGTGAAGGTCCTGGACACGCCGGCCCACGCGGCCAACCTGCCGGTGGCCATGATTCCCAACTGTGCGGCCACGCGGCACGCCCATCTTGTTCTCGATGGCTCGGGGCCGGCGTTTCTTGACCCGCCGAACCTGGACGACTGGCCCAAGCTGACCTACGATGTTTCCGGCGCGCGCCGTGTGAACCTGGATACGGCGACCCGCGCTGAGGCCGCTACATGGAAACCGGGCGAGGTGCTGCTGCTGACCGGCAAGCTCTTGACCGGGCGCGATGCCGCCCACAAGCGCATGACCGACATGCTGAGCCGCGGCGAGAAGCTGCCGGTGGATTTCCGCGACCGCTTCATCTATTACGTGGGGCCGGTGGACCCTGTGCGCGAGGAGGTGGTGGGCCCGGCCGGTCCGACAACGGCCACGCGGATGGACAAGTTCACGCGCCAGATGCTGGCCGAAACGGGTCTGTTGGGCATGGTGGGCAAGGCCGAGCGCGGGCCGGTGGCGATCGAGGCCATCAAGGAGTTTGGCGCGGTTTACCTGATGGCGGTCGGCGGCGCAGCTTACCTGGTGGCCAAGGCCATTCACGGCTCGCGGGTGCTGGCGTTTGAAGACCTGGGGATGGAGGCGATTTACGAGTTCGACGTGCGTGACATGCCGGTAACGGTGGCCGTCGATTCGAAGGGAACCAGCGTGCATCAAACCGGGCCGGCGGAGTGGATGCAGCGGATTGCCGGGATTCCGATTTTGCAGTGAAGCGGAACTGAATTGGACCGCGGGGCAATCGCATTTGGAATTCTCAGAGCACTCTCATCGATTTGTCATCCTGAGGAGCGCAGCGACGAAGGATCTGCGGTTGCCTTTTGGCCCGTTTCCGGCAAGATGGGCATCCTGGCTTCTCCAACCTTAACCGCAAAGCAGGAAAAAACCACCGCGGATCCTTCACTACGTTCAGGATGACAAACGTTGCACACAAAGAGATTTGAAATGCGATTGCCCTGAGATGAGCCGAACGCACCATGCTGGCGGAGGGCGGCATGGCGTAGAATGGCACGGCTTCCGGAATACGCTTTCTGGCGTCGGGAAATGGTCCCGTCCAGGCGGCGCGTTGCGGAAAACCCAACTGCATTCTTGAGGGATGGATTGAGATGAAGACCTTTGTTTGCGCGTTTGCCCTGATTCCCCTTGCCCTGCCGGCTCTGATGGCTGGACCGTTTGTTCTGGCCGGCCACGCCCAGGCTGTCACTGAGATCGGCGGGCAGAAGCTCGTCACCCTCACCCGCACCGCCGTCAGCACCACCAGGCCGGAGTTCACCAGCATTACCCTGGCGCCCGGCCGTGGCATGGAAATTATCCAGATCAAAGCCAACTTTCCCGGCAAGGGTGAGGTCGATGTTCTGGACCCCATCACCCTGGCTGCGGCCAAACAAAAGCTTGACGTGGAAGATGACGCCAATGGCGATCTGAGTTACCGCCTGGGCGCTGCCTTCCTGGTTCCCTATCCCAACCGGATCCGCGGCAAGCTGTCGGCCGACGGCAAGACCCTGACCACCGAGTGGCAGGGCCACACACTCACCCTGCCGGCCAACAACATCGGCTCATTGCCCACCGCCGAGCGCCACGCCATGCACGGGCTTATTCTGAAGGCCAAGACCGACGAGGTCAGCGTGAAGAAGATCGCCGGCGGCGAGCAGGTCACGGGCGTCATTCATGCCGGCGACTTCGGCGGCCACTGGCTCTCGAAAACCGACCTGGTCGTCACCATTACTCTGACCGCCGACGACGTGGATGCTTCCATCGTGGCCCGCAACGTGGGCGGCGAGGCGGAGCCGATCGCCATCGCCTGGCACCCCTACTTCAATCTGCCCTCGGGCGACCGCACCCAGGCCAAGGTGCTCATCCCCGGCACGACCATCGCCGAGGTGGACAACTACGACAACGTCTTCCCCTCCGGCAAGCTGGTTCCGGTGAAGGGAACCCGGTTTGATCTGAGCGCCCCCGACGGCGTGGCGCTGGGCAAGAACTTCTACGACGACAACTGGAACAATCTGACTTGGAAAAACGGCGCAGTCACCGTGGAAGTCGTCGATCCGGCCGCCCATTACGGCTTGAAGATCGAAGGCCTCTCGCCGGAGATCAAGGCCATCCAGATGTATGCGCCGCCGGCCAAGAACTTTGTGGCCATCGAGCACCAGTACAACTTCGCCGACCCGTTCGGCAAGGAGTGGGGCACGACCGACACGCACATGGTGACCCTGAAGCCGGGCGAGAGCACCAAGTGGCACGTTCGTCTGAAGGTGTTTGTACCGTAACAGCCTATGGTGAAGGTCAAGTTTTGAAAGGGCACGACTTTAGTCGTGCCGCAAATGACTGATTACATCCGATGGGCTTTAGCCCCTGAGGGATGTTTTAACGCAATTTGGCCTTTCACCACAGGCCGTTAGGCAATCGGGAAGCCTGCTCTTTCCGGGGTCGATTTCAGGTCCCGGAGAGAGCCGCACGAATGCGCCTGCTCAATTGGCGCAGGTTGTGTTTCCGCAACTCAGGGCTGTCTTGAGCAGATTGGAAAGCCGGGCTCCCGCCAGCGCGATCCTTTGCTCGGCAAGCTTCTGAGTATTGGTGGTGTAAGTTCCCGCAAGGTTATAGGGGCCAAGTCCAGGGCCGACAGGGTCAACATACGCATTGCTTTTGGCCAGAGAAAAGCTTTCCGCGGCCCAGTCGTCTTCCTTGGCGTCCGCAACCAGAGAGGCATCCGCTTGCGGCAAAGACTGGCCGACCGTCACGGATTTCATAAAGTCCTGGGTGTCGCCCAGCCCCACGGCATCGTCCCAGAAAGCATGTAATTCCTTGTCCGGACCATCAACTACAACCAGATTCCCGCCCTCGTCTCCGTGAGGCTTGGCCTTGGTCACGCGCGTGGCGCAGTGCAGGGGCTGATGCACGTCGCCCACCAGGTGCAGCAGCCACACCAGGTCGTAGGACTTGAGCAGGTCCGGTTCGCTGCTGGCGAGAGCCTGGCGGAAGGCCGCAATCTTCTGCGTGGCTGTGGGAGTGCCCACCGCAGGCAACGCGGTGCCGTCCTGGCTGAACGGCGTGTTCACGAAGTGCCAGTACTTATGCGCCTGCTTGTCCTCGTATCCCGTGTTCAGACTGGGAGACTCGCCGCGCGGAGGGTTGTCGTTGCCGGTGTAACCGCTGCCCATGGCCTTGATCTCATCGGGCCAGGTGGCGGCCATCATGAACACGTACATATCGCGGTCGGCGTCGGAGGTTCCGGCAGGGATAAAGCCCAGCCATTTTGAGTAATACGGATTGAGTTTCAGCAACACGGCCACCCTGGCCTTTTCCGCCGGAGTCAGTTGTTGGTAGGCAGCGTAGGCCACCGTCATGTGACCTACGCTGTTCCATGCCAGGGCCTGCCCGCAGGCAATCAGAAGGGAAAGAACCACAACGGCAAGACGACTCTTGCTCGGCATCATTCCAGACCTCGCTCTCAGGGGCCAGGGCGCATTGCGCGCACTGTCGGGATTTCAGGCAGGGATCAGCGTTGGGGTAGCCCTGCGATCTTCTTCCGGCGGCCCGGCGCAAGCATAACGCACTCGCGGAGTGAAAGGCCATGTAATTCCTGTCGGCAGCGAATTTTGCGGCTGCTTCGGCCGCCTCTATTATCGGGACTACCTGAGGAGCCTCTGAATAAGCCGGCGATTTGAAAGGTCCGGGCTTTAGCCTGAAGGGTACGGGCTTTAGCCCGTACATTAAGTTCACCAAGATCAACCGGGCTTTAGCCCCTGGGGGATGAGCGGGCCTCCTGCAACTTGTTCAGAGATTCCCTGACGGAGACACAGTTGGTTTCCCACCCTTTCCGCGATAAGACAGCGAAAAGGATGGGACACGGCAGCGTGTGGTGGAGCAGTTATTCTTCCAGCTTCGTCAGGTGCACGCTTTTGCCGGTGCGCGCGGACTCGCGGGCGGCATCGAGAATTTGCATGACCACAACGTTGGTGTCGAGCGCAGTCAGGTCGCCCTTGGGCTCCAACTGCCCGCGCAGCACGGCGGCCAGGTAGCTCAAGGAGTCCGTCTGCGGCGCGACCAGCGGAGCGGCCGTCGTGAGCCGCTCGTCGGCGTCGTGCTCATGGCGCAGACGAATGTGGTCGGGGCCGACAGTGATGGCGTAGCCGGTGGCGCCGTAGACTTCCATGTCCTTGCGGGCGAACGGCCAGTTCCACGAGCCCTGAATCACCGCCTGCGCATGGGGATAAGCCAGCACGATGGTCGAGTCGTCGTCCACCCTGGGATAGATCTGCGGCTTGTCCTGGGTCACCACGGCGGTCACGGTGAGCGGAGTCTCGCCGTGCATCAGCCAGGTCATCAGGTCCACGCCGTAGCAGCCAAAGTCATAGAGTGAGCCGGCGCCGTTCCTGGCGGGGTCGGTGAGCCAGTTGAGAAACTCCGGCTGAACGCCGATTTCGGCCGGACCCTGGTGGCCGTCGTGAACCACAACGCGGCGGATCGCGCCCAGTCGGCCCTGCTCCGCTTCGTCGTAAGCAGCCTTGTTGCTTGCGTACCAGGTGGTCTCGTAGTTGACCAGCACATGAATATGGTGTTCGCGGGCGACTTTACGGATGGCCAGGGCGTCGTCGAGTGAGATGGTCAGCGGCTTTTCCACCATGACGGAAACGCCGTAGCGGGCTGCTGTCTCGATCACTTTGCGATGATCGCCGATGGCGGTATAGACCAGTACGGCCTGCGGGTGCGTGGCCTCAATCATTGCTTCTGTGCTGGTGAAGAACAGGCTCTGCCGCAACGAGTACTTGTGCGCGTATTTCTGCGCCAACGCCGGATCGGGGTCGGCAATGCCCACAAGTTCCACGTCCGGGTGTTGTGGCAGGGCGGAAAGGAAGCCCTCCACGTGACCATGGACGAGACCCACGATGGCCACATGTAACCGCGCGGTGGTGACGTTTTGCTGGGCCAGGGCGGATTTTGCGCCCGGCACGGCGGCCAGAAGTGCAAGAATCATCGACAAACGGCTCCAGAAAGGACGGCTTGCGCGGCCTTGGAAACGGCTGCGGCGAAGGGCGAATAGGGCGTCAGGATTGTTCATGAGTATGGGACTTGTCTCCTGGCCCGTGATTCTACTACCGGTGCCGCTCGTGCCGTTTACCAACTTGCGGCCCGGCGCGCCAGGTTCGGTAAACTTTCAGCCCCGATTAGCCGTCAATCCAAAAGGGGAGTAGTGGTGGAGACTCGTTTTCGTTGCCCGTGCTGCGGATTCCGGACGCTGGAGGCGCCAGCGGCGCTGGCCTTGTGCCCGGTGTGCTGGTGGGAGGATGACGGGCAGGAAGATGAGGATGCCTCCGACGTTCGCCTCACCGTGAATGGAGCCCTGAGCCTGGACGAAGCCCGCAACTACTACGCCGCATGCGGCGCTGCCCATCCGCGTTTTTTGCCGTATGTTCGCAAACCAGCAGGGGCTGAACTCTGATTTCCGCCGCAAGCTCCCTGCGATTCGGGTTTTCGGGTCACCGATTTCCGGGTCACCGAACAGTAACGTGCCTTTGGCGATGCCCTCCGGTCCGGAAACCTGCCCGTCCGGTTTGACCCTTCCTGCAAACCCTCTTACCATGAGAAAGGTATTTCCCCGGCCGCACGGTGCTGGAATCCTTCTGAGCGGCAGCCGACGGTAGCCGTCTTCAGCAAGAGCCGGCAAGGTGTAGCCCTGAACGGCAGTTTGCAGACCGAACCAGGCGGCAGTTTTCCGCTTGGCGCTGCGACCCGGAATCACAGTTTGTTCGGCGCTTTTTTGCGCATGGAAGGCAAAACGTTGAGTTCTACCGACACCATCGAAAACACCCCCCAACCTGATGCGCCCGAGGCTGCGGAAGCCGGCATGGAACACGGGCACGAGCATGACCATGACGGCCACGGCCACGAGCACGAGGGCCACGACCATCAGCACGGTCCGGTTCTGAACCCCGAATGCACCCGCGAAGTGGTGCTGGACGTCCCCGCCGAAGAGGTCTCCAAGGCCTACGGCAAGGTGGTTGCGGGCTATCGGAAGTACGCCAAGATTCCCGGATTCCGCGCCGGCAAGGTGCCGGAGACGGTGGTCAAGCGCCGTTATTCGAACGAGATTCGCAAGGAAGTGATCGATAGTCTGCTGCCCGAGCGGTTCAACAAGGCAGTGGCAGATCTGGGCGTCAAGCCCGTGGGCCAGCCGCAAATCACCGAGTTGACCGTCGACGACGGCCAGCCGCTGCACGTGAAGGCGGTTTTCGAGTTCATCCCCGATTTTTCGATCGAGGGATACAAGGATGTCACGGTGCCCAAGCCCGCGGTCGAGGTGACCGAAGAAGAGTATCAGCAGGAACTGGAACAGTTGCGGGACTCGCGCGCCACGGTGGAACCGGTCGAGGAAGACCGGCCCCTGAAGGACGGCGACTGGGCGCAAATCTCCTATAAAGGTCAAGTCGAGGGCGATCCGGAAGCCGCCCCGCTCGCCGGGGAAGACACCCTGGTGGAGATTGGCGGCAAGGACACGGTGGAGGCATTTACCACCACCCTGCGCGGAGCCAGGCCCGGCCAGGAACTGAAGGCCGAGGTGATCTATCCGGCCGATTATGCCGATAGCAAGCTGGCTGGAAAGACGGTAGCGTACGAGGTCGAGGTCAAGGCCATCAAGAAGCGCACCGTGCCGGAGCTGAACGACGATTTTGCCAAGGAACTGGGCGCTTACGAGAGCTTGGCTGAACTGGAAAACCGGGTTCGCGAGCACATGGCCAACCGCAAGCGCCGCAGCGTGGAAGGCGAAACCAAGGACCGGCTGTTCGCCGCGCTCACCGAGCGCTATTCGTTCGCGGTTCCCGAGTCGCTGGTGCAGGAGCAGATTGACACGCGCCTGGAGCGCGGGCTGCGGGCTTTGGCGGCGCAGGGGATGGACACCGAGCAGATGCGCAAGCTGGACTTTGTCCGCCTGCGGTCTGCCCAGCGCGACAGCGCAGTCGCCGAGGTGAAGGCCTCAATCCTGTTGGACCGGATTGCCAGCGAAGAAAGCATCGACGTCAGCGACGAGGAAATGGACCGCGAGTTGCAAATTGCAGCCTTGCAGTCCAGGGAACCGATCGAGACGTTACGCTCGCGTTTGACGGCAGAAGGCGGACTGGCTAGAATCCGGGAACAATTGCGGCGCGAGAAGACCGCGAGTCTGCTCTACGAACGGCTGCCCGCATAGGGTGGCAAAAACCTCGGAAGGGAGTGCGGTCCCGCACTGACAAGGGCAGGTCCGCACGCCTACAAAGAAATGGGGAGCAAGCGTCCCCAATGAAAGAGCGAGAGACTCAATGGCATTGGTTCCCATGGTGGTTGAGCAGACGAGCCGGGGCGAGCGCGCCTACGACATCTATTCCCGTCTGCTGCGCGACAACATTATCTTCCTGGGTACGCCGATCGATGACCAGGTCGCCAATCTCATCGTTGCCCAGATGCTCTTTCTCCAGGGCGAAGACCCGGAGAAGGACGTATCGCTCTACATCAACTCGCCCGGCGGCTCCATCACCGCCGGACTGGCCATCTACGACACCATGCAGTTCATCAAGAACAACGTAGTCACGTACTGCATTGGGCAGGCGGCCAGCATGGGCGCGTTTCTGCTGCTGGCCGGCACCAAGGGCAAGCGGTTTGCACTGCCGAATTCGAGGATTCTTATCCATCAGCCGTCGATGGGCGGATTGAGCGGCCAGGCCACCGATATCGACATTCATGCGCGCGAAATTCTACGCATTCGCGAGATCACCAACACCCTGATGGCCAGACATACCGGGCAGCCTTTGGATCGGATCGAGCGCGACGTCGAGCGCGACTTCATCATGAATTCGCAGCAGGCCAAGGAATACGGCATCGTCGACGAAATCATTGACCGGCCCCGCACGTAGCAGTGCACGCAAAAGGCCGGTCCGCACGTAGCGGAATTCAACCAGCTTGAACATGCTCGTCCAAAGGAAGTAAACCAATGAAAACGCGAACGGGACCCGAAGAAGCACTGCGCTGCTCGTTCTGTCACAAGTCTCAGGACGCCGTGGCCAAGCTCATCTCGTCGCCCAGCGACTACCCTCGCGCGTATATATGCGATGAGTGCGTAGCCGTCTGCAACTCCATACTCGAGGACGACCGTGGCGAAGCTCATCCCGCCAACGCCGCCGGCCACCTGCCCAAACCGCAGGAAGTGAAGAGCTTCCTCGACGACTTTGTGATCGGGCAGGACCAGACCAAGAAGAAGCTGGCCGTGGCCGTGTACAACCACTACAAGCGCATTCAGATGAACCGCATGCGCAACAACGAAGTGGAGCTCGCCAAGTCGAACATCCTGCTCATCGGCCCCACCGGCTCGGGCAAGACATTGCTGGCGCACACCCTGGCCAAGATGCTCGACGTGCCGTTCGCCATTGTGGACGCCACCACGCTGACTGAAGCTGGCTACGTGGGCGAGGATGTGGAGAACATCATCCTCAAGCTATTGCAGGCCGCCGACGGGGACGTGACCCGCGCGCAGCAGGGCATCATCTACATCGACGAAATCGACAAGATCGGCCGCAAGGACGAGAACCCTTCCATCACCCGCGACGTGTCGGGGGAGGGCGTGCAACAGGCGCTGCTCAAAATCCTCGAGGGCACCGTCGCCAATGTGCCGCCGCAGGGCGGACGCAAGCACCCGCACCAGGAATTCACCGCCGTCGACACCACCAACATCCTGTTCATTTGCGGTGGCGCGTTTGTAGGTCTGGAACGCGTCGTGGGCCGTCGCGTGGGCAAAAAGGCCCTGGGCTTCAAGGCCGCCGATGCCGAAGCCGATGCAGCCACCAGCCGTTCCCATCGCGACACCGAACTGCTGCGCCGCACCGAGCCGCAGGACCTGATCAAGTACGGCCTGATTCCCGAGTTTGTGGGCCGGCTGCCGGTCATGGGCATCCTGGATGAACTGGACGAAGCCGCGCTGATCGAGATCCTTTCCAAGCCGCGGAACGCGATTCTCAAGCAGTACCAGAGGCTGTTTGAGTTCGAGAACGTTCGTCTGCACTTTACCCCGGAAGCCACCGCTGCCGTCGCCCGCGAGGCCCTGGCCCGCAAGGTGGGCGCGCGCGGATTGCGCATGAT